>DATJYZ010000110.1:0-9730 GCA_035499355.1 Burkholderiaceae bacterium | reverse complement strand
ACCCGTCATTGATCGGGTCTTTCCATTTGAGTCAACCAACGAAGCCCTGGCCTACGTCGAAGCAGGCCGCGCGAAGGGCAAGGTCGTCGTCAAGATCAAGTGAGCCTGTTGACACGTATCAACAGCGGCATTTGGCGCAGGCCCAACCACCCCGTGAATGTCAGCAGCCTCAGGACCGGTCGGCCACGCCGAACGCGGTTGCGATCGTTAATGACTCCGATGTGTCCGGCATCGTGAGCTCGATGGTCACGGTCGATGATGCTGACTTTCTTGGGCAGCGTGTGAATCGAACCATGTGCTCATTCATGGTCCGGAGTAAGGGACGGAGTACCGGCTCGAGCGGCACCGGCAGGAATCGGGCGCCCGAGCGGCCCGCAGCCGATTCTGTGACGGAGCCCCACCCCAATGCCACGCAAGCGGCGCCGGACTGGGGCCGGTCGCAAATCGGGTGCCAGGCGCGCAGTTCAAAAGGCCGGTGCGGCAGGCTTTCAGGTACCATGGGCCGTCTATTGGGGCGCGCTGGTTGGTGACACCGCCCCGCAATGGTTTGCTTGAAGCGCCACCGGCGGAAGCGTCGCCTTTGACGGGACAAGTCCTTGAGCGGAGTTGTCCCTTGTCCTCCACCCGATCTGATCCTCCGGCTGCCGATGAAGGGGCCCTGCCCGCCAGCGGCCTGCTGTCGCCCGACGCGCCGCTCGAGTCTGCGGCCGACAACGGCGAGCAAGCCGAACTTCAGCGCCAGGGCGCCAAGGCAGCCGCGCGCGGGGAGACCCGGGAATCGAACCCGATGTTCGACTCGATCAACCAGCCCGATGCCACCGGCGAGAGCGAACGGGTGTGGTCCGGTCGGCGTGATGCCTGGGAGCGCGGTCACTCCGCGCAACAGTTACCGACGCTCTCGCCGGCCCGGCCCGCCGGCGGCAACGCTGCCAATGAGCGCGCCGAGGATGAGGCACTGTTCGGCGTCACGCGCGTGCTTACCTTTGCGGGCGCACAGGGGCTGACATCGGCCAGCGGCTTCTTCTTCGAGCGCGACGGCCGGCTCTTCCTCGTCACCAGTCGACACGTGCTGTTCGACGCCCCGAGCGGGCATGCGCCCGACCGCATCGAGATCGAGATGCACACCGATCCGCGCGACCTGACGCAACTGGCCACGCTGTCGATCCTGCTGCACCGCAACGGCCTCGCCATGTGGCACCAGGCGCGCGACAGTGGCGGGGAGGTCGACGTGGCGGTCCTCGAGTTGGACCGAAGTGCGATGCCGCCCGGCTGCGTAGTGCGGCCCTTCGGGCCGCAGCACCTGGCAGTCGGGTTCGACCTGTTCGAGGTCGGCGACCGTCTGGCCATTCCGGGCTTCCCGCTCGGCTTCTTCGACACCGTGCATCACCTGCCGGTCGTGCGGCAGGCCAGTGTCGCCTCCTACTACGGCATCCGCTTCCAGGGGCTGGGCTTCTTCCTCACCGACGCGCGCCTGCACCGTGGCAGCAGCGGCTCGCCGGTACTGGCGCGAGTGGATGCGGTCAACGCTGGCCGACCGCGCTGGTGTCTGCTCGGCGTGCATTCCAGCCGCATGGACATGACCACCCGCGACGCGGCGCAGGACGAGTCACTGGGCCTGAACTGTGCTTGGTACGCCGACGTCCTCATGACACTGACAGCAGGCGACCGATGATGCCGCGAACATGCTTTGTAGCCATTCCCGCGCACGCGCGCGGCGCGGCGCCGCTCGTGCAACCCACCGACCCTGCTGGCCCATGACGCAACCGCTGCTGCAAGCCGCCGATCTGCGCGGCGCTGCCCGCCTGACCACCGACGCGGTGGCCGGCCTCGCCAGCTTGGTCGAGGCGATGCACGCACGCGTCGCCAGCCTCCCCCGGCTATCGGGCTTTGGTGAAGCAGCACCGAACGATGAACGGACCCGCGGCATCACGGGCCTTGTCTACGAAACCGTGCGTGGTGTCACCCATCTGGTTGGCGGCAGCGCCGAGGCCTTGCTCGGTTGGCTGGAGCCTGCGTTGGCCGCTTCCGACCCGGGCAAGCCGCCCCGTCCGGAACGCGAAGCCCTCGTGGCGATGCTCAACGGTGTGCTGGGCGACCACCTGGCAGCCACCGACAACCCTCTGGCGATCGCGATGGCGTTTCGCCGATCCGGCCGAGCCTTGCCCCTCGAGCGTCTTGCACTGCGTTCGAGCCTGGCCGGCGCAACGCCGAGATTGCTCGTGCTGCTGCACGGCCTGTGCATGAGCGATCTGCAGTGGCAGCGCGCGGGCCATGATCACGGTGAGTCGCTGGCGCGCGAGTTGGGCTACACGCCGGTTTATCTCCACTACAACAGCGGCCTGAGCGTGTCGACCAACGGCCGGATCCTGGCGCAGTTGATGGAGCGCCTGTACGACGCCTGGCCGGTGCCGATCGAACGCCTGGTCATGATGGGCCACAGCATGGGCGGCCTGGTGGCGCGCAGTGCCATCCACCACGGCGCGCTGATCCAGCGTGGCGGACTGCGCTGGCCGGCGCGTGTGAACGATCTGGTCTGCCTGGGCACGCCGCACCAGGGCGCACCACTCGAACGAGCGGGGCATGGTGTCGACCTGTTGCTCAGCGCCGCGCCGTATGCGGCGCCGCTGGCGCGCTTGGGCAAGGTGCGCAGCGCCGGCATCAACGACCTGCGACTGGGCAACATCGTGAGCGCCCCACCGGGCGACGACGGCACGCACCGCTGCGAGCAAGTCAGCCTGCCGGAAGTGACCCGCTGCTTCGCCATCGCTGCGAGCCTGGGCCCGGCGGCTGGCAACCTGAAGGCCAAGTTGCTGGGCGATGGTTTGGTGCAAGTGGCCAGCGCGCTGGGCCAGCACCATGACTCCGACCGCCGCCTCGCCTTTGCCCCGGACCGTCAGGCGGTGGTTTTCGACACCAGCCACCTCGATCTGTTGTCGAGCGCTGAGGTGTGCGGCCTGCTGCATCAGTGGCTGAGTTGACGACGGCCGAGAGCCGAGTCCACCAACCAGCGAGTGCACTTGGCCCGACGCCGTGCGGCCACCCGCCTCACTTCATTCCGGCAGCCTCAGCGGGGCGGCAATGGAAAGGTGACGACGACGGCCTTGGCACACAGCCACAGGTTCGGGTCGACAGTCCCCGCGGCGTCGCTGGTGAAGATGGCCACCCCGTCAAGGCGCTCGATCCGTTGCAGCAGGTCGTTCGCATCGACGTTGGCGTAGCGGTCGTGCGAGTCGCGCATGTCGGTGCGCTTGCCGAACAGCGCGCTGGCTTCGTCGAACAACAGCACCGCATCGGACGCGCGGGCACTGTCGAACACGCGGTCGCCGACGTCTTCAGGCGGTGGCGTGTCGCTCGAACTGCTGGCGCAGCTCGCGCTTGAGCAGCTTGCCGTTGGCGTTGCGCGGCAGCGGGGTCGTGGTCAGCGTGTAGCTCTCGGGCACCTTGTAGTCGGCCAGCCGCTCGGCGCAGAAGCGGCGCAGCTCGTCGGCCGTCGCCGTGGCATCGGGCTTCACACACACGAATGCGTGCACGCGCTCGCCCAGCACCGGGTCGGGCTTGCCGACGATCGCGCTCTCGACCACCGCCGGGTGTTCGAGCAGTGCGTTCTCCACCTCGACGCTGTAAACCTTGAAGCCGCCGCGGTTGAGCATGTCCTTCGCGCGGTCGAACACGCGCACGAAGCCCAGCTCGTCGATCGAGCCGATGTCGCCCGACAGCCAGTAGCCAGCGACGAACCCCCTCTTCGTCGCCTCATGGTTGGCCCAGTAGCCGGGCACCACCATCGGGCCGCGGATCCACAGCTCGCCGGCGGTGCCGCGTGGCACTTCGCGGCCCTGATCGTCCATCACGACGATGTCGGCCCCGGGCAATGCGAAGCCCACGCTGTCGGGCCGCTCGGCGGCATGGCGGGCGGGCAGCATCGTCGCCGGGCTCGTCGTCTCGGTCGAGCCGTAGCAGTTGTGCAGGCCCAGGCGCGGCAGCTTGGCGGCCAGCGTGGCGATCGTCGCCTCGGCCATCGGGGCGCCGCCGTAGCCACCGACCCGCCAGGCCGACAGATCGAAGGCGTCGAAATCCGGCTGCAGCAGACACAGGTTGTACATCGCCGGCACGATGATCGTGTGCGTCATGCGCTCGCGCGCGGCCAGCTCGAGGAAGGCACGCGCCTTGAATTCGGCCATCACGACCAGCGCGCACTGCGCGGCCCACGCAATCATCACATTGGCCACCAGGCCGGTGACGTGGCTGGCGGGCACCGCCATCAACGTGCGGTCGGCCGGGCCGAGCTCCATGCTGTACACGTAGTTCAGCATCGAGTGCACGAGGTTGAGCTGCGTCAGCGTCGCGCCCTTGGGCCGGCCTGTGGTGCCGGAGGTGTAGAGGATCACCGCCACCGCGTCCTCGGGCGCGCGGTGCGCATCGGGCGCGCGACCCCGGGCCAGCCGCTCGTACGGTTCGCTGTGGGGCGCCGCGCCGGCAACCGAGACGCGCAGCTGCAGCTGCGGTGCATCGGCGGTCGATGGCAGGCGCGATGCCAGCTCGGCCTCGTGCACGATCGCCCTCGCGCCGCTGTGCTGCACGATGTAGGCGATCTCCGGTGCCTGCAGACGCGTGCCCATCGGCACTGCGATGGCGCCCAGGCGCAGCGTGGCCAGCAACGTGGTCACGAATTCGATGCGGTTGCCCAGCAGCATGGCGACGCGGTCGCCAGGGCCCACGCCACGCTGTGCCAACCCGGCGGCCATGCGGCCGGCGTGATCGTCGAGGTCGGCGTAGGTCCATCGCACGTCGCCGGCCACCAGCGCCTCGGCCGTCGGCCGCGACGCGACCGCGCGCTCGAAGGCTGCGTACGGCCCGGACGGGCGCGCCGCGAAGCACGGCATCACGCGATCGTCGAAATGACGTTCGTGGCGAATGACGATGTCGGGTCCGTAGTTCCAGCTCATCGAGGTCTCCGCGGTCGTTGCCTCCGGTCCGGATGTCGATCCGTCCGAACTTCCGGGGATCGACGGGTTTTGGTCGCGATTTCGAGCGGGCTGGCAACAAACAATATAGTCGGCCGGACCTCGTGCCGGCAAACGCGTGCTAGGCGGGGGCCGGTCTGCGCCCGCCATGCGCCTCGCGCCGCGCCAGCCACACGGTGGCGGCGCAGATCAGCGCGCCGCCGGCCAGCGTGGTGCCGCTGGGCACATCGGCGAACAGCACGAAGCCGAGCAGCGCCGACCACACCAGGTCGAGGAACTTCACCGACTGCGTGGCCGAGATGTCGGCGCGCGTGAACGAGCGCGTCAGGCAGTAGTGGCCGGCACTGCCGAGCATGCCGCTGAGCGCGAACCCGAGCCACTGCCAGACGCCGAGCGGCTGCCAGCTCCACAGCGCCAGCGGCAGGCTCAAGGTCGCCACGCTGATCGACTGCCAGACCAGGATCGTGCCGGTGGTCTCGTAGCGCGTCAGCGCCTTGGTGATCAAGAACGACGCAGCGAACACCGGCGCCGACGCCAGCATCACCAAGTGGTACAGCCCGGCGCTGGCCGACAGCTTGGGGCCGACCACGACCAGCACGCCAGTGAGGCCCGCCAGCGTGGCGAGCCAGCGTTCCCAGCGCATCGGCTCGTCGAACGCGAACCTGGCGCCGATCAGGATGAAGATCGGCGTCGTGAAGCCGATGGCCGTCATGTCCGCCAGCGGGATCTTCGGCAGCGCCGCGAACCACAGGCACAGGCCCACCGTGTGCGCGGCACCGCGCACGAACTGCCCGCCGATGTGGCGCGGCCGATAGGCAGCGACGCCGTGGTGAAGGACGATCGGCAGCAGCACCGCCAGCCCGAAGAAGTAGCGCAGGAACTGCGCCTGGAACGGGTCGATCGACAACGCCAGTCCGCGCATCAGCGCGTTGAGCAGCGAGAAGAAAGCGCCGGCCGCGACGGCCCACAACATGCCGCGGGCGGTCGGGCTCAGGTGCGCGGTGCGCCGATGCACCGCCTGCGCCACGCGATGCAATGGCCGCAACCACGGGCTCGACGGGCGCACTGACGCGGCAGGTTCGGCGCTCACGCCCGCAGAATACCAACAGCGCGGTGCCGTGCTGGGCAAGGCGCCACCGGCCCTCGCTACAGTGGGCACGTCACACCAGGAGGCGCCATGGCAAGCACCGGCGATCGCAGCGAGCACGGCGCGAGGCTCGACTTCAGCACCGAGATGAGCTACGGCGACTACCTGCACCTCGATGCCGTGCTCGGCGCCCAGCATCCGCTGTCGCCCGACCACAACGAGATGCTGTTCATCGTGCAGCACCAGACCAGCGAGCTGTGGATGAAGCTGATGCTGCACGAGCTGCGCGCCGCGGTGGCCTGCATCGCCGCCGACGACCTGGCGCCGGCGTTCAAGATGCTGGCGCGCGTCAGCCGCATCATGGAACAGCTGGTGCACGCGTGGGACGTGCTGTCGACGATGACGCCGCCGGAGTACTCGGCGATCCGCCCTTACCTGAGCTCGAGCAGCGGCTTCCAGAGCTGGCAGTACCGCTGCATCGAATTCATGATGGGCAACAAGAACGCGGCGATGCTGAAGGTGCACGAGCACCACCCGGCGCGGCACGCGACGGTCGACGCCGCCTGGCGCGCGCCGTCGCTGTACGACGAGTCGCTGCGCCTGCTCGCGCGTCGCGGCCTGGCCGTGCCGCCGAGCCACACGCAGCGCGATTGGACCCAGCCCTACGCAGCCGACGAGCAGGTGGCGCAGGCCTGGCTCGCGGTGTATCGGCAACCGTCGTCGCGCTGGGACCTGTATCAGCTCGGCGAGGAGTTGGTCGACCTGGAAGACGCGTTCCGCCTCTGGCGCTTCCGCCACGTGACGACGGTCGAGCGCGTGATCGGCTTCAAGCGTGGCACCGGCGGCACCAGCGGTGTCGGCTACCTGCGCAAGATGCTCGACGTCACGTTGTTCCCCGAGCTCTGGCGCATCCGCACCGACTTGTAGGGCTGCGCGCCGGCCTCAACCCGCCATCCAGCGCGCGGCCGCGGCCTCGACCAGCGCGGCCATCGGTGGAAGCTCGGCGTGCTGGCGGCGCAGCCAGGTGGCGTCGTTGCCCTCGGTGAGCGATTCGCGGATCAGATTGCAGGCCTCGAGCCCTTGCAGGTCGAGCGCGTGCGGCTCGACGCGTGCCAGCGTGCGGATGATGTCGTCGCGCAGCTTGGCCCGCTGCTTGGTCTTGGGGTCGACGATCTCGCCGTCGAGCCCGAAGCGGCAGGCCTGGAAGCGGTTGAAGGTGTAGACGAGGTAGTCGTCCTCGGCCGGCTCGAAGGGCCGCTCCTCGCGCAGGAAGCGGCACAGGCTTTGCAGGTAGCACGCCAGCGCGGCGGCCTTGTCGACCTGCAGCGGCGTGTCGCACACGCGCAGCTCGATCGTGCCGTACTCGGGCTTGGGCCGGATGTCCCAGTAGAAGTCCTTCATCGACTGCACGACGCCGGTGCTGGTCATCTTGTCGAAGAACTGCCCGAAGCCGTCCCAGGTGAGCACGAACGGCGCGCGCCCCGACAACGGAAACGCGAACACCGAGTTGAGCCGCGCCGAGTGAAACCCCGTGTCGACACCCTGCACGTACGGCGACGACGCCGCCAGCGCGATGAAGTGCGGCACGTAGCGCGACAGCGCGTGCAGCAGCCACAGCGCCTCGTCGCCGTTGGGCACGCCCACGTGCACGTGCTGGCCGAACACGGTGAACTGCTTGGCCAGGTAGCCATAGAGTTCGCTGATGTAGCGGAAGCGCTCGGTCGGAAAGATGCGCTGCTCGCTCCAGTGCTGGTAGGCGTGCGTGCCGCCGCCCGAGATGGCGATATTGAGTTTGCGCGCCGCGCGCGACATCTGCGCGCGCAGGTCACGCAGTTCGTCGCGCAGTGGCGAGAACGCACGCTGGATCGAGGTGCCGATCTCGATCATGCTGCGCGTGATCTCGGGCTTGACGTCCCACTCGCCGCTGTGTCCGGCGAGCTCGCGCAACAGGTCTTCGGCGCGCGGCGTGAGGTCGAAGTCGTGCGTGTCGAGCAACTGCAACTCGAGCTCGACCCCGAGCGTCAGCGGTTGCGAGGCGGTGAAGGCTTCGAGGGCCATGGTTCAGTCGGCGCAGGGCCGCTCCCAAGCCGACTGCGCCCCCTTGGGGGGCAGCCAACGCAGTGAGCGTGGGGGCCACGTATCGGCGCAGGGCCGCTCCCAAGCCGACTGCGCCCCCGTGGGGGGCAGCGAACGCAGTGGGCGTGGGGGCCTCATATCAGCGCTCGCGTGGTTCATCGTCGTCGACGGCCTCGCCGACGATGTGCTTCAGCGGCCACAGCGTCCACAGCGGGCCGCTCAGCTGCATCCACGTGGTGGCGATCAGCAGCGCCTGGATCACGCCCGGGTCGGCGCCGGGCAGCGGCGTGCGCCAGCCGAACGAGTCGGCCACCAGCAGCACCGACAGGCTGCTCATCGGCTGCAGCGCCAGCGTCAACGCGGTGGCCTGGCGCCACGACAAGCCGCTCGGGCGCGCGGTGGCGAAGATCGCCGCGCCCTTGCCGATCAGGCGCGCGACGACGATCGCCAGCGCCCACGGCCACAGCGCGCGCCAGTCCTGCACCGTGGACAGCACGCCGAAGCTGACGAACAGCAGCACCGTCAGCGCGGCACCTGCGCTGCCGAGGTACGGCTGCACCGTGAGTCGATGCCGCATGCGCGAACGCGCCGTCATGCCCGCGACCAGCAGCGCGATGAACGGCGACAGTCCCCACGCCGTGGCCAGCAGCGCCGCCAGGATCACCAGCGCCAGCTGCAGCACCGGCATCGTTGCGGCCTCGTCGTGCAACCGGCCGAGCCGGTCGAGCAGCACGCCGCAGGCCAGGCCGAGCAGCAGCGAGCCGAAGATCACCACGCTCGCATTGGCCAGCAACGTCAGCGACTCGGGCGCCGATGTGCTCTGCGTCTGCGCCAGCACCGGCCACAGCTTGACCGCGAGGATCGCCAGCACGCTGTTGATGGCGCTGAGCATCAGCAATCGCTCGGCCACCTGACCCCGTGGCCGCGCCTCGAGAAACGCAGCCATCGTGATCACCGGGGAGGTGGCCGCCGCGCACGCTGCAGCGGCGGCAGCGCTGGATCTGGGCGCACCGAGCAACACCAGCACCAGCCACACCGCCACGCCGGCGGCGAGCGCTTCGAGCGCGCTGCTGGCAGCCAGCCACGGGTTGTCGAACAACCAGCGCGGGCGCAGCCGGGTGCCGAGCTCGAACACCAGCGCCGCGACCGCAAGGTCGATCAGCGGTTTCCAAGGGTCGATGTCGGTGCGCTGCAGCAATCCCAGCACCACCGGGCTGGCCATCGCGCCGACCAACAGGTAGCCCAACAGACGCGGCAGGCGCGCACGCCGGTGCAGCAGGCTCGCCAACACCAGCGCGGCCAGTACCACCAGCGCGAGACCGAGCACCGGGTCGGCACCGCGCAGCCCGGCCAGCGGGGCGCGCAACACGGCAACGAACCAGTCGACGATCTGTTGGTACACGGGTCGGGGGGCCAACGACGGCGGGCGCATCTTGCATGCCGAGGCCGGGCATGGCGAGTCAAACTTCATTCCGCACGCCTGTGAGGGGTCTTGCCCTTGAAGGTTCGCCGCGGCGGCCCCAAATGCCGCGCCGGACCGCCCGTGAGCCCGCAACCATTGCCCGCAACCCATGAGCAAACAGACCCATTCCTTCCAGGCCGAGGT
>DATJYZ010000109.1:0-5632 GCA_035499355.1 Burkholderiaceae bacterium | reverse complement strand
CGGCGGCGACCCGATCATGTACCAGCACATCTTCTGGTTCTTCGGGCACCCCGAGGTCTACATCATGATCCTGCCCGCGTTCGGCATCGTCAGCGCGATCGTGCCGGCGTTCGCGCGCAAGAAGCTGTTCGGCTACACCTCGATGGTCTACGCGACGGCGTCGATCGCGATCCTGTCGTTCATCGTCTGGGCGCACCACATGTACACGACCGGCATGCCGGTCACCGGCCAGCTGTTCTTCATGTACGCGACGATGCTGATCGCGGTGCCCACGGGGGTGAAGATCTTCAACTGGCTGGCGACGATGTGGCGCGGCTCGATGACCTTCGAGACGCCGATGCTGTGGGCGGTGGGCTTCCTGTTCGTCTTCACGATGGGCGGCTTCACCGGGCTGATCCTGGCGATGGCGCCGATCGACCAGCAGCTGCAGGACACCTACTACGTGGTGGCGCACTTCCACTATGTGCTGGTGGCCGGCTCGCTGTTCGGCATGTTCGGCGGCGTCTACTACTGGGGCCCCAAGTGGACCGGCGTGATGTACAACGAGACGCGCGGCAAGATCCACTTCTGGGCCTCGCTGATCTTCTTCAACCTCACCTTCTTCCCGATGCACTTCCTCGGCCTGGCCGGCATGCCGCGCCGCTATGCCGACTACCCGATGCAGTTCGCCGACTTCAACGCCATCGCGTCGATCGGCGCTTTCGGCTTCGGGCTGGCGCAGGTGTACTTCTTCTTCTTCGTCGCGCTGCCGATGATGCGCGGCCAAGGCGAGAAGGCGCCGCAACGCCCGTGGGAAGCCGCCGAAGGTCTGGAGTGGGAGATCCCGTCTCCGGCGCCGTGGCACACCTTCGAGACGCCGCCGAAGCTCGACGCCAGTGCCACCAAGGTGATCGGCTGAGGTGGAACCGGTGACCCCACCTTCGCAGCGCAAGGCCAACGTGCGGCTGGCGTGGATCCTGGCGTCTGCGGCGCTGGTGTTCGCGCTCGGCTTCGTCGCGAAGATCGCGTTGTTGTCGCACTGAATAGCACGCGCGATGGACCGAAATACCCCGCGCACCCTGGGCCGGCTGCTGCGCGGCGACAACCGGCGCATGACGGTCAAGCTCGCGGTCGTCGCGCTGCTGATGTTCGGCTTCGGCTATGCGCTGGTGCCGATCTACAAGGCGATCTGCAACGCGCTGGGCGTCAACGTGCTGTCGGTGTCGGAGCGCGGCGGGCCCGTGGCACGCCGGGCGCCGGCCAACACGCAGGTCGATCGCAGCCGCACGGTGACCATCGAGTTCGACGCCAATGCCCGCGGCCCGTGGGACTTCAAGCCCGCGCTGCGCTCGCTGCAGGTGCATCCCGGCGAAGTGGCCACCGTGATGTACGAGTTCCGCAACAAGCAGAACCGCACGATGGCGGCGCAGGCGATCGCCAGCTTCGCGCCGATGAATTCGGCCGCGCACTTCAACAAGCTCGAGTGCTTCTGCTTCAACGAGTACACGCTGGCACCCGGCGAGAGCCGGCAGTGGCCGGTGGTCTTCTACGTCGACAGCAAGTTGCCGAAGGACGTCACGACGATCACGTTGTCGTACACATTCTTCGAGGTCGGCGGCAAGGTGCCGCCGGCGCCGACCGCCGCGGCCCGGGCGCTCGATGGAGGCCGCTCGTGACCGGGACGCCGCCGCTCGGCGACGAGGTGCCGGTCACCGCGCGCAAAGGCTCGCTGCGTGGCACCGTGCTGGCGGTGGTGTGGTCATTCCTCGGCATCCGCCGCCGCGCCGACTACGCCCGCGACCTGGCGCAACTCAATCCCATTCACGTGGTCGTGGCCGGCGTCGCCGGCGCGGCCCTGTTCGTGCTCGTGCTCGTGCTGCTGGTGCGCTGGATCATCAGCAGCGGCGTGGCCACCTGATCACGACACCCGCATCCGATCCGTCCGAACCGAGAAACCAGGAGCACCCCACCATGTCCGCCGCGACACCCAAAGGGTCCACGCCGTACTACTTCGTGCCAGCGCCGTCGCGTCATCCCGCGATGACGGCGCTCGGGCTGGGCCTGGTGATCCTCGGCGCCGGCCAGTGGATCAACGACCACAGCTGGGGCAAGTGGTCGTTGCTGCTCGGCGTGCTGATCTGGCTGTCGACGCTGTTCGTCTGGTTCCGCGACGCCATCGGCGAGAGCGAGGGCGGCATGTACTCCGACCGCGTCGACGTGTCGTACCGCTGGAGCATGAGCTGGTTCATCTTCTCGGAGGTGATGTTCTTCGGCGCCTTCTTCGGCGCGCTGTACTGGGCGCGCGCGTTCGCGCTGCCGATGCTCGGCGACATCGACCACCAGCTGCTGTGGCCCGATTTCAAGGCGGTGTGGCCGAGCGCGGCGGCGGGCTTCACCGCGTCGCCCGCCGGCACCGTGGAGGCGTTCACGACGATGGGTCCGTGGCCGATCCCGACGCTGAACACCGCGATCCTGCTCAGTTCCGGGGGCACGATCACGATCGCGCACCACGCACTGATCGCCGGCCAGCGCGCCAAGACGATCTTCTGGATGTGGATCACGGTGGCCCTGGGCATCACCTTCATCAGCTTCCAGGCCTACGAGTACGTGCATGCGTACCACGAGCTGAATCTCAAGCTGACCTCGGGCATCTACGGCTCGACGTTCTTCATGCTCACCGGCTTCCACGGCTTCCACGTGTTCGTCGGCATGCTGATGCTCACCTTCATCACGCTGCGGCTGATGAACGGCCACTTCACGCCGCAGCGCCACTTCGGCTTCGAAGGGGCCGCCTGGTATTGGCACTTCGTCGACGTGGTCTGGCTGGGCCTGTACTTCCTGGTCTACTGGCTGTAGCGCGCCTGGTCGCCGCTGCCGGCGGCGGCACGCACGGTCAGCGCGACACCGGCAGGCCGGTCGGCTGGATCCAGCCGAGCTGCCAAGCCAGCAGGATGAAGAGGAACAGCGCGATCGACAGCAGCACGCGCAGCGCCAGTGCGCGCGCCATGCGCGACTCGTCGCGCGGCTTGTCCGCCGACGGGCGCTTCAGCATCGCGACACCGGCGCTGGCGAGCACCGCCACGATCGCCATCAACACCACCACGATCACGGCCTTCATGGGCGCAGCTTATCGCGGCCGGTCAGGTCGCGCGGTCGCATGAAGCTCCGGACATCCAGCGTGCTGGTCTGGTTGGGCGTCGTGGTGGCGATGGCAGCCACGGCGCGCCTCGGCTTGTGGCAGCTCGATCGCGCCGCGCAGAAGTCCGCCATCCAGCAGGCTTGGCGCGCGCGCTCTCAGCTTGCGCCGCTGCCGCCATCGGCGCTTCCTGGCGACGCCGCCGGCCTGGCCGCGGTGCAGCACCGCCGCATCGTGGTCGAAGGGCGCTGGCTCGGCCGCGCCACGCTGTACCTCGACAACCGCACGTTGCATGGCGCGGCCGGCTTCGTCGTCGTCACGCCGTTGCTGCTGGGGACGGGCGACGCGGTGCTGGTGCAGCGCGGCTGGGCGCCGCGCGATCCGGCCGATCGCACCCGCGTGCCGGCAGCGCCGCTGGCCGACGGCCCGGTGCGGCTGGAGGCGCGGATCGCGATCTGGCCGTCGCCGCGGTTGATGCTGTCGTCGGCCGCCGAAGAAGGGCCGATACGGCAGAATCTCGATCCTGCTCAACTGGCGCGCGACACGGGTCTGACCCTGCGGCCGCTCTCGCTGCAGCAACTTTCGGCGCCCGAGGTGCCCGACGCCTTGCAGCGCGACTGGCCGGAGCCGCCGCAGGATGTGTGGAAGCACCAGGGATATGCGCTGCAATGGTTTGCCTTGTGCGCGCTGATCGCCGGGTTGGCGCTCTGGTACGGTTGGATTTCACCGCGACGACGTGGACATCAAGGAAGCTGAACCGCTGGCAATGACCGTGCACTCGCTGCCCCTGGCGGTGGTGGACGAGCGTCAGCGTCGCACGCGGTGGGGCCGCCTGCAGGCGCTGGCGATCCTGCTGGTCTGCGCGGCGCCGGTGCTGGCCAGCTACTGGATGTTCTACGTCGCCCGGCCCAGCGGCGGCGAAGCGGCCTATGGCAGCCTCGTGCAGCCGCCGGTGACCATGCCCGATGCCGTGGCCACCGACCTGCAAGGCACGGCCGTGCCGCTGCGTTCGCTCAAAGGGCAATGGCTGCTGGTGGTGGTAGGGTCCGCGGGGTGCAGCAGCGCATGCGAGCAGCGTCTGTTCCTGCAGCGACAATTGCGCGAGATGCTCGGGCGCGAGCGCGACCGCGTCGACAAGGTCTGGCTGATCACCGACGACGGCGCGCCGAAGCCAGAGCTGCTGCAGGTGCTGTCGGCACCACCGGAGGTGACGCTGCTGCGCTTGCCGCGCGCGGTCGTTGAAGGCTGGCTCAAGCCCGCGAGCGGACACGCGCTCGACGAGCACCTGTACCTCGTCGATCCGCGGGGCGACTGGATGATGCGCATGCCGCCCGAGCCCGATCCGGCCAGGGTGCGGCGCGACCTCGAGCGCCTGCTGCGCGCGTCGGCGTCGTGGGACGCCCCGGGACGTGGGCCGCGATGAACGCCGTGGCCACGGTCGACATGGCGCCCGCGCTCGAGCTGCTGGCGATTGCAACGATGCTCGCTGCGGCCGTGCTCGCGCTGTGGTGGTGGCGGGTGCGGCGCACGGCGCCGCTGGCGCGCTACGTCGCGCTGGCGGCGCTGACCGCGTTCGTCACCGGTGATCTGATCGTGTTCGGATCCTTCACGCGGCTCACCGACTCCGGTCTCGGTTGCCCCGATTGGCCCGGCTGCTACGGCCAGTCGAGCCCATGGGGCGCATCGGCCCCGATCGCCAGCGCGCAGAGCGCGTTGCCGAGCGGGCCGGTCACGGTGTCCAAGGCATGGATCGAGATGGTCCATCGCTACCTGGCGATGACGGTCGGTGCGCTGATCCTGGCGCTCACGATCGTGCTCTGGCGCGCGCGCACGACGCTCGGGCGCGCGCCGTGGTGGGCAGTCGCGGCGCTGGCGTGGGTGCTGGTGCAAGGGTTGTTCGGCAAGTACACGGTCACGTTGCGCCTTTACCCCGCCGTCGTCACGGCGCACCTGATGGGCGGCATGGTGCTGCTGGCACTGCTGATCGCGCAGTTGCAGTCGTTGCAGCGCGCGCCGCCGCTGCCCGCCGCACGCGCTGCAGCCGCCGTGCTCGCGCTGGTGGCGCTGCAGATCGCGCTCGGCGGCTGGGTCAGCAGCAACTACGCGGTGCTCGCCTGCCGCGGCTTCCCGCAGTGCAATGGCCAGTGGTGGCCGGACGCCGACTTCGCCCAGGGGTTCATGCTGCTGCGCGAGCTGGGGCGCGCGGCCGACGGCTACGTCGAGTTCAAGGCGCTGGTGGCGATCCAGCTGGTGCATCGCATCGTCGCGCTGCTCGTCGTCGTGGCGGTGACGGTGCTGGCGGCCCGACTGTGGCGCGGCGGCAGGCACCGGGACCGGCGCGCCGCGTGGTGGCTGTTGTCGTTGCTGGCGGTACAAGTGGCGAGCGGATTGAGCAACGTGCTGCTCGATTGGCCGCTGCTCGCCGCCTTGCTGCACACCGCGGGTGCGGCGGCGCTGGTGGCGGTGCTGACCGCCTTGGCCTGCCGGGGTCCGCTGCCCGCGGCGGCCATGCGGCCG
>DATJYZ010000108.1:0-19169 GCA_035499355.1 Burkholderiaceae bacterium | reverse complement strand
TCTTGGTGATCTCGTAGACCTCGCCGCGATCGCCGCGTGCGCCGAGCAGGCCGCGGTCCACCAGCTCCTGCAAGGCCGACTCCCAGGTGGCCACCGCGCGGTGATCGGACTTGTCGGTCAGCAGGCTCACGCCGTTGGTGTGCAGGTCGACGCCGGCGCCGAACTTCTCGTACAGCACGAGGCCGCTGGGGTCGGCCGCGGCGGCCGCGAGCAGCGTGCGCGCCTCCTTCGACAGCGCGCCATTCGATGCGCCGGCACCCGTCCCCGTGGGACCGCCGGCAGCCGACGCCCGAAACATCGCCACGCCGAAGCCGACGACGCCGGCGAAGAGCAGCACGAAGATGCCGACGCGGATCTTCATCGCCGCCTTGGCGAAGAAGACGTAAGCCAGGATCGACAGCGCCACCACCAGCAGCGCCAGGATGCCCAGCTGGCTCTGCGCCGCCGCCTTGATGATGTCGGGCAGACTCTTGAAGAGCGGGTCCATGGCGCCCGCAATCTACCTCAGATGTCGCGCTGACCGGCCGCCCACGCGTATGCTTGCGCGCGCCGCCGATCGGAGGCTGCGAGACAGGAGGCAAGACCCGTGGCCACTGCGAATCCACTCCCACCGGGCAGCAACGGGCTGCCGCTCCTCGGTGAGACGATCGCCTTTGCGAGCAACCCGTTCGGCTTCGTCAGCGAGCGCCGCGCGCGTCACGGCGACGTGTTCCGCACCCACATCCTGGGCAAGCCCACGGTGTTCATCGCCGGGCCCAAGCGCGTCGGCGTCTGGCTCGATCCGGCGGCGGTGCAACGCGAGGGTGCGATGCCGGCCAACCTGATGGCGCTGTTCGGTGGCAGCGCCGACATCGTGCCGTTGCTCGACGGCGAGGCGCATGCGCAGCGCAAGCGCAGCCTGCTGGCCGCCTTCGCGCCCGAGGCGATCGCGAGCTATCTGCCGGGTCTGCAACAGCGCATCGAAGCGCGGCTCGCGGCGTGGCTTGCCAGGGGTGAAGGGCCTGTGACGGCCGAGTTGAAGACGCTGGCCATCGAATCGCTGGCCGGCGCCATCATCGGGCTGGAGCCCGGCGACGAAATCACGCGCCTGCTCGCCGACAACGCAATCCTCGCCAAGGCGTTCGTCGCGCTGCCGATCGGCCTGCCCGGCACCGCCTACACCAAGGGCTTGCAGGCGCGCGATCGCATTCTCGCGCTGCTCGAAACGGTGGCGCAGCGCCACATGGATGCGCCGCCCGCGCAGCCCGACGGCCTGGCGCGCATCCTGGCCGCGGCCCGTGCGGCCGGCGCGCCGCTCGACGCTAAGACCGCGGCGCGCGAGCTGCACCACTTTCTGCTCGCCGGCATGATCGTCTATGCCGAGCTGGCCGCCACGTTGCGTGCGCTGCACGAGCACCCGTCCGTCCGCGAGCGCCTGCGCACCGAGGTGCTCGCCCACGCGGCCTCGGGGCCGATCGGCCCTGCGCAGCTGCGCGCGATGCCGTACCTGATGCAGGTGGTCGACGAGGTGAAGCGCACCTGCCCCAACGTGCCGATGAGCTTCGGCCGCGCCAGGCGTGACATCGACGTGGCCAGCTACACCATCCCGCAGGGCACCCTGGTGATGATGGCGGTCTACGAGAGCAACATCGATCCGATCTTCACGTCGCCCCGGCAGTTCGATCCCGATCGCTTCTCGGCCGAGCGCGACGAGAAGCGGCGTGCGCCGGATGCGTTCATGCCGCAAGGCGCCGGCGCCATGACGGGCCACAAGTGCGCCGGCTACGACTTCGCCACGGTGATGATGCAGCTCTTCGCCGTGCTTGCGGTGCGCACGGCCCGGTGGGACCTGCCTGCGCAGGATCTGTCGTTCAAGTGGGTGGTGCCGCCGGAGCACAAGAGCGGTCTTGTCGTGCGCTGGTCGAGAGCCGATTGACGCATCCCGCGCATGGACCGACGCTCTGGACTGCGCGCAATCACCGCCGGTTTGCTGACCGCGCCTTTCGCCGGCCGCGCGGCCGCGGCGGAGAAGGTGCCTCGCGTGGGCACCTTGTTCTCGGGCTACGACGATGCCGCCGGCATCATCGCCGCGCTCAAGCCCTTGGGCTACGAGGAGGGCCGCACCGTCGAGTTCGTCTCCAGGAGCGGTGATGGCAGGGCCGCATTGGAAGCGGGTGCGCGCGAGCTGCTGGCGGCCAAGGTCGACGTGATCGTCGCCGGTTCGACCGACGAGGCGCTGGCCGCAAGGAAGGTGACCGCCACGATCCCGATCGTGATGGTGTACGGCCTGGCCCCGGTGGAGATGGGGCTGGCGCAGTCGTTGGGCCAACCGGGCGGCAACGTCACCGGCACTGCGGCGGTGCCCCTCGAGCTCTCGACCAAACTGGTCGGTCTGTTTCGCAGCGCCGTCCCGACGTTGAAGCAGTTGGCCATCCTGGGCAAGGCGGACCGATGGGGCGAGCTGGTTCGACGCGAAGTCGAACAGGCGGCCCACGCGGTGGGAATTCAGACCAGCGCCCATCCGATCGGCGAGGCTGGCGACCTCGACCGCGCATTGATCGACCTCGCGCGGCGACCGCCCGATGGCATGGCCGTCGGCATCGGGCTCATACCCAGCTATGGCCGCATCGTCGAATTCACGGTGAAGCAACGCATACCGGCGATCTACCCTGTCGCACCCGCAGTCATCCGCTTTGGCGGCCTGATGTCGTACTCGCCCAACTTCCCGGTCCTCATCAAACGCACCGCCGCCATCGTGCACCGGATCATCCAGGGCGCCCAGCCGAACGACACGCCGATCGAACAGCCGACGCAATACGTCTTTGCCGTCAATCTGAAGACGGCCCGCGCGATGGGATTCACGTTTCCGCAGTCGGTGCTGCTGAGCGCCGACATCGTGATCCAGTGAGCGGCCGCGGGCCAAGGCGACCGCCCCTTGCAAGCGCCGTCGTCGGCGGCGACGATGCGGCACCAAGTTAGTGGTCAGGAGCAGGTCATGGCTACACGAGAACGGCATCGCGGTCGCTTGATCGACCACATCGGGATGGCAGTTCGCGACTTCCCGGCCAGCAAGGCTTTCTACACCGCCGTCTTCGACGCACTGAAGATCCCGATCGGCGGCTCCGACGACAACGACCTCTGGGCCGACGAGCTGTTCATCGCGTCGCTCGACAGCGACGAAGCGCTGGGCCAACTGACCGGGCGCCAACACATCGCGTTCCAGGCGCACGACCGCGCGATGGTCGATGCCTTCTACCAGGCGGCCATGGCGCACGGCGGCAGGGACAACGGCCCGCCCGGCGAGCGCGCCTACCACCCGGGCTACTACGCGGCGTTTGTGCTGGACCCCGACGGCAACAACATCGAAGCCGTGTTTCACGGCGAGGCCGATCGCAGTGCGGCCTCGGTGCACATCCGGTATCGATCGCTGCACGAACGCTGAGCCGTGGCGCCGCCGCCAACGCCTCGAAGGGCGGCGCGAAGTTCCGGTACTTGTGCGGATCCGACCCTCCGGCATGCGCTGGCCCAGCGCTGCCGCGGCATAGACTTTTGCTAGCCGGGCCTCGTCGGCCCTTCGGCAGAACAAGAGGTTAGGGCCATGCTCGAGCAGAGGATCAACGAGCTCTTCGGCGACGACGACCCCAGCGGCTTCGGCACGGGCTGGTGGAGCGGCATCCTGGCCAGCTTCTTCGGCGTGCTCGCCCTCGGCGCTGTCGTCTGCCTGCACTTTCCGCAGGTGCTCACCTCGCCCGAGCTGCGGTCGTACTACCCGATGCCGGTGATGCGCCTGCTGATCCAGGGGGTGATCGTGGCAGCCCTCGTCTTCGGCGTCGCGTCGGCGCTCCTGCGGCGCAAGAAGATCCTCGGCCTGACCGGCATGCTGCTCGCCCTGCTGGCGACCTTGCTCGGCGGATCCAGCGTCCCCATCAACGAATCGCTGCACGCCGGCCCGGCCATCGGCCTGGACTGGTTCCTGCTCGACATGCTGCTGATGACGCTGATCTTCTCGCCCATCGAGGTGCTGTGGCCCGCGTATCCGCGGCAGAGCGTGTTCCGCAGCGAATGGCTGCTGGACATCGGGTACTTCCTGTCGACGCACCTGCCGATCCAGATCACGTCGTTCCTGATCCTGCTGCCGGCCACCCAGCTCAGCGCCTACTTCGGCATCCCTGCCGTGCTGGCGGCGGTGGGCAGCCTGCCCTGGCCGGTGCAGGTGCTGCTGGCGATCGCGGTGGCTGACCTGTGTGAATACGCCATCCATCGCCTCTTCCACGCCGTGCCGTGGCTGTGGCGCTTCCACGCCATCCACCACTCGTCGCAGGCGCTGGACTGGATTGCCGGCTCGCGCTCGCACATCTTGGATGACGTGGTGGTGCGCGCCTTCATGCTGGTGCCGATGATGTTCATCTTCCCGCACGACATCATCGTGGCCTACCTGTTCTTCGTGACAATCCACGCCACCTGGTGCCACTGCAACTTCGGCCCGACGGTGCGCTGGCTGGAGCCGTGGCTGATCCAGCCGCGCTACCACCACTGGCATCACACGTCGGAGAAGGCCGCCCTCGACAAGAACTACGCCATCCACTTTCCGTGGATCGACAAGCTCTTCGGCACCCACTACCTGCCCGCCGACGGCTCCTGGCCGCACACCTACGGCCTGTACAAGGAGAAGCTGCCGGCCGGCTTCTGGGCGCAGACCTTCTACCCGTTCCAGCGGCGCAAGGCCAAGGCCGCGGTGGCCACGGGCACGCAGGCCTGATCCGGGCCTGCGTTCGCGCCCGCCCGGCCTGATCGGCGGCGCGCGGTCAGAACCCCACCGAGGCCAGCGGCACGTCCTTCGGCACCTCGAGGCCCGTGCGCGTGGCCCGCACCAGGCCGAGCGCCTTCATCGCCTTGACGGCCATGAAGCCGAAGTCGTACTCCGCGTCGTCGTGGCTCAGGCGCAGCAGGCCGGGCGCGTGGTGGTGGTTGTTCTGCAGGCAGGCGCTGAACGTGAGCGTTACCGGCAGCCATTCGCCGATGTTCATCGCGTTGTCGCGCTCGTCGTCGTAGCGCCGGGTGCCATGGCGCCGGTCGTGGGTCCAGTAGTTCTGGATCATGTTGATCCACAGCGCGAAGACGCGGAACGTGGCCCACATCACCAGCGCGAAGCGCGCGTCGCCGGTCAGCCAGGCCAGCAGCGCGAGCTGGCCCGCCGTGGCCACGACCGGGAACAGCGGGTTCGAGACGAGGCGAAACGGCCACGTCTTGAGGATCTCGTCGGTGGCGACATTGACCTCGGTCTTGTACGGGAACAGGCAAAGCGCCAAAGCGCGCCACGGGCCGTCGGATGCCAGCTTGTTGGGGTCTCCCGGGTGGTCGGAGAAGCGGTGGTGCAGCCGGTGGCGGTTCACCCAGGTGACCGGGTCGATGTAGACGAAGAAGGCGTTGTTGACGACGGCCAAGGCTTTCACGAACCACGGCTGGAAGTCGAGCGCGCGATGCGCGATGCCCATGTGCACCACGCACGACAGGTAGACGCCTCCGACGAACCAGCAGGCGACGAAGTACGCGACGGCGATCGCCAGCGCGCCCCAGGGGCCGATCGCGGGTGGGGCCAGCGCCACGCAGGCCCCTGCGTAGAGCGCGACGAGTGCGTAGCCGATCGCGTTGTAGCCCTTCACGGTGCCCAGCATAACGTGCCGTTCGGGGCGTGCGCGCGCCGCGCGAATCTGGAGGTGGCCGTCGCCGCGGGCGACGCGGGTAAAGTCGCAAGCTCGGTCTGCGATCGGGGGTTGCGTCTCGATGGATGCCTTGTCCGAGGTCTTGAGGGTGCTGCACTTCAACAGCGCGATCTTCTTCAAGGCTCGATTCACTGCTCCGTGGTGTCTGGCGTCTCCGCAGGCCGAGGCGGTGGCCGCGCAGGTCGACGCCGGTTCGCAGCGCCTGCTCTTCTACCACTACTTCGCCGATGGTTCGTGCACCGTGCAGCTCGATGGCTTGCCGCCGTTGCACGTGCAGGCCGGCGACATCATCCTGTTTCCGCACGGCGATGCGCACACGATGGCGTCGACCGGCGTGGCCGAGCCCGGCCCGATGCTCGACGTGCAGACGCTGCTGCGCGACCGGCCCGATGAGCTGCGGCTCGGCGGTGGCGGGGCGCCCACCCGCATCGTCTGCGGCTATCTGTCGTGCGACCCGATCCTGTGTCGTCCCGTGCTGACAGCGCTGCCCCGGGTCGTGACCGTCAGCCTGAGAGGCGACGGCACCGATTGGCTCGAGCGCTCGTTCGTCTATGCGGTGGCCGAGGCCGCCGGTTCGGAGCCCGGGGGTGAGGGCGTGCTGGCCAAGCTGTCCGAGGTGCTGGTGGTCGAAACGCTGCGCCGCTACCTCTGCGGGATGTCCGCTCAACAGACGGGTTGGATCGCCGGCCTGCGCGACCGCGCCGTGGGTCGATGTCTGGCGCTGATGCACGAGAAGCCGGCCCATCCGTGGACGCTCGACGGCCTGGCGCGCGAGGCGGGCACGTCGCGCTCGGTGCTCGCCGAGAAGTTCACCCACTTCGTCGGACAGTCGCCGATGCAGTACCTGGCCAGGTGGCGCATGGCGGTGGCGTCGAACCTGCTGCGCCGCAGCGCCTCGAGCCTGATGCAGATTGCCCTGGAGGTCGGCTACGAGACCGACGCCGCGTTCAGCCGCGCGTTCAAGCGCGAATTCGGCGTGCCGCCGGCCGCCTGGCGTCGCACGCACGCCGGAGCCGCGGGCCTGAGTCGGTGACCCGGCCTAGACGCGGGCCTGATTCAGTGGCGCCAGACGATCAACCCGATCAGTGCGCCGAAGCAGAGGAACTGCACGAAGTAGAAGCCGAAGCGCACCGACACCACGCGGTCGGTCTGCACCAGGCTCACGTGCACGAGCGATTGGCAGACCCGCGCGGCGACGATGGCGACGCACAGCGGGCGCAGCGCGGGATGCGCGACGCCGCAGACGTGCAGTACGTAGACGATCGCGCCGAACACCGGAAGGTTCTCGATGCAGTTGGCATGCGCGCGCATGGCGCGCGCGTACCAGCCTTGTCCCTCGATGCGATCGGCCGGAAAGCTGGCCATGCCGGCCCGACCGCTGAAGATGCGGGCGAACCGGTAGGTGCCCACCGTGACGAGCAGGAGCAGCAGGGTCCAGGCGGCGAAGGCCAGCAGCATCATCTCGGGCAGCATGGTCGTCCTCCGTGGCGTTTGCGATGCGGCCTGCGCTACTGGCGCGGTGCGGCCGGCGAGGCGGCGGGCATCGCGTAGAGCAGCGGCTCCAGTGCCGCCATCACCCGGCCCTTCTGCTGCTCGTCGAGCACGCCGAACAGCACCTTCTGAAAGCGCGGCTCGGTCACGCCCGACACGATGTACTGCCAGCGGTATGCCTTGAGGATCCCGGCCTCGACGGCGATGCGTTGCGCGTCGGTGTGATGCCCGCCGGCGATCGCGTGGAAGTAGGTCGCGTCGGCGTGCGCCTGCGCCTGCAGGATGCCGTCGACTGCCGCCACCAGGGCGATGAGGTCGGTCACCGCGCCGTTGCGTTCGGCGGCGCTCAGGCGCGCGTCCTCGCGCAGGAACTCCAGCTCGTCGAGCACCGCATGCTGCACCTCCTCTTTCCAGTGGGCGCGGAAGACGTCTTTCCACAGTTCGTCGAGCTCGCTTTGCGGCTCGATGCTGGCGCGATAGTGGGCCAGCGTGAAGAGCTCGATGTGCAGCGTGAGCGCGAGCACCGCCCAAGTGCTCTTGCTCAGCACGGCGGCGGCCACCGCGTTGGGCTCGGCCGTGGCCACGTAGCCCGCGGTCATGGCGTCGGCCATCATCGCTTCCAGGCGACGGAACAGCTCCTGGTGCTTCAGCTCCTCGTCGGTCATGCGCACCAGCGCCTCCAGCGCCGTCTGGTTGCCCAGCGCATGACCGCGGCTGACATCGAGCACCTTGGCGCCGATGAAGCGCTCCACCAGGCCGAAGATGTAGGCGTAGCTGCGGCCCTGCACCTGGCTCAGCAGGCGGCGGTCGTCCGCCGTGAGGAAGCCCAGCTCGTCCACCAGCGACAGGCCGGCCGGCAGGAACGGCTTGTCGAGATCGAATCGCCGGCCGCGGACGACGTCGTGGTCGATGTCCCAGCGCACGCGCCTGGAGTTGGCGATGACCCTGGCGTACGGGTCCGCCGAAAAGGAGGTCTGCATGGTGGCCACTTTCAAGAAGGTTGAAGAGGCGGCCATGATCGAAGTTCGACGCGATCAGGGCCGGGCCACGCGTCCGGAATTCTTGTCCGAAGGTCCGGCGTGTCGGTGCGGATGCGCTTTGGCGATGCGCGCTCGGACGCAAGCCGGCTTGATCCAGGTCGCTATGTCGTTCGGGTGTCGGCACCACAAGCGAAGCGGACCCTGGAGCCACGAGTGCCGCACGCCCCCGAAGCGACCCACTACGACGCGCCGAGCCGTTACCTCCACTGGATCACGGCCGTCGTCGTCGTGATCGCATTCATCCTCGGGCCGGAGCACTTCGGTCGGCTCATGCGCGGCGGCGTCGATCCGGCGACGCGCAACGACATCGTCTGGCACGAATCGCTGGGCGTCCTCGTCTTCGTGCTCACGGCGGCGCGGCTGATCTGGGTGGCCGTGCGTCCGGCACCACCGCACTTTGCGATGGCCACATGGATGGCGCTCGCGGCGAAACTGGTGAACGTCGCGCTGTGGGCGCTGCTGCTTCTACTGCCGATCACCGCGCTCCTGGCGCTCGGCGGCGAAGGTCATCCGCTCACCTTGCTCGGTGGCCTGCGCATCGATCGCATGCCGGCCATCGCCGATTCGGCCGTGGCGAAGCTGGCGGATTGGGGCGAGGTGCACGGCTTGCTCGGCGACACGCTGATGTGGCTGGCCGCCGTGCATGCAGGCGCCGCCGTCGTTCACCAGGTGGCGCTCAAGGATGGCGTACTGGCCGCCATGCTGCCACCGCGCAAGAAGATCGGCTGAGCGCCTCGCGCGCGCCGACCGTCAGCCCACCGCGGCTGCCACCCGGCGCCGCGGCAGCCGCGTGAACGCCAGCGCCGACAGGAAGGCCCCGATGCCCAGCGAGAACGCGCCGACGAACAGCCACGCGTAGCTGGTGAAGGTGTCGTAGATCAGGCCGCCCACCACCGGCCCCAGCGCCATGCCGAGGCTGCTGGCCATGGTGGTGCCGCCGATCACCGTGCCCATCATGCGCAGCGGAAAGTTCTCGCGCGCGATCACGGCGAACAGCGGCATCACGCCTGCATAGGTGAAGCCGAACAGCGCCGCCACGGTGTAGAAGCTGCCGAGCTGGCGCGCGGAGATGTACCCCAGCGCCACGATCGCCTGCGCCAGCAGCGCCAGCACCAGCACGCGCGCGGCCCCGAAGCGGTCGCCGAGCAGCCCGAACACGAGGCGACCGCCCATGCCCGCGAGCCCTTCGAGGCTGTAGATCGACACCGCGGCCATCAGCGGGATGCCGCAGGTGACGGCGTAGCTCACAGTGTGGAAGATCGGCCCGGAGTGGGTGGCGCAGCTCAGGAAGCTGGTCAGCACCAGGATCACGAACGGCGCCGAGCGCAGGGCCTGGCCCACCGACAAGGCGGGCTCTCCTTGTGCCGCGCCCGGCGCCGGGGCTGCAGCTTGTTGCTGTGCCAGCGCGGGCGGGCGCCGCACCAGCAACGCCACGGGCACCATGATGGCGGCCACCAGCGCGGCGATGATCTGCAGCGTGGTGCGCCAATGGTGCGTCTGCACCAGCCACGCGACCAGCGGCGACATGGTCATCGGCGCCATGCCCATGCCGGCCGACACCAGCGACACCGCCAGGCTGCGACGCGTGTCGAACCAGCCGGTGACGCAGGCCATCATCGGCGCGAAGATCGCCGAGACGCTGAAGCCGACGACCGCGCCGAACAAGATCTGGAACAGGGCCAGCGACGGCGCCAGGCTGGCCAGCGCGAGGCCGGTCGTCAGCAGCAGGGCGCCGGCCACCACGACGATGCGCGGGCCCACCCGATCGGACAGGTTGCCCCAGGTGATGCTGCCGATCGCCAGCGCGAGGAAGGCGAAGGTCATCGCGCTGGAGATGCCGGTGGTGGACCACCCGGTGTCTTCGGCGATCGGCCGCAGCAGCACCGGCAGCGAGAACAGCCCGCCGATCGCCACGCAGCCGAGCACGCCGCCGGCGGCCACGATGATCCAACGGTAGTGCGTGCGCAGCGCGCTTGTCCAGGCAGGCATGGCGGGTCCTTTCATCGTCTTCCAATCGACGAACGAGGGCGGCCCGAATCGACAAGCCGCCCGTGCGTTCAGGCCTCCGCGTTCGCCTTCGCCTTGAAGATGTCGATGCCCTGGCCCGTTTCGAGCAGCGACTTCAGGCTGGACAGCACGATCGGCCAGCCCTTCTGGATGCCCTGGGCCATCGCGCCGTCGGCCTCGAGCTCGTCGTGGGTGACCGTGAGCCGCACCAGGTCGGCGTAGGGCGCCACGTCGAAGGTCACGCGGCTGGTGGCGGCGGGGTTGGCGGCCTGCTCGGGGCTCGCCCAGGTGATGACCAGCCGCGAGGGCGCCGACACCTCGACGACCTTGCCGACGATGTTGACCGTGCGCTCCGCGTTGTCGCGCACGTGCTGCCATTTCGAGCCGGGCTTCCAGTCGGAGACGTTCTCGTGGCCCCAGTAGGTCCTGGCGATCTCGGGCTTGGTGATGGCCTCGAACACCTTTTCGGGCGTCGAGCGGATGTAGGTCACGTAGACGAAGCGGGTCTTCTCTTTGCTCATGGTCACTTTCCTTCCAGTTCCTTCTTCAGGTCGTGCAGCAGGCTGAGCCGCTGACGTTCGAACTTGCGCACCCACCGCTCGTACACCTCGTGCAGCGGCACCGGGTTCATGAAATGCAGCTTCTCCCGGCCACGCCACACCGTGGTCACCAGATTGGCCGCCTCGAGGATCCCGATGTGCTGGGTGGTCGACTGCCGCGCCATGTCGAGGTGCTCGCAGAGCTGGCCCAGCGTCTGCCCGTTGTTCTCGGCCAGCAGGTCGAGCACCTTTCTGCGCGTGGGGTCGCCCAGCGCCTTGAAGACCTTGTCAGCGTCCATCCGTGGTGTGAGTGCGTGGCAAAATGATATGCAGGTAAATGCCTGCATGTCAAGCGGGTCATCGACGGCGGGTGCAGGTGCGCTAAGGTAGCGGCCGCATGCAGGCCATGCCGCGCGCGCCGACACTGCACCGCTCGCGCCTCCACTCATTGCCTCGGGAGAATCCCATGAAGCCGCTATCCACCCTTGTCGCCGCGGCCGTCGTGTCGCTCGCAGCCGCCGCCCCCGCGCTGGCGCAGGACAACAAGCTGCGCCTGATCACCTGGGCCGACTACGCGCCCAAGGAGGTGGTGGACCAGTTCACCAAGGAGACCGGCATCGCGGTGGAGATCACGCTGTCGAACAACGAAGAGATGATCTCCAAGCTGCGCGCCACCGGCGGGGCGGGGTTCGACCTGGCGCAGCCGTCGCAGGACCGCATCACCGGGCCGCAGCAGGAATTCGGCATCTACAAGCCGATGGATCTGTCGAAGGTGAAGTCCGAGCTGTTCATCGGCTCGATGCTCGACGCCACCAAGAAGAACACCACGCTCGACGGCAAGGTCTACGGCTTGCCGCACATCTGGGGCACCGACGGCCTCGTGGTCAACACCAAGCTCGCCAAGATGGCGGACTATCCCGACCTGTGCAAGGCCGACTACAAGGGCAAGACGTCGGTGCGCCTGAAGCGGCCCACGCTGCTGGCGTTTGCCTTCGCGGCCGGCAAGGATCCGTTCGCGTTGTACGGTGACCCCAAGGCCTACACCGCATTGATGGAAGAAACCGGCAAGACGCTTGCCGCCTGCAAGGGCAACCTCAAGTTCTTCTGGGACAACAAAGACCAGTTGCTCAACGGCGCGCGCAGCGGCGAGATCGTCGGCGCCATGATGTGGGACACCGGCGGCTGGAAGCTCAACAAGGACAACCCCGACATCCAGTTCATCGCGCCGAAGTCCGGCGCGCTCGGCTGGATCGACACCTTCGCCATTCCCGCCAAGGGCCGCAACGACGCTGCCGCCTACGCGTGGATCAATTTCAACATGCGGCCCGACGTGGCCGCCAAGGTGGCTGCCTCGGCGGGCAACTTCACGGCGTCGAAGGGCGCCGACCAGCTGATGGACGCCAAGCTGAAGTCGCAGTTCGCGGCCAGCTTTCCCGACGCAGCGCTGAAGAACATCAAGTGGTACCCGGCCGTGCCGCCGGGCATCGAAGAGATCGAAGGCCGCATCCTCGACCGCGTGAAGGCGGCGAACTAGACGCGGCACGCGGCAAACTGAACGCTGCATTGAGCGCCCCCGAGCCCCCCGCGGGGGTCAGGCCAAGTGGCAGAGCCACAGTCGCTTGAGAGCGCCGACCTCGAGGTCGATCGCGTCGTCAAGCGTTTCGGCGGCTTCACCGCCGTCGAGACGCTGTCGTTCGACGTCGCGCACGGCAGCTTCTTCTCGATCCTGGGGCCGTCGGGCTGCGGCAAGACCACGCTGCTGCGCATGATCGCCGGCTTCAGCGCGCCGGACGACGGCGACATCCGCATCGGTGGCCGCTCGATGCGCGGCGTGGCGCCGAACCGCCGCCCGGTGAACATGGTGTTCCAGCACCTCGCGCTGTTCCCGATGATGTCGGTCGGCGACAACGTGGCCTACGGCCTCACGCAGCGCGGCGTGGCCAAGGCCGAGATCGCGCGCAAGGTCGGCCAGATGCTCGAGCGCGTCGGCCTGGCCGGCGCCCAGGCCAAGCGCATCGAGCAACTCTCGGGCGGGCAGAAGCAGCGCGTGGCGATCGCGCGCAGCCTGGTGCTCGAGCCGACGCTGCTGCTGCTCGACGAGCCGCTCGGTGCGCTCGACCTCAAGCTGCGCGAGCACATGAAGATCGAGCTCAAGCAGCTGCAGGCCGCGTTCGGCACCACGTTCGTCTACATCACGCACGATCAGTCCGAGGCCTTGGTGCTGTCGGATCGCGTGGCGGTGATGAACCGCGGCCGCTTCGAGCAGGTGGGCTCGCCGCAGGCGCTGTACTACGAGCCGCAGACGCCGTTCGTGGCCGCCTTCGTCGGCGCCAACAACCGCTTCGTGGGGCGCATCACCGAGGTGCAGGCCGATCGCGTGACGCTCACCAGCGACAGCGGCCTGGTGCTGCAGGCGCGGCCGTCGGGGGCGCTGGCCGTTGGCGCCTCCGCCGAGGCATTCGTGCGCCCCGAGGTGGCGAGCCTGGCACGCGACGAGGCCGAGCTGCCTGCCGACCGGCCTCGCTACCGTGCGCGTGTCGAGAGCCTGCTGTTCGACGGCGCCAGCTCGGCAGTGCTGCTGCGCGAAGCCGGCAGCGGCACCGAAGTGCGCGTGGCGCTGCCCCAGACCGGCCGCTTCGCCGACCTGCGCGCGGGCGAGCCGGTGGCGTTCGGCTTCGATCCGCAGCGCGCGGTGTGCTTCGCCGCTTCGATGCATTGACGAGCGCGGCGGCGCGATGAGCGAAGCCAGCGGCGCGCACACCACGGCGTTGAAGGCGCGGCTGTTGCTGCTGCTGTTGCTCGCGCCGGCGCTGCTGTGGCTCGTCGGCCTGATCGTGCTGCCGCACGTCGAGTTGGCCGTGCTGTCGCTGCGCGCGCGCGTGGCGCCGCGCGTGTACGAGCTCAGCCTGCGCCAGTACGCCACCTTCTTCGACGAGCCGTTGTACTGGCACACCTTCGCGCGCACCGCCGTGATGTCGATCGTGGCTACCGCCTGCACGCTGCTGCTGGCGTTTCCGATCGCGTGGACGATCGCCAAGCTGGTGCGCGGCCGCCGCCGCGCGCTGCTGTTCATGCTGTGCCTGATTCCGTTCTGGGTCAGCGAGACGGTGCGCACGCTGGGCTGGACGATCCTGCTGCGCGAGTCGGGCGTGCTGCCCGCGCTGCTGGTGTGGGCCGGGCTGGCGCCGCAGCCGCCGGAGCTGCTGTACCACGATGCGACGATCCTGGTGGGTCTGGTCTACACGTCGCTGCTGTTCATGGTGGTGCCGCTGATCGGCGCGCTCGACACGCTCGACGATGCACTGATCGAGGCCGCCTACAACCTGGGCGGCAGCGGAGCGTCGATCCTGCGGCGCATCGTGGTCCCGCATGCGGCACCGGGCATCGTGGCGGGCTGCATCGTGGTGTTCATGCTCACGCTGGGCAACTACCTCACGCCCACGCTGCTGGGCGGCAAGAACTCGCTGTGGTTCACCGAGCAGATCTACACCCAGTTCATCACGCGCTTCAACTGGGAGCAGGGCGCGGCGTTCGGCTTCTTGCTGCTTGCGCTGTCGACGCTGATCGTGTGGCTGGGCCTGACGCTCAGCGGCCAGCGATTCGGTGACGTGATGAGGCGGACGTGATGGCAACGCACATGACCTCACGGCACGTGAGCGAACCGTGATCGCCACCCTGCCGCGTGCGCCCTGGCTGCGTACCGCCACCGTGATGTACGCCTCGGCGTTCTTCGCGTTTCTCTTCCTGCCGCTGCTGGTGGTGGCGGTGTTCGCCTTCAACGACGCGCCGTATCCCGCGCCGCCGTGGCGCGGCTTCACGCTCGACTGGTTCGTCGCGCGCGGCGGCGGCGGCCGCGTTGGCTTGTTCGCCGACGCCGCGATGCTCGGCAGCCTGTGGACCAGCGCGGTCGTCGCGGGCTGGGTGACGCTGCTGTCGGTGGTGGTCGGCACGGCCAATGCCTTCTTGCTCGAACGCGCCGTGTTTCGCGGCAAGGCCGCGCTGTCGCTGTTGATGCTGGCACCGCTGGTGATCCCCGGCGTGATCCTCGGCATCTCGATCCTCGCCTTCGCCAGCCGGCTGGCGCAATTCGCCGACGACGCGTTCGGCCTCGAGCTGGCCTATCTGCGGCCTGGCTTGCCGCTGGTGGTGCTGGGGCAGTTCTCGTACATCGTGTCGATCGCCACGCTGACGATCGCGGCACGGCTCAAGCGCTTCGACGTCACGCTGGAAGAGGCCGCATACAACCTGGGTGCCACCCGGCTCGCGGTGTTCGTCACGATCGTGCTGCCCTATCTGGCGCCGGCGCTGGTCGGCGCCGCGGCGATCTCGTTTCTGATGTCGTTCGAGAACTTCAACACCACGCTGATGCTGGTGGGCTCGGACCCGCCGCTGACCGTCATGATGTACGGCCGCATGCGCGAGGGCGCGAGCCCGGTGCTCAACGCCGTGAGCCTGTTCCTGATGATCGCCTCGGCGCTCCTGGCGCTGGGGCTGATGCGGCGCGCCAACGCGGGCGATGCGCGCGGGTAGGCGTCGACGCACGTCGCGCACCCTCATACAAGGGATCGCTTTGTGGTGTCTGCCGGCAACAGACCCGCACACGAGGGGTGGCCTCGAGGGTCGCGCAGCGCGCAAATGGCGCTCCCGCTGTTGAGGGGTTGTCATGGCGCAGACTGCATCGATGCCTTTCAAGGTCGACGACGGAGGGCGCTGACATGTGGACGCCCAGAACCGAGCAGGCTCCGGTCAAGACGTGTTGGCGCGGAGACGAGATCCTCGTCACCCAGGGCGCGCTGCAGATCGATCGCCTGTGCGCCAGCGACATCGAGCGCGTGACCCTGATTCACCGTGGCGCGGGCGAATCGCCGGGCGAGGTGCGCGCCGCGCTGTTCGAGTTGACCGAGCGCGCCGTGTTGCTGCGCGCCACCTCGGGCGTTGCCGCCAGCGTTCTGTTCGAGCATCAGGCCTACTGGTCAGACCGCAACTGCGTCTACTGGGTCAGTGAGCGCTGTGTCGCCCGGTCATCGGCGGTCGGCAGCCTGCGCTGGCCGTTCGGCGGCGCGGGGCTCCCCCGGCATCGGGCTCTGTCCCGCGCAGACGCGGCATCGCTGTTCGAGCGCGCGGTGGTCACCGGGCCGCACACGTGGGATCAGCGCAAGCGTTACCGCATCGAGCGTCGTCGCCCGTTCCCCGGGTGGGAGATCGGCGCAACGCCGATCCATCGCGTTGCACCCGCTCAACCGATCTTCATGGTGCACCACCGGCGCCCGGCGGATGCGAGGGCCTCCGTGGCAGCGTGACCGTTTCAGTCCGTAGGCGCCGACGGATCGAGTAGCCCGGCCGACTTCAGGTCGCGCCACAGCGCCGCCGACACCGGGTGCTGGGCATCGGCCACGTTGGCCACGATCTCCTCCGGCTTCACGGCGCCGAGCACGACCGAAACGACCGCCGGGTGCTGCATCGCGAACCGCAGCGCGGCGCGCCGGATCGACGTGCCGTGGGTCGCGCAGATCGCCTCGATCCTGCGTACCCGCTCGACGATCTCGGGCGGCGCGGCCGCGTACTCGAACTTGGCGCCAGGCACGGCGCCTGTGGCGAGGATGCCCGAATTGAACACCCCCGCCAGCATGACCCCCATCTTCTTCTCGAGGGCCAGCGGCAGGAACTCGGCCAGGCCGTTCTGGATCAGCAGCGAGTAGCGGCCTGCCATCATCGCGACGTCGAAATCGCCGGCGCACGCGAACTTGACGCAGATGTCGGCCTCGTTGATGCCGAAGCCGATGGCCGCCACGGTCTTCTCGCTGCGCAGCTTGTCGAGCGCGCGGTAGGCGCCGTCCATCGCCTCCTTGAAGCGGGCCGCGGCCTCGGCGCCGTGCGTCCAGACGTCGCAGTCGTGGATGAGCAGGATGTCGATGGCGCTCAGGCCGGTGCGCAGCAGCGATTGCTCGACCGAGCGCATCGTGCCGTCGTACGAATAGTCGAAGCGCGGCCGATGCCCGTAGCCGCCGACGAACCCCGGCGAGTAGACGTCCTTGTTGCGCGGCGGCGGCTTCGCAAAAGGATCCATCACGCGTCCGATCTTGGTCGAGACGATGATGTCGCTGCGCTCGGCGCGGCGCAGCCCCGCGCCGAGGCGCGATTCGGCGATGCCGTTGCCGTAGTGCGGCGAGGTGTCGAACAGGCGCACGCCGCCCGCCAACGCCTGCTCCACCGTCGCGATGCTGGTCCGCTCGTCGAGCACCTCGTAGAGCTCGCCGAGCGGCGCCGTGCCCAGGCCGATGGCCGAGAACACCAGCTGCGTTCCATTGCCGGTCTTGAATGCACGCGTCTTCACGATGAAGTCTCCTCTCTCCCGGGTCAGCCCTGGGCCGGGGCGTCGCTAGCGGCTGGCGAGTACTTCCCAGCGCTCCAGCGCGTGCTGGAGATCGCTCTGCACCGACTGCAGACGGGCCTGCAGCTCCGGCACGCGTTGCCGCTCCTTGACGTACAGGTCACCACTGGACAAGCGCTCGACGAGCGCCTTCTGCTCGACCTCCAGCGCGTCGATCCGCGCGGGCAGCGCGTCGAGTTCGCGCTGCTCCTTGTAGCTGAGCTTGATGCGAGCGGGCGCCGCCGATGCGGACGCAGCGGCTGTCAGAGCCCGGTTCGCGGACGGCGGCGTCGGCGCAGCTGCTGCGACCAGTGCCGGTGCACGCGCGCGCTGCAGCTTCCAGTCCTCGTAGCCGCCTTCGTATTCGCGCCACAGCCCGGGGCGTCCACCGAAGGCGGGGTCGCCTTCCCAGGCGATGGTGCTGGTGACCACGTTGTCGACGAAGCGCCGGTCGTGGCTGACCAGAAACACGGTGCCGGCATAGGACTGCAGCAGGTCCTCCAACAGGTCGAGCGTGTCGATGTCGAGGTCGTTGGTCGGCTCGTCGAGCACCAGCACGTTGGCCGGCAACGCGAACAACCGCGCCAGCAGCAGGCGGTTGCGCTCGCCGCCCGACAGGCTGCGCACCGGCGAGTGGGCGCGCTCGGGCGCGAACAGAAAGTCGCCCAGGTAGCTCATCACGTGGCGGCGGTTGCTGCCGATCTCGATCCACTCGCTGCCCGGACTGATGGTGTCGACCAGCGTCGCGTCGAGGTCGAGCGCGACGCGCATCTGGTCGAAGTAGGCCACCTGCAGGTTGCTGCCGCGGCGCACGGTGCCCGCGGTGGGTTGCAGCTCGCCGAGGATGAGCTTGAGCAGCGTGGTCTTGCCGCAACCGTTGGGGCCGATCACGCCCACCTTGTCGCCGCGCAGCAGGGTGGCCGAGAAGCGGTCGATCAACAGCCGCTCGCCGAACCGCATCGACACGTCCTTCAGCTCGGCCACGATCCTGCCGGACGGCACGCCTGATGCAAGCTCCAGCCGCACCTGGCCGAGCTCGTCGCGCCGGTGCGCACGCTGCTCGCGCAGCTTGATCAGCCGCGCCACGCGGCCCACGCTGCGCGTGCGCCGTGCCTCCACGCCCTTGCGCACCCACACCTCTTCCTGCGCCAGCAGCTTGTCGGCACGCGCCGCGGCCTGGGCCTCGCTCTCGAGCTCGCGTTCCCTGGCGGCGCTGAAGGCCGCGAAGTCGCCGGGGTAGCTGCGCAACCGGCCACGGTCGAGCTCGACGATGCGCGTGGCGACGGCGTCGATGAATGCACGGTCGTGCGAGACGAACACCAGCGCGCCACGCCAGCCGTTGAGCAGATCCTGCAGCCACTCGATGGCGTCGATGTCCAGGTGGTTGGTCGGCTCGTCGAGCAGCAGCACGTCGGGTGCCGCCACCAGCGCCTGCGCCAGCGCCACGCGCTTCCTGCTGCCGCCGGAGAGATCGTCCACACGCGCATCGGCATCGAGGTGCAGGCGCTGCAGCGCCTCGGCCACGCGCTGCTCCCAGGTCCAGCCGTTCAGCGCCTCGATCTGCGTCTGCAGGGCATCGAGGTCCTCGCCCGGCGCATGCGCCTCGTAGCGCGCGCGCAGTGCGCGCGCTGCCGATACGCCCTCGGCCACTGCCTCGAACACGGTGATTCCAGGCGTGAACGTGGGCTCTTGCGCCACGTAGACGCGGCGCACGCCCGACTGCACCTGCAGCAGTCCGTCGTCGGGCTTCTCGAGACCGGCGAGCACTTTCAGCAGCGACGACTTGCCGGTGCCGTTGCGGCCGATCAGCGCCACCCGCTCGCCGGCCTCGAGCGCGAAGTCGGTGCCAGCGAGCAGCGGCACGTGGCCGTAGGCCAGGTGGGCGTCGGTGAGGGTGAGCAGGGCCATGGCGGGGATTGTCCGGTGGACGCGTGCAGGCTCCAGTCTGGCGTTCGCCGCACCCGGCTGCTCGAGAAGGGCACCCCATCCGTGCGAACCCTAGATTGACAGGCCTGCGCCG
>DATJYZ010000107.1:0-17213 GCA_035499355.1 Burkholderiaceae bacterium | reverse complement strand
GCTAGGCGCTGGCGGTGGTGCGCCCGGGCAGCACGGCGGAAGTGGCGCAGGTGGTGCGCGCCTGTGCCGGGGCGGACACGAGCGTCGTCGCGCAAGGCGGCAACACCGGCCTCGTCGGCGGCGGCGTGCCCGACGGCAGCGGCACGCAGGTGCTGTTGAGTCTGCAGCGGATGAACCGCGTGCGGGCGATCGACGGCGCCAACGCGACCATCACGCTCGAGGCCGGTTGCGTGCTCAAGGCCGCGCAGGAGGCAGCCGCCGATCAGGGGCTGCTGTTCCCGCTCAGCCTGGCCGCCGAAGGCAGCTGCACGATCGGCGGCAACCTCGCCACCAACGCGGGCGGCACGCAGGTGCTGCGCTTCGGCAATGCGCGCGAGCTGTGCCTCGGGCTCGAGGTCGTGACCGCGCACGGCGAGGTCTGGGACGGCCTGACCGGCCTGCGCAAGGACAACACCGGCTACGACCTGCGCGACCTGATGATCGGCAGCGAAGGCACCCTGGGCATCATCACCGCGGCGACGATGAAGCTGCATCCGCTGCCGGCGGCGCAGCTCACCGGGTTCGCGTCGTGCGCCGACCTGTCGGCCTGCGTCGCGCTGCTGCAGCTGGCGCGCCGGCACCTCGGGGCCGCGCTGACAGGCTTCGAGGTGATGGGCGCGACCGCGCTGGAGCTGGTGACCAAGCACTTTCCGCAGCTGCCCCGACCGCTGCCGGGCGCGCCCTGGACCGTGCTGCTCGACTGCGCCGATGCGCACAGCGAGGCGCAGGCGCGCGGCAACGTCGAGGCGCTCTTGCAGGCCGCGCTCGACGGTGGCTGCATCGGCGACGCCGTGTTGGCCGGGAGCGTGGCGCAGGCGCGCGCGCTGTGGCACGTGCGCGAATCGATCCCGCTGGCGCAGAGCCTCGAAGGGCCCAACATCAAGCACGACATCGCGCTGCCGGTGTCGGCGATTCCGGAGTTCGTGCGGCGCACCGACGCGGCGCTTCAAGCGGCGTTCCCGGGCAGCCGGGTAGTCAACTTCGGCCACCTGGGCGACGGCAACCTGCACTACAACCTGCAGGCGCCGGCCGGACTGGGCGCGCAGGCGTTTCTGGATCGGCAGGAAGGCGCCGTCAACCGCATCGTCTACGACGCCGTGATGGCGTGCGACGGCTCGATCTCTGCCGAGCACGGCATCGGCGCCCTCAAGCGCGGCGAGCTGCACGAGCGCAAGTCACCGGTGGCGCTGGCGATGATGCGGGCGATCAAGCAGGCGCTCGATCCCAACGGCACGCTGAACCCGGGGCGCGTGCTGTAGCCGGCGGCCGGTGCTAGCGCGCGACCAGCACGCGCTCGACGTTGAGGCCGTCGGACAGGCCGAATTCGAACTCGCCGCCGGTGGGCAACGCCGCGGTCGGCGCCGCGACGCTCCCGCCCTGTGCGTCGAGCGCGAGCACCGTGCGCGCGCTGCCGAGGTCTGACACGGTCAGGTACGGCTGGTGCGCGACGTCCCAGTGCACGGTGAGCACCCCGCCCTGCTCCCTGGCCTGCGGCGCGACGGTGGCCGGCCTGGCCGCCAGCGCGCTCACGCGCGCGACGCGTTGCTGCACGACGCGGCCGTCGCGCAGGATCTCGATGCGCTGGATGGCGCCCGGATCCGGCAGCGTGAAGCCGAAGCGCTGGCGACCGCTGTCGTGGTCGATCTCGCGCGTGGCAAAGGCCTGTTCGACGAGCGTGCCGGCTTGCGTGGTGATGCGCAAGCGGTAGGTCCCGGCGTCGGGCAGGCGCGGCGTGCCGGTGGTCGACTTCAGCGGATTGAGCTGCACGTGGCCCTGCGCATCGACCTCGCCGCTGACGACCAACAGGTCCTGCGCGGCCGCCGACGACGCAGCCTGCACGCGCGCGGCATCGGCACCGGCCGTGCGGTCCGACGGCGTCAGGTACACCTGCATCAGCCGGTAGTTGTAGTCGGAGAACCAGTTGCCGCTGCAGTAGCTCATCACGTCGTGCACGCTGCTCGGCGTGGGGTCGATGAAGCGGCTGTTGACGGCGTCGAAGCCCCAGATGAAGCGGCTGCCCGCGCCCATCGCCGCGTTGGCGTACGGGTAGTTGGGGTCCGGGCTCGACGGGTTGCCGCATGGCGCGTGGCGCAAGCTCAGGTTGTGGCCGATTTCGTGGACCATCGTCTCGCGCACGGCACTCGCGTTGCTCGGCATGTCGAAGCCGACGGCAGCGTTGCCCGGGCGATAGCCCACGCCCGCCAGCCCCGACGTGCGCTTGGGGATGAAGCCGAAATACAGCGTGCGCGACGTTGCGTTCTCGAGCAGATGCAGGTCGTCGACCTCGCCGAGGATGCGACTGAACGCGGTGTCCCAGTCGTCGGCGGTGGTGGGCAGCACGGTCACCTGCTGCGACACCATCGGCGCGTGGTCGGCGCGCGTCAGCTGGGCCGCGGGCAGCCGAGCACGCAGGTAGTTCTCGGCGTCGCTCACCACCTGGCCCACCGTGCCGGCGATCTGCACCGGCACCGTCACGACCTGTAGCGTGATGCTGCCGCCGACACGCGGTGCGACGCTGAATGCATTGGTCGCGGCCGGCGCGAACGACGGCGTCACTTGCATGCCGGCGCGCACCAGCGCCGCCGGAATCGTCGCCGTGTAGCTGTCGCTGAAGCTCGGTCGCGCCGGCGCCGCGCTCGGCAGGTCGCCGCTCGGCGCCGTCAACGGCAGCTCGGCCAGCAGCGCGCCGCCGGCATCGGTGATGCGCACCGTACCCGCCGGCTTGCTGGCCGGCTGCGTCGGCACCACCACGTTGACCTTGACCAGCGCGGCGCGGTTGCCCGCGAGCACCAGCTCGGCATCGCTGCTGGCGAAGACCATCGATTGCGCGAAGTCGATGCCGGCGATGGTGTGACTGCCCTGCGGCGCCGGCGACGGCGTTGGTGCTGGCGACGGGGCCGGAGACGGAGTTGGCGCGGGTGCCGGGCCGGTGGCCGGGCCACCGGCAGTGGCTGGTGCCGGCGCCGGCGACTCCGAGCCACCACCGCAGGCGATCACCGTGGCCGCCGCAGCGACAGCGGCGAACAGCAGGGGCAGCGAAGGTTTGGTCACGGTCGCGGACTCATCCAAGCGGTACGGCGCAGGCAGACGGACGCTACCGCCTCGGCACCGGATGCGCAGTGCGGCCGAGGTAACGAGTGTGTCGGTTGTGCGCCTGCACGACGCGCCCTCGCGTTGGCTGCCCCCGGCGTCACATCCGCCGTGTGGGGTGGCGTCGCGCTACTGCAGCGGCTCGTCGAGCGCGCGCGGCAACGGCAGCGCGAAGACCTCGATGCCCTCTTCGATCAGCTGATCGCGTTGCTCGGCGCTCACCTGGCCGCGGATGCCGCGCTCGGGCACCTCGCCATAGTGGATGCGCCGCGCCTCCTCGGCGAAGCGCTCGCCGACGTCCTCGGTGTTGGCCAGCACGTGGCGCGCCGCCTTCAGCCACATCGCCTGCAGCTCGCTGCCCTGCGCATCGGCGGCCGCCGGCGCAGCGGCCTTGGCGGGCTCGACTTCGCGCGCCCCCGACAGGTTGAGCCGCGGCGCGCTGGGCATGCGCGTGATCACGCTGTCGGCGCACAGCGGGCACTGCAGCGCGCCGCCGCCGTTCTGCTCCATGAACTCCTCGTCCGAGGCGAACCAGCCCTCGAAGCCGTGGCCGTTGGAGCAGCGCAGGTTGAGCACTTTCATGGTCAGTAGTGCCTGGCCGCCCGAAGGCGGGCGCCCCTGTCCGGGGGCAGCCAACGAAGCAAGCATGGGGGCTGTCTCATGCGCGTCATTATCGCCAGGCTTGTTTCAAGGTGCAGTGAACCATTGCAAAGGCCAGGCGCCGCCGCGCCATTTCTCCAACCACAGCAACGCGATCAAGGTCTTGGCGTCGGTGACCTCGCCGACCGCGCAGGCGGCATCGAGCTGCGCTTCGGTCATCACGACGAGGTCGATCAGCTCGCCGTCGTCGAGTGCACGCGCACCCGCCACCAGACCGCGCGCGAACAGGACGTGGATCACCTCGGTCGAGTAGCCGATCGCGTTGTGCAGCACGCCGGCCACTGCCCACTGGCGGGCGCGGTAGCCGGTCTCCTCGGCCAGCTCACGCAGCGCGCACTCGATGGGCGGCTCGCGGTGCTCGAGCTTGCCGGCCGGGAACTCGAGCATCGCGCGCCCCAGCGGGTAGCGGTACTGCCGCTCCATCACCAGCCGGCCGTCGTCGAGCACGGGCACGATCACCACGGCGCCGGGGTGCACGACGTACTCGCGCGTCGCCTGCGAGCCGTCGGGCATCGCGACGATGTCGCGCCGCACGTCGAGCAGTGCCCCCTTGAACACCTGCTCGCCGCTGACGAAGCGCTCGAGCAGATGCGCGGGAGAGGCTTGGGGGTCGGGCAGGGGCGCGCCCGGGATGTCGGTCGGCTGGCCGGCGCTCAACTGGTGAGCGCCTTCAGGATCGCGTCGCGGCACATCGCCATCAGGCCACCCGGCAGGATGCCGAGCACGAGCACCGCGACGCCGTTGATCGCCAGCAACGCGCTGACCCCGGAGCCAGCCTGGACCGACGGCATGCCGGCGAGCGGCGGGTCGAAGTACATGACCTTGACGATGCGCAGGTAGTAGAACGCGCCGACCAGCGACATCAGCACCGCAAACACGGCCAGCGCGATGAACGGCACCGACGCGGTGGTGACCAGCGCCTGCAGGATCGACAGCTTGGCGTAGAAGCCCATCAGCGGCGGCACGCCGGCCAGTGAAAACATCAGCAGCGTCATCACGCCGGCCATCCACGGCGCCCGCCGGCCGAGGCCGGCGAGGTCGCCGATCTCCTCGCTCTCGAAGCCCTGGCGCGACAGCAGCATGATCAGCCCGAAGGTGCCGAGCGTCGTCAGCACGTAGGTGACGATGTAGAACATCGACGAGCTGTATGCGTTGGCGGCCGACAGCGTATTGGCGCCGACCACGGTCGGTGTGAGGCCGAGCAGCATGAAGCCCATCTGGCCGATGGTGGAGTACGCCAGCATGCGCTTGAGGTTGGTCTGCGCGATCGCCGCCAGGTTGCCGAGCACCAGCGAGGCGATCGACAACACCACCAGCATCTGCTGCCATTCGGGCGCCAGGCCGCTCAAGCCCTCGACCAGCAGACGGATCGTGATGGCGAACGCGGCGAACTCGGGCGCGCCGCCGATCATCAGCGTGACCGGGGTCGGCGCGCCGTGGTAGACATCGGGCACCCACATGTGGAACGGCACCACGCCGAGCTTGAACGCCAGCCCGGCGACGACGAACACGACGCCGAAGCTCAGCACCTCCTTGTTGATACGGCCGGTGCCGATGGCGGTGAAGGCGTCGGGGATCGTGAGCGTGCCGGTGGCGCCGTACATCATCGACAGGCCGTACAGCAGGAAGCCGCTGGCCAGCGCACCGAGCACGAAGTACTTCATCGCCGCCTCGGTGGCCACCGGATGGTCGCGCCGCAGCGCCACCAGCGTGTACAGCGACAGGCTCATCAGCTCGAGGCCGAGGTACACCATCAGGAAGTTGTTGGCCGCGGTCATCACCGAGATGCCGAGCAGCACGAACATCGCCAGCGTGAAGAACTCGCCCTTGAGCATGTCGCGCGAGGCGATGTAGGGCTGCGCGTACGCCACCGTGAAGATCATCGCCACCGTGGCGAAGAAGGCGAGCGCGTGGCCCATCGGGTCGCTGACCACCATGTCCTGCATGCCGTACGGCGCGCTGTCCTGCAGCAGCCACAGGTGCAGCGCGGCCACGGCCACGAAGGTGGCCTGCGTCAGCCAGTAGGTGAGGCGGCGTCGCGGGTCGGTGACGAACAGGTCGACCACCGCCACCACGCACGCCATCGTGAGCAACACGATCTCGGGGACGATCACGCTCCAGTTCATCATCGCGTTCATGGGTGCTCCCTTGGCGCTTCGCGCCGTCCCTCCGAAAGGGAGTTCGCACCTTCGGGCGGCCGCGCGGTGCTCATGGCAGTTTCGGCTGCGCCACGTGCTTCAGCAACTCGCCGACCGACACGTTCATCACGTCGGTGAATGGCTTCGGGTAGACGCCCATCCACAGCACCGCGATGGCCAGCAACGACAGCACCGCGAACTCGCGTGCGTCGAGGTCGGCCAGCGCCTTCACATCGTCGTTGGCGACGCCGCCGAAGTAGACGCGCTTGACCATCCACAGCGTGTACGCGGCGCCGAACACCAGCGTGGTGGCGGCCAGCGCCGCCAGCCAGAAGCTGGTCTTGACCGTGCCGATGATCACCATCCACTCGCCGACGAAGCCGCTGGTGCCGGGCAGCCCGCAGTTGGCCATGGCGAACAGCACCGCCAGCGTGGCGAACTTGGGCATCGTGTTGACGACGCCGCCGTAGGCCGCGATCTCGCGCGAGTGCACGCGGTCGTAGAGCACGCCGATGCACAGGAACATCGCCCCCGAGATGAAGCCGTGGCTGATCATCTGCACCAGGCCGCCCGAGACGCCGAGGTCGCTGAAGATGAAGAAGCCCAGCGTCACGAAGCCCATGTGGGCGATCGACGAATAGGCGACCAGCTTCTTCATGTCGTTCTGCACCAGCGCCACCAGGCCGATGTAGATCACCGCGATCAGGCTCAGCGCGATGATGAACCAGGCCCACTGCCGGCTGGCGTCGGGCACGATCGGCAGCGAGAAGCGCAGGAAGCCGTACGCGCCCAGCTTCAGCATGATCGCGGCCAGCACCACCGAGCCGCCGGTAGGCGCTTCGACGTGTGCGTCGGGCAGCCACGTGTGCACCGGCCACATCGGCACCTTGACCGAGAACGCGGCCAGAAAGGCGAAGAACAGCCAGGTCTGCGCGCCTTCGCGCAGCGGCACCTTGTGCCAGGTGAGGATGTCGAAGCTGCCGCCGCTCTTGTAGTACAGGTACATCAGCGCCACCAGCATCAGCAGCGAGCCCGCCAGCGTGAAGAGGAAGAACTTGAACGCCGCGTAGACGCGCTTGGGGCCGCCCCAGACACCGATGATGATGTACATCGGGATCAGCGTGCCCTCGAAGAAGGTGTAGAAGAGCACCCCGTCGAGCGCGCAGAACACGCCCACCATCAACCCCGACAGCACCAGGAACGCGCCCATGTAGAGCGCGACGCGGTCGGTGATCACCTGCCACCCGGCCAGCACCACCAGCACGGTCATGAAGGCCGTCAGCGGCACGAACCACATCGAGATGCCGTCGACGCCGAGGTGGTAGCGCACGTTGAAGCGCTCGATCCAGACCACGTTCTCCTGGAACTGCATCGCCGCGGTACCGGTGTCGAAGCCGCTGATCAGCGGCAACGTCACCAGCAGCGCGACGACCGAGCCGATCAGCGCGACCCACCGCACCGCGCGCACGTTGTCATCGCGCCCGAGCGCGAACAGCAGCACACCCACCGCGATCGGGATCCAGATGGCGGCGCTCAGCAGGCCCATCTCAGCCTCCGCCGAGCCGCCTCAAGGAGGCTGAAGCCCCCACGGGGGGCAGCGACAACCGAAGGTTGCAGCGCAGGCTCACGTCGCGCAGCGATGTGAAGGCGCGAAGCGCCGGCCGCAGCCAACATGGTGAGCGTGGGGGCAGTCATGTCAGCGCCCCCCGAAGAACGTCGACAGCGCCGGGGCCAGGTTCGGCCAGATGCGCCAGGTCAGCAGCCCAATCACGCCGAACAGCATTACCAGCGCGTACCAGTACAGGCGGCCCGTCTGCAACAGCCGCACGACGCGCGCGAAGCCGCCCACCGCCGCAGCGGTGCCGTCGATGGCCACGCCGTCGATGAGGCCGAGGTCGCCGCCCTTCCACAGGCCGCGACCGACCGCGCGCGCGGCTGGCGCGATGAGGTTCTCGTTGATCCAGTCCATGTAGTACTTGTTCTCGAGGATCCGCACGATCGGGCTGAAGGTGCGCGCGATCGCCGCCGGAAGCGCCGGCTGCCTGAGGTACATCCACCAGGCCGCGGCCACGCCGGCGGCAGCCAGCCAGAACGGCAGCGTGGTGAATGCGTGCAGCGCCATGGCCATGGCGCCGTGGAAATGCTCGCTCAGCTCCTTCATGGCGCCGTGGCGAGCGGCATCGACGGCGATCGAATCGGAGAAGAAGTCGCCGAACAGCATCGGCCCGATCGTGAGCGCGCCGATCACCACCGACGGAATCGCCAACAGCACCAGCGGCAGCGTCACCACCCAGGGCGACTCGTGGGGGTAGTGCGAGGCCTCGCCGTGGTCGTCGTGGTGGTCGTGATCCCCCGCGTCCGGAGGAGGATAGGGCTTGTGGTGGAAGCGCTCCTGGCCGTGGAACACCAGGAAGAACATGCGGAACGAGTAGAACGCGGTCACGAACACGCCGGCGGTGACCGCGAAGGCGGCGAACCCGGCGCCCGTCAGCTCGCTGGCGTGCACCGCCTCGATGATCGAGTCTTTCGAGTAGAACCCGGCGAAGAAGGGTGTGCCGATCAGCGCCAGCGAGCCGACCAGCGACGTGATCCACGTGATGCGCATGTACTTGGCCAGGCCGCCCATGTTGCGGATGTCCTGGTCGTGGTGCATGCCGATGATCACCGAGCCGGCGGCCAGGAACAGCAGCGCCTTGAAGAACGCGTGCGTCATCAGGTGGAACACCGCCACCGAGTACGCCGACACGCCGAGCGCCACCGTCATGTAGCCGAGCTGGCTCAGCGTCGAGTAGGCGACCACGCGCTTGATGTCGTTCTGCACCACGCCGAGGAAGCCCATGAAGAGCGCGGTGATCGCGCCGATCACCATCACCACGCTGAGTGCCGTGTCCGACAGCTCGAACAGCGGGCTCATGCGTGCGACCATGAAGATGCCGGCGGTCACCATCGTCGCCGCATGGATCAGCGCCGAGATCGGTGTCGGGCCCTCCATCGAGTCGGGCAGCCACACGTGCAGCGGGAACTGCGCGCTCTTGCCCATCGCGCCGATGAACAGGCAGATGCAGATCACGGTGACCAGCATCCACTCGGTGCCGGGGAGCAACTGCTTGGTCAGCTCGTTGCCCTGGGCGAACGCCTCGGCGTAGCTGAGCGTACCGGCGTAGGTGGCGATCAGGCCGATGCCGAGGATGAAGCCGAAGTCGCCGACCCGGTTGACGAGGAAGGCCTTCAGATTGGCGAAGATCGCGCTCGGTCGCGTGTACCAGAAGCCGATCAGCAGGTAGCTCACCAGGCCCACCGCTTCCCAGCCGAAGAACAGCTGCAGGAAGTTGTTGCTCATCACCAGCATCAGCATCGAGAAGGTGAACAGCGAGATGTAGGCGAAGAAGCGGTTGTAGCCCTCGTCCTCGGCCATGTAGCCGATGGTGTAGATGTGCACCATCAGGGAGACGAACGTGACCACAGCCATCATCATCGCGGTGAGGCCGTCGACCAGGAAGCCGATCTCCATCTTCAGGCCGCCGACCACCATCCATTCGTAGATGGTGGCGTTGAAGCGGGCGCCATCGGCGACCACCTGCTTGAGCACGATCGCCGAGGCCACGAAGGAGACCAGCACGCCGAGGATGGTGACGCGGTGCGCGCCCTTGCGGCCGACCAGGCTGCCACCGAGGCCGGCGACGATGGCACCGACCAGCGGCGCGAGCGCAGCCACCAGCAGCAGGTTCGGGGAAATGGTTGCCATGCGGTCTTGCGTCAGCCCTTCAGGGCATCGAGATCCTCGACATCGATCGTCGCCCGGTTGCGGAACAGCACCACCAGGATCGCCAGGCCGATCGCCGATTCGGCGGCGGCCACGGTGAGAATGAAGAAGACGAACACCTGGCCCTGCATGTCGCCCAGGTAGTGCGAGAAGGCCACGAAGTTCAGGTTGACCGCCAGCAGCATCAGCTCGATCGCCATCAGCAGCACGATCAGGTTGTGGCGGTTGAGGTAGATGCCCACCACCGACAGCGCGAACAGCAGGCCGCCGAGCGACAGGTAGTGCCCGAGCGTGATGACGCCGAAGTTCATGCGAGCCCCCTTCGGCGCTGCGCGCCGTTCCCCCGGGGATCCGCAGAATCCCGTTCGTGGCTCCAGGGGAGCGAGCGCCTCCGTAGCGGCCGCGCGGCGCTCATGCCTTGCCCGCTCCGGCGGCTGGCGCTTCGGGTGGCGCTGGCGGCGGCTCGACCACCGGCCTGACCTTCGCGATGCGCAGGCGGTCGGCCTTGCGCGCCTTCATCTGCGTCGCCGGATCGAGGTAGCGGCTGTCCTTGCGGCGGCGCAGCGTCAGCGAGATCGCCGCGATGATCGCCACCAACAGCAGCACCGCGGCCACCTGCAGCGGATACAGGTAGCGCGTGTAGATCGCCACGCCGAGCAGCTTGGTGTTGCCCATCTCGGCGGCAGCACCGGCCATCGCCGGCGCACTGCGCACGTCGAAGCCGCGGATCAGCACGAAGGCCATCTCCAGCGCGATCACCGCGCCGACCAGCCCGGCCAGCGGCAGGTGCTTCCAGAAGCCCTCGCGGAAGCCGTCGCTGTTGAGGTCGAGCATCATCACGACGAACAGGAACAACACCATCACCGCGCCGACGTACACCAGCACCAGCGCGATCGCCAGGAACTCGGCGTGCAGCAGTAGCCATACGCCGGCTGCGTTGGCGAATGCCAGCACCAGGTACAGCGCAGCGTGCACCGTGCTGCGCGCCGTGATCACGCGCACGCCGGCAAACAGCAATACCGCCGAGAACAGGTAGAAGAGCGCGCTGGTGGTGGTCATGGATTGTTGTTGTGCGACGCCGCGGCGGCGCCTCAGCGGTACTTGGCATCGGCCGCCTTGGCGGCGGCGATCTCCTTCTCGTAGCGGTCGCCCACGGCGAGCAGCATGTCCTTGGTGAAGTACAGGTCGCCGCGCTTCTCGCCGTGGTACTCGAAGATGTGGGTCTCGACGATCGAGTCGACCGGACAGCTCTCCTCGCAGAAGCCGCAGAAGATGCACTTGGTGAGGTCGATGTCGTAGCGGGTGGTGCGCCGCGTGCCGTCGGCGCGCACGTCGCTCTCGATGGTGATGGCCAGCGCCGGGCACACCGCCTCGCACAGCTTGCAGGCGATGCAACGCTCCTCGCCGTTCTCGTAGCGGCGCAGCGCATGCAGGCCGCGAAAGCGGGGGCTGAGCGGCGTCTTCTCTTCCGGGAACTGGATGGTGATCTTCTTCGACAGGAAGTGCCGGCCGGTGAGCTTCATGCCCTTGAACAGCTCCAGCAGCATGAAGCTGGAGAAGAAGTCCTTGATCGCGGTGGCAGCCATCGGGTCACTTCCAGATGTTGAGCGGGGTCTGCATCCACGCACCGACCACCACCAGCCACACCAGCGTGACCGGGATGAAGATCTTCCAACCCAGCCGCATGATCTGGTCGTAGCGGAAGCGCGGGAACGTGGCGCGCACCCACAGGAACACGGTGACGACGGCGAAGGTCTTGCCGAACAGCCAGAACCAGTCCCACAACCAGTGCGTCTTGGCGATCCACTCGGGCGTGGTCATGCCGAACAGCGCGAACGACAGCGGCGCGCTCCAGCCGCCGAGGAACAGCGTCGTCGCCAGCGCCGACACCAGGATCATGTTGGCGTACTCGGCGAGGAAGAACATCGCGAAGGCCATGCCGGAGTACTCGATCATGTGGCCGGCGACGATCTCCGATTCGCCCTCGACCACGTCGAACGGATGGCGGTTGGTCTCGGCCAGGCCCGAGATGAAGTAGACGAGGAAGATCGGCAGCAGCGGCAGCCAGTTCCACGAGAGGAAATTGATGCCGTGCTCGGCGAACCAGCCGCGCGTCTGCACCAGCACGATCTCGGTCATGTTCAGGCTGCCCGAAACCATGAGTACCACCACCAGCGCGAAGCCCATCGCGATCTCGTAGCTCACCATCTGCGCCGATGCACGCAGCGCGCCGAGGAAGGCGTACTTCGAGTTCGACGCCCAGCCGGCGATGATGACGCCGTACACCTCGAGCGACGTGATCGCCATCAGGAACAGCAGGCCGGCGTTGATGTTCGACACCGCGACGTCCGGGCCGAACGGCATCACGGCCCACGCCGCCAGCGCCGGCATGATCGTCATCACCGGGCCGAGGAAGAACAGGCTCTTGTTGGCGGCCGACGGCCGGATGATCTCCTTGAAGATCAGCTTCACGGCGTCGGCGATCGGCTGCAGCAGCCCGAGCGGCCCGACCCGGTTGGGTCCCGGGCGGATCTGCGACCAGCCGATCGCCTTGCGCTCCCACAGCGTCAGGTAGGCCACGCAGCCCATCAGCGGCGCGACGACGGCGATGATCTTGATCAGATCCCAGGCCACCGTGAGCCCGGCGCTCCAGACTTGCGGCCCGAACACCGCAACACCGTAGTCGTTGAGCTGCGCCAGCACCGTTGCGGCTCCCTAGGCGGCGCTGACGCTGATGGCGCCGAACATCGGACCCAGCGACGCGGTGGCCGGATGCGCGGGCACGCGCACCGCGGTGGCGGCCAGCGTGGCTTCCTCGCGTGCGGGCAGCACCGCGCTGGCACCGTTCTGCGACACCCGCACACTGGCACCGTCGCGCAGGCCGAGCTGGCGCCACAGTACGCTCGGCAGACCGACCACCGGCGCCTGCGCATCGCGCGTGGCCTGCAGCGCCGCCGCGCGGCGCACCAGCGAATCGGTGGCGTAGATCGGCACGTCGGCCACGCGCTCGAGACCGCGCAAGGCCGGCGGCAGCACCGGGGCGCCGGACGGCGCATTGGACAGGCGTTTCGTCGCCTCGGTGGCGGCCAGCGCCTCGTCGCGCACCGCGTCGGAACTCTCGTGATTGAAACCGGCCAGGCCAAGCAGGTTGCCGAGCACGCGCAGCACCTTCCAGGCCGGCCGTGCCTCGCCATACGGCTTGACCACGCCGGCAAAGCCTTGCACCAGACCCTCGGCGTTGACGAACGTGCCCGCGGTCTCGGTGAACGGCGCGATCGGCAGCAGCACGTCGGCGTTGTCGACGGCCGCGTCGCGGAACGGCGTCATCGCCACCACCAGGCCCGCGCCCTGCAGCGCCGAGCGCGCGGCCGACGGGTCTGCGGTATCGTGCGCGGGCTCGACGTTGAGCAGCAGCAGCGCCTTCATCGGCTGCGACAGCATCTGGCCGGCGTGCAGGCCCGATGGTCCTGGCAGCGCGCGCGCCCACTGCGCGCCGACGCTGTTGGCCGCCTCACCGAGCACGCCGACCGACGAGCCGCACTGCTCGCCGATCCAATGCGCCAACGCGAGCAGCACGCTCGCTTGCGGATGCTGCACGGCCGCGTTGCCGAGCAGGATGGCTTTGCGCTCGCCCGAGAGCAACTGGGTGGCGATCGCGCGCGCGGCGTCGTCGGCCTCGCCGGCGGCCGGCGCGGCCACGCCCTTGGCCTGCGCCATCGCCGCAGCCACATTGGCCAGCGACTGTGCCCAGGCACTCGGCGCGGCGGTGATGCGCTGCGCGACGGGCAGCGCCCAGTCGTCGTGCACGGCGTGCAGGCTCATCACCTGCGCGCCGCGGCGCGCCGCCTGACGGATGCGCAGCGCGAACAACGGATGGTCCTTGCGCAGGAACGAGCCGATCACGAGCACGCGATCGAGGCCCGACAGCGCGGCGATCGGCAGCCCCAGCCAGCGCGCCGCGCCATCGCTCGCGCGATTCGTGAAGTCGCTGTGGCGCAGCCGGTGGTCGACGTTCTCGCTGCCCAGGCCCCGCATCAGCTTGGCCAGCAGATGCAGCTCCTCGAGCGTGGCGTGCGGCGAGCCGAGCGCGCCGATGCCTTGCGCGCCGTGCTCGGCCTTGATGCGCTTCAGGCCGTCGGCCACGTAGTTCAACGCCACGTCCCAGCCCACCGCCTGCCACTGGCCGCCCTGCTTGATCATCGGGCTCTTCAACCGCGAGTCGGCGTTCAGCGCCTCGTAGCTGAAGCGGTCGCGATCGGCGATCCAGCACTCGTTGACGGCCTCGTTCTCGAACGGCACCACGCGCATCACGCGGTCGCCCTTCACTTGCACGACCACGTTGGAGCCGGTGGAGTCGTGGGGACTGACACTCCGGCGGCGCGAGAGCTCCCAGGTGCGGGCGCTGTAGCGGAACGGCTTGCTGGTGAGCGCGCCGACCGGACAGATGTCGATCATGTTGCCCGATAGCTCGGAATCGACGGTGCGACCGACAAAGGTGGTGATCTCGGAATGCTCGCCGCGGTGCTGCATGCCGAATTCCATGATGCCCGCCATCTCCTGGCCGAAGCGGACGCAACGCGTGCAGTGGATGCAGCGGCTCATCTCCTCCATCGAGATCAGCGGGCCGACGCTCTTGTGGAACACGACGCGCTTTTCTTCGGCGTAGCGCGAGGCGCTGCCGCCGTAGCCGACGGCGAGGTCCTGCAGCTGGCATTCGCCGCCTTGGTCGCAGATGGGGCAGTCGAGCGGGTGATTGATGAGCAGGAACTCCATCACCGACTTCTGCGCCTTGATCGCCTTGTCGCTCTTGGTGCGCACGATCATCCCTTGCGTCACCGGCGTGGCGCAGGCCGGCATCGGCTTGGGTGCCTTCTCGATCTCGACCAGGCACATGCGGCAATTGGCCGCGATGCTCAGTTTCTTGTGGTAGCAGAAGTGCGGGATGTAGGTGCCCGCCGCGTCGGCCGCATGCATGACCATGCTGCCTTCGGCCACGCTGACCTTCTTGCCGTCGAGTTCGATTTCGACCATGGTGTGCGGCTCGTGGCTCAGGCGGCGACGGCTTCGGCCTTCGGCGCAGTGCGCGACGCGCCCGGCCCGACCATGCAACGCTTGTGCTCGACGTGGTACGCGAACTCGTCGCGAAAGTGCTTGAGCATGCCGCGCACCGGCATCGCTGCAGCGTCGCCGAGCGCGCAGATGGTGCGGCCCATGATGTTTTCGGCCACCGAGTCGAGCAGCTTCAGGTCGTCGGGGCGCCCCTGGCCATGCTCGATGCGATGCACCATGCGCCACAGCCAGCCGGTGCCTTCGCGACACGGCGTGCACTGGCCGCAGCTCTCGTGCATGTAGAAGTACGACAGCCGTAGCAGTGCGTCGACCATGCAGCGCGTCTCGTCCATCACGATCACCGCGCCGGAGCCGAGCATCGAGCCGGCCTTGGCGCAGGCGTCGTAGTCCATCGTCAGGTCCATCATGATCGACGCCGGCAGCACCGGCGCCGATGCGCCGCCGGGAATCACGGCCTTCAGCTTGCGGCCGCCTTTGACGCCGCCGGCGAGCTCGAGCAGCTTCGGGAACGGCAGGCCCATCGGGATCTCGTAGTTGCCCGGCAACTCGACGTCGCCGACCATCGAGAAGATCTTGGTGCCGCCGTTGTTGGGCTTGCCGATCTTCAGGTACGCCTCGCCACCGTGGTTGATGATCCACGGCACCGCGGCGAATGTCTCGGTGTTGTTGATGGTGGTGGGCTTGCCGTAGAGGCCGAAGCTCGCGGGGAAAGGCGGCTTGAAGCGTGGCTGGCCCTTCTTGCCCTCGAGCGATTCGAGCAGGCCGGTTTCCTCGCCGCAGATGTAGGCGCCGAAGCCGTGGAACGCGTGCAGCTGGAACCTGAAGCCGCTGCCCAGGATGTCGTCGCCCAGATAGCCGGCCTCGCGCGCCTCGGAGAGCGCCTCTTCGAAGCGCTCGTAGATCTCGAAGATCTCGCCGTGGATGTAGTTGTAGCCGACGGTGGTGCCCATCGCGTAGGCGGCGATCGCCATGCCCTCGATCACGATGTGCGGGTTGTAGGCGAGGATATCGCGGTCCTTGCAGGTGCCGGGTTCACCCTCGTCGGAGTTGCACACCAGGTACTTCTGCACCGGCAGCGCGCGCGGCATGAAGCTCCACTTCAGTCCGGTGGGGAAGCCCGCGCCGCCGCGGCCACGCAGGCCCGAGGCCTTGACCTCGGCCACCACCTGCTCGGGGGTGAGACCGGCGACACCGCCCTTGCCGAGGATCTTCTTCAGCGCCGTGTAGCCGCCGCGTGCTTCGTAGTCCTTGAGGCGCCAGTTGCTGCCATCGAGACCGGCGTAGATCTGGGCTCCGACGTGGCGGTCGTGAAAGCAGGTCTCGCGGCCGCTGGCCTGGAACCGGGACAGATCGGGCAGGACGATGCCGCTCACTTGGTACTCGCTTTCAACGTGGCGACCAAGTCGTCGAGCCGCGCGTCGGTCATGGTGCTGACCATCTGGCGGTCGTTGACCAGCAGCACCGGCGCATCGGCGCAGGCGCCGAGGCACTCTGATTTCTGGATCGTGAACAGGCCGTCGGCCGTGGTGCCGCCCTCTTCCACGCCGAGCCGCTGGCACAGATGCTCGAGGGCGTGCTGGCCGTCGCGCAGCTGGCACGGCAGGTTGGTGCAGACGTTGAGCTTGAAGCGGCCCACCGGCTGCCGGTTGTACATGTTGTAGAAGGTCGTGACCTCGCTCACCGCGATCGGCGGCATGCCGAGGTACCGCGCGACGGCCTCCTCGGCCTGCGTGCTCACCCACCCCTGCTCCTGCTGCACGATCGACAGGCAGGCCATCACCGCCGACTGCTTCTGGTCCGACGGGTACTTGGCGACCTCGCGCGCGAAGCGCGCGCGGGTCGCCTCGCTGAGCACCATCGGAGCATTCGCGCCCTGGCTCATGCGGCCCCCTTGGCGCTGCGCACCGTCCCCCCGAGGGGGAGCGAACGCCTTCGGGGCGGCCGTGCGGTGTTCATCGATCGACCTCGCCGAACACGATGTCCATCGTGCCGATGATCGCCACCGCGTCGGCGATCATGTGGCCGCGGCTCATCTCGTCGAGCGCCGACAGGTGCACGAAGCCGGGCGGCCGGATCTTCATGCGGTAGGGCTTGTTGGCGCCGTCACTGACCAGGTAGATGCCGAACTCCCCCTTCGGGTGCTCGATCGCCGCATAGGCCTCGCCTTCGGGCACGTGCATGCCTTCGGTGAAGAGCTTGAAGTGGTGGATCAGCTCCTCCATGTTGGCCTTCATGTCGACGCGCGACGGCGGCGCCACCTTCAGGTTGTCGGTGATCACCGGACCGGGGTTCGCGCGCAACCAGTCGGCGCACTGCTTGATGATGCGGTTGGCCTGGCGCAACTCCTCGACGCGCACCAGGTAGCGGTCGTAGGTGTCGCCGTTCGTGCCCAGCGGCACGTCGAAGTCCATCTTGTCGTAGACGTCGTAGGGCTGCGTCTTGCGCAGGTCCCA
>DATJYZ010000106.1:0-7798 GCA_035499355.1 Burkholderiaceae bacterium | reverse complement strand
CCACGCGGTCGAACCATCCGCTGTCCGGATCGGTGCGGTAGACCTTGCCGGTGCCGTCTTCCCACATGGGGTTGCCGTCCGGACCGATCGACACTCGATAGGCAATGTCGGGGTATGCCTTGTCGACGCCTGACGACAGCTGCTTGGCCATCTGGGCGCTGTCGATCACCAGGCCCATTTCGGTATTCAGCTTGGTCGAGCGCGGATCGAGGTTGAACGAGCCGACGAAAATGGCCCGGCCATCGACCGTGTAGGTCTTGGCGTGCAGCCCGGCTTTCGAGCCGCGGCCGATCTGGCCGGCGCGGCGCTCGATGGAACCCGCGTCGGGCTTGAGCTCGAACAGTTGCACGCCGGCGCGCAACAGATCGTCGCGGTGCTTCACGTAGCCGGCCTGGACCGATTTCACGTCGGTGGACGCCAGCGAGTTGGTCAGCACGCGCACCCGCACGCCGCGCTTGGCCAACGCCGACAGCGCCGCGGTGCCTGCATCGCCGGGCACGAAATACGGCGAGATGAGGTCCAGTGACTTCACGGGCTGCCCGAACGCCTCTTGCAGCTTGGGCAGCAACAGCAGCTCCTTCCTGTCGACGTCGCTCAGCGTCTTGGCTGGGTCGTCGTTCACCAGGTGGGCGGTGGTCCACTCGGGGCGTACCGTGCCGCGGAGCAGGCCTTGGACAATGTCGCTCTTCGTGATCACGTCGGCGTACTTGGCCGCCTCGGGATCGTCGCGAATCGCTTGCGCGCGCCGTGCCAGCGCGTCGCGCGGCTCGGGCGTCACGTCGGCAATGATCATCCGCGCCGGGTAGGCTGACGGGCTGTTCCAGAACAGGTCGAATTCGGCGCCCACCTGCCTCACCGCGTCGCCGGCGGCGACGACGTCGAGGTCGACCAGACCCGCGTTGCCGATCTCGAAGTACTCGTCGGCAATGTTGCGGCCGCCCACCACCGAGACCACGCTGTCGACCGTGAACGACTTGTTGTGCATGCGGTGGTTCAACCGCGTGAAGTCGCCCAGGTAGCCAAGCCCGCGCGAGCCGCGGCCGACGAACGGGTTGTACAGCCGCAACTCGACGTTGGGGTGCGACGCCAGCAGCGCCAGCGTCGGGTCGGTGCCCGCGGTGTTCAGGTCGTCGAGCAGCAGGCGCACGCGCACGCCGCGCTCGGCGGCACGCATCACTTCTTCGAACAGCAGCGTGCCGGTGGAATCGGGGTGCCAGATGAAAGTCTGGATGTCGATCGAGCGGGCCGCCGAGCGCGCCAGCGAGGCGCGCGCTGCGAACGCGACACGGCCATCCGTGATCGGGATGACACCGGTCAATCCTGGATGCTGCTGCACCTGCGGCAGCACGGCGCGGCCCAGCGGGCTGTCGGCAGACGGCGGCAGCGCGTGCGTCTCGGTGCGATCGTTCAGCGGCGGCAAGCCAGCGCAGCCGGTGACGAGCGCGGCGATCCACACACCCGCGCCGACGCAGATCACGCGCGCGCTGCGATACAGCCATCGACGCGGCAGCACCATTGCGGCGCTGGCCGGCGCGGGTCTTCCCTCGAGGGCAATGTGCAGCATCATGGGGGTCCCTCAAGGTTGTCAGGAACGCCGTTTCCGGTGTCGACTGCGCGCCGCCGGCATTTGTCCCGCGGCAGGGTCCACTTCGGGCACTTCACCTTTTTCGGTTGCCGAGGACGCCGCTGCAAAGCCTATGTCGGACCGCCGGGCGCGGCTACTGTCCTTTGGTGCGGGTCTGTACCAGGGCAAGGTGGTGAGGACTCGATCGCCGGCGGTGACTGGCTCGCACGGCGCGCAACGGCGGCCGGGACCACGTCGGGGGCGACGTACGATGCGCTCCTCGTTGATCTCCATCAAGGGTGGCCCGCTGCGCTGGCACCAGACTCTGCGCCCAGCCCGATTGGCTCGCCAGCGGATCAAGCCCAGGGATCGGTCGAGCGCATGGAGGGCATGCATGAGAGCACTCAACAGACGTGTGTGCGTCGCGTTGCCGGCGGCACTGCTGTGGCAGCCGCTGTTTGCCCAGCGCATGGCCGGTGGCGGCCTCAACCATTCACCGAGACCTGCCGTCTACGCCGTGATCTCGGTCGATGCGGACGAGCGCACGGTGCAGCTGCGCGCCGCCGATGGACGCACGGGTACCGTCTTCGTTGCCGAGGAGGTGTTCGACGTGTCGTCGCTGAAGCCCGGCGACAAGATTCGGGTCGACTTCGTCGTGCCCGACGAGACGAACAAGGGCCTCAGGGCGGCGTCCGTCTGGGTGGAGAAGTGAACGAGTTCTTCTTTGCATCCGTCGTGACGGGCAATTGCCAACTCGATGCATGAGCCCGTGCCGATCGAAGACGCGCTGGTTGGGCGTGTTGCGGGCGCTGGTGACCACGCTGGTGCTGTGTTGTATGTCCGGGCCGATGCATGCCGCAGAGCAAGAGGCGCGCGTGCTCATGCTCTACGGCCTCGACCCCTATCTGCCGCCATTCCTCGCCATGGACAAGGCCATGCGTGCGAGCCTCGCCAGCGAAACCAGCGGCCCGATCCAGTTCTTCTCCGAATCGCTCGACTCACAGCGGTTCGCCATGGAAACGATGGAGCCCGAGCTTGCGGCGCTGCTGGCCAGGAAGTACGGCGCGCTGCGCATCAACGTGGTCGTGGCGGTGTCGCGAACGGCACTGGACTTCTTCGAGCGGCACGGAGAGCAGATCTGGCCAGGCGCCCGAGTGGTGTTCGTGGGCTTTCTGGGCTACGAACAAAACCCATCGGAGCTCCCAGCCGGCGCATCCGCCGTCGTGTCCATCCTGGACGCGGCCGGCACCATCGACCTCGCCCGCCGCCTGCAGCCTGGCGCTCGTCGCATCGTCGTGATCTCCGGTGCGTCCGAGGTCGACCGAAGAGCCCGACAGCAGGCGCGAGAAGCGCTTGCGAAGCTTGACCCGCGGGTGCCGGTGGAATTCCTCTCCGGACTGCCGCTGCCGGAACTGGTGGCCCGAGTCGCAGCGGAGCCATCGGACAGCATCGTCATCTATCTGGCGCAGTTTCGCGACCGGGACGGTCGGCCCTACGAGCCGCACGACGTGCTGAGAGCGATCGTGAAGACATCTCGTGCGCCCGTGTACGGCGCCGCCGAATCCGTGCTTGGTCTCGGCGCGGTCGCGGGCAGCGTGGCGTCGTATGAGAGCAGGGGACGACTCGTCGGCGAGCAGGTGCGCCGCGCGCTGGCGGGCGGGCCTCCGGACGTCAGTCAGACCGTGCTCGCAGCACCGCACCGATGTGTCGCCGACGCGCGTGCGATGCAGCGCTGGTCGCTCGACGAGCGGCGCCTTCCGGACGGATGCGACATCCGGTTCGCCGACCGGCCTCTCTGGCGCCAGTACCAATGGGAGATCGCCGCCACGCTGGCCATCATCGCCGGCCAGGCCGCGTTGATCGGGGCGCTCATCGTGCAGCTGCGGCGCCGCCGCGCCGCCGAGTTGGAGTCGCAGACGCGCTACCTCGAAGTGGCGCACATGAACCGGCGCGTGGCGTTGGGCGAGATGTCGGCCTCGATCGCCCACGAGCTGAACCAGCCGCTGGGTGCGATCCGCAACAATGCCGGCGCGGCCGAGATCCTGATCAAGTCCAACCCGCCGCGCCTGAAAGAGGTGGCAGACATCCTGGCCGACATCCAGCGCGACGACCAGCGCGCGAGCGACATCATCGAGCGCATCCGCAAGCTGCTGCGCAAGACGCCGTTCGAGGTGCGCGACATGGACCTGAACGAAACGATCGAAGACACATTGCGGCTCGCCGCCGGCGAAGCCGCGGATAAGGCGGTGGTCGTCAGGACCGAACTCGAGCCCGGGCTGCCCAGGGTCAGTGCCGACCGCGTGCAGCTGCAGCAGGTGATCCTCAACCTCGTGCTCAATGCCATCGAAGCCATGCATCGGCAGGCGGCGCACGAGAAAGTGCTGACGGTGCGCAGCGCGCGCCTCAACGGCAAGGAGGTCGAGGTTTCGGTGGCCGATTCGGGCGCCGGCATTCCCAACGAATCGTTGGCCGGCATCTTCGACCCGTTCGTCTCGAGCAAGCCGGGCGGCATGGGCCTGGGCCTGGCGATCTCGCGCAGCATCATCGAGGCGCACGGCGGCGCCATCCGGGCCGAGAATGCGGCGCAGGCAGGGGCCGTGTTCCGCTTCACATTGCCGTTTGCCCAGGCATCGCGCGCATGACGGCGACCGCGAGCACCGTGCACATCGTCGATGACGACGCGTCGTGGCGCACGTCGGCGGCGCGCCTGCTGTCGGCCGCCGGACACCGCGTGGTGCCGTACGAATCGGCAGAGCAGTTCCTGGCGACTGCCCAGATCGATGCGCCCGGGTGCCTGCTGCTCGACCTGCGCATGCCGGGACTCAGCGGCCTGCAGCTGCAGCAGCGCCTTGCGCAGCACGCATTGCCGGTGGTGTTCGTGTCGGGTCACGGCGACATCCCCACCAGCGTGCTGGCCATCAAGGCCGGCGCCGAAGACTTCCTCAGCAAGCCGGTCGACTCGGGCGCGCTGCTCGGCGCCGTAGAGCGCGCTATCGCGCGCGATCGCGCCGAGCGCGACGCTCGCCGGCAGCACGATGCGCTGCGTGCGCGAGTCGAGACTCTGACGCCCAGCGAACGCAAGGTGCTCGACGCCGTCGTGCTGGGCAAGCTGAACAAGCGGATCGCCTCGGAGCTCGGCACCGCCGAGCGCACGATCAAATGGCACCGCCACAACCTGATGGAAAAGCTCCAGGTCGACTCGCTGGCCGAGCTGGTGTCGCTCGCCGAGCGACTGGGGCTGGTGGGCGCGCACGATCGAACCGAACCGAGCTCCCGCTAGGTCACGGCCGGCGGCGGGCCGGGCTTCGACGGTGCTCTGGTGCGAGCCCGCACCAAAGGACAGTACCCCGGCGCATCGAGCAGACCTAGCCTCCGCAGTTGATTCCGTCAATGCCTAGGCGCCGAAAGGAGCACCTCGATGCTGGCCTGGTTCGTCGCAGCAAGCTACGTCTGCGGAATCATCGCCGCCGTCGAGGCGGTCATGACCGCACGCACTTCAACGGGCGCGCTCGCCTGGGCGGTGTCGCTGGTCGGCATGCCGTTCGTCGCCGTTCCGGCCTACGTCGTGTTCGGTCGCAGCAAGTTCGAGGGCATGACGGCCGCCTATGCGCAGTGCAAGCAGGAAATCGATGCGCTGATCACCAGGGTCCGCGACAACCTGCGGCCATGGGGCATCGATGCCGCGGAGCAAGGCACCTACCGCGCCGTGCAGAAGCTGTCCGGCACCGAACTCACCAGGGGCAACCGGGTGAGCCTGCTGGTCAACGGGCAGGCCACGTTCGACAGCATCCTCGAGGGCATCGCGCAGGCCAGGCACTATGCCCTGGTGCAGTTCTACATGTTCCACGACGATGGCCTGGGCCGCCGCATGCAGCAGGCGCTGATCGAGCGCGCCCGCGCCGGCGTCCGGGTGTTCATGCTCTACGACGAGGTCGGCAGCAAAGGCCTGCCGGAGTCCTACCTCGACGCATTGCGCGCCGCGGGCGTGCAGACCAGCTCGTTCAAGCCGACGCAGGGGCGCAGGAACCGCTTCCAGCTCAATTTCCGCAACCACCGCAAGATGGTGGTCGTCGACGGCGAGACAGGCTGGGTCGGCGGGCACAACGTCGGCGACGAGTATCTGGGGCTCGACCCCGACATGACGCCCTGGCGCGACACCCACGTGCGGCTCGTCGGCCCGGCCGTGATGCAGCTGCAGGCCGCGATCCTGGGCGACTGGTACTGGGCCACGCGCACGATCCCCGAGTTGAACTGGCAGCCCAGGGCCGCGCCCGCTGGCGACCAGCGGGTCATGATCGTGCCCTCCACACCGACCCATCAGCTCGAGACGGCGGGCCTGTTCTTCGTCACCGCGCTGAGCTCGGCCAGGCAGCGGATCTGGATCTCGGCGCCGTACTTCGTGCCCGACGAAGCCGTGATGAAGGCGTTGCAGCTGGCGGCGCTGCGCGGCGTGGACGTGCGCATCATCACCACCGGCAGGGGCGACAGCCTGCCCGTCTTCCTGGCGGCGTTTCACTACATGCACGAACTGCGCGATCTGGGGATCCAGTTCTACGCCTACCAGCCGGGCTTCCTGCACGAGAAAGTGATGCTGGTCGACGACGAGGTCTCCGCGGTCGGCACGGCCAACTTCGACAACCGCTCGTTCCGGCTCAACTTCGAGGTCACCGCGCTGGTGGTCGACCGCGAGTTCGCCAGCGGCATGCAGGCCATGTTCGAGGCCGACTTCGCGCACGCGCAGCGCATCGATCCCGCCGAGGTCGACCGCAAGCCGTTCTGGTGGCGGCTGGGCGTCAGCCTGTCGCGGCTGGCCTCCCCGGTGCTCTGACCCCTGGGGCATTAGGAGGGCCTGCATGTTCGAAGCCGCCGCGGTCTGCCTCGTCGTCACCGCGCTGCTCGCCTACCTGAACGTCCGCTTCATCGGGCTGCCGACCGCGATCGGCACGATGGCGGCGTCGCTGGCGCTGTCGCTGGCACTGGTCGCGCTGGACCCGTCCGGCCTGGCGCGCAGCGTGCGCCAGTACGAGGAGGCGCTGCTGCGTTCGATCGATTTCTCCAACGTCCTGATGCAGGGGATGCTGTCGATGCTGCTGTTTGCCGGCGCGCTGCATGTCGACCTCCAGCAGCTGAAGATCCATCGTTGGCCCGTCGCGGTGCTGGCCGTGCTGGGCACGACGCTGTCGACCCTCGCGGTGGGCTTCGGCATGTGGGCCGCCCTGCCGCTGCTGGGGCTGAACCTGCCACTGATCCACTGCCTGCTGTTCGGTGCGCTGATTTCACCGACCGACCCGATCGCCGTGATGGGCATCCTCAAGTCGGCGCGCGCACCCAAGGAGCTGGAGCTGGTGATCGCCGGCGAGTCGCTGTTCAACGACGGCGTGGGCGTGGTGATCTTCGCGCTGCTGCTCGACATGCTGGCCAGCGGCATCGCACCGACCGCGAACGAGGCGCTGCGACTGTTGCTGCGCGAAGCGGGCGGCGGCGTGCTGTACGGCCTGGTGCTGGGCTATGTGACCTTTCGCTTGTTGAAGAGCGTGGACAACTACGAAGTCGAGGTCATGCTGACCCTGGCCGCCGTGACCGGCGGCTACCTGCTGGCCAGCAAGCTGCATGTGTCAGGGCCGCTGGCGATGGTGGTGGTGGGCCTGATGGTCGGCAACCAGGGCCGCGCACTGGCGATGTCGGACACCACGCGCCGCTACCTCGACATGTTCTGGGAGCTGCTCGACCAGATCCTCAACGCGGTGCTCTTCGTGCTGATGGGCATGGAGGTGCTGCTGGTCACGTTCGGGGTCGGCGAGCTGGCCGCCACGGCGCTGGCGGTGGCCGTGACGCTGCTGGCGCGCGCCCTCATCGTCGGGCTGCCCGCGGCGGCGTTGCCGCGGGTGTTCAATCTGCCGCGCGGCTCGTGGAAGGTCCTGACGTGGGCCGGGCTGCGCGGCGGCATCTCGGTGGCGCTGGCGCTGTCGATGCCTGCCGGGGCCGAGCGCGACACAGTGGTCGCGCTGACCTACGGGGTCGTCGTGTTCTCGATCTTTGTGCAAGGCCTGTCGATCGGCCGCGTCGCGCGCAGGTCGGTGGCCGGTCGCTGACGGCAGCGACGTTCCTGCCCGGCTGAGGCGCGTGCACAGCGCTGAGATGCGCGGTGCTCGCGCAGCCGCCCGCCGCGGGCGTTTCCTGTCTTGTCGCAATGCCGCTTCGGCTGCGGGCGCCTTGCTAGGCCGCCTTGGCTGC
>DATJYZ010000105.1:0-8543 GCA_035499355.1 Burkholderiaceae bacterium | reverse complement strand
CGAACGGGTCCGCGTGCACGACCTGCGGCACACCTTCGGCATGCGCCTGAGGGAAGCCGGCGTGTCGGAAGAAGACCGTGCGCTGTTGCTTGGGCATGCCCTGGAAGGCATGCCGCAGCACTACGCCACCGCCACGATCGCGCGTCTGGTCGAGGCGGCCAACAAGGTGAGAGAGACGCGCGACCGCACCACGTTGCTGCGCGTGGTCAACAGCTGATTTGATAGCGTGAAAATGAAGTCGCGCAAAAGTCGCGCAAAAAGAAAAACGGGCTAGAGGCTGAAGCGTCTAACCCGTTGATCTAGAAGGCGATGATTGGCGCGGCTGGCAGGATTCGAACCCACGACCCCTTGGTTCGTAGCCAAGTACTCTATCCAACTGAGCTACAGCCGCGCGGACCGGCGAGTATATCAGCGGGGTCTTGGCTGCTGCCCCGCGCAGACGACGTCAGTCGATCGCCGCGGCAGCTTGCTCGTGGCGCAGCGCGGTCGCCTCGTCGCCCTCTTCGCGCGCCAGCCGTGCCAGCGCGCGCCAGGCGCGGCGGCGCGCCGCGCTTTGCAGGCTGCGATCGGCGCCCGCGAGGCGCAGCGGGCCTTTGGCCTTGCCCCACAGGCCGCGCGCGGCGAACACCTCGCCCACCGCCGCCTGCACCGCGGCTTCGTTGCCGAAGGCCTGCTGCGCGGCCTCGGTCACCTGCAGCCAGTCGCTGCCGATGCCTTCGCAGGCCATCGCGAGCGCCAGCGCCACCTGTGTCCGCTGCTCGGCGTTCAACTCGCGCAGGCCGCTCCACAACGGGCGCAGCCAGTTGCGGGCGTCAGCCGCGTTGCCCATCTCGGCGGCGCGGCGCGCGGCGCGGGCCACCACGAACGCGTCGCGGCGATCGGAGTCGTCCAGCGATGCCCACGCGCGGCGCAGCTGATCGCCGTCGTGCGCAGCGTCGAGCAGCTGCAGCGCGAGTGATCGCAGAAGCCCCTGCGCCGCCTCGGCGCTGAACGCCTGGTGCTTGGCCAGCAGGCGCGCCGTGTTCAGGGCCTCGGCGTGCTGGCGCGACAGCCGCGCCGCGCGCAGCTTCAGGCGCAGCGCCTGCGTGCGCCGCACGACGCCCGGCGCCAGCTCGGCCAGCAGCGAGCGCGCCTTCGGCGCATCGCCGTCGTCGAGCGCCCACTCGGCGCCGAGCAGGCGCGCGCCTTCGTCCACCGCCTGCTGCGGCGCGGCGCGACGCACCGCCTTCAGCGCCAGGCGCAACAGCTGGTCGCGCCGCGCGCGGTCCTGCAGGCGGTGCAGGCTGCGCGCGGCCAGCAGGTGCGCGAGGATGCGCAGCTCGCGGTCGCCGGCCAGCTCGTCGGTGCTGGCCTGGATCGCCAGCGCGCGCTGCGCCGCCTTGTGCGCGCGGTTGAAGCGGCCGGCAAAATGCTCCGCCATCGCCTCGCGCAGCGCAGCCTGCGCCGCGCGCTCGCGCTTGAGCGCTCGCCAGGCCTTGGCGCGCGTGGGCAATGTGATCAGCGAATCGATCGCCTTGATCACGAACGTCAGCGCAAACGTCGCGATCAGTGCACCGATCAGGAACAGGTTGAGCGACAGGTCGACGCGATGATTGCCGTAGAAGAACGACACCAGCGCCCGGTTGTCGCCCAGCGCCAGCGCCGCCACCGTCGCGGCGGCGAACAGCAACACCAGCCAGATTGCGCCCCGCATGCTCGGCTGCCAGTTATCGCGGTCCAGCGCCCGCCCGGCCGCTCCGAAGGGCGCCGGGGGCCCCTCGGGGGGCAGCGGACGCAGTGGGCGTGGGGGCCATCATCTTCCAGCCATGGCGGCGGTCAGCGCGGCAAACGTCTCGTCGGGCCGCGGCACCACCACGCCGCGCGACTGCGAGCTCACCTGGCGCAACAGCTCGGCCATCACGTTGACGCGTCGGCTGCCGCGGTCGAAGTGGCGCTCCAGCGCCAGCTGCACCTCGCGCAGGTCGGACTGCGCGGTGGCGAACTGGCGCGACAGCAGCGCCAGCCGCGCGTTGAGCAGCCGCAGCTTCATGTTCTCGCGCAGGAAGTAGGCCTGGTCTGGCGCCACCAGCATCGCCTCGGGCTGATCGATGCGCGTCACCCGCACCAGCGAGCGCGCCTCGTCGAGCACGCGCTGCACCAGCAGGTCCCAGCGCGCCGCCAGTTCGGCGCGCCAGCCGCCCGCCGCCGCGGCAGCAGCCGATGCGGCCGCGGGCACCGCCGGCGTGCGCACCGCCTTGTCGTCGGCCGCGGCGGCGCCACGGCGCACCTCGGGCTGCACCAGCAGCGGCAGGTCGTCGACCATGCGCACCGCCTCGTCGACCTTGATCACCAGCGTCGAGATGTCGCTCACCGCCACCGCGCGCACACGATCGAGGTCGTGCACCACGGCCCGGCGCACGCGCTCGAGCCGCGGCTGCGCATTGCGCGCCAGGCGCTCGTCGGCCTGCTTCAGCGTGGCGAGCAGCGGCTCGGTGCTGCCGGTGATCGCCGCCTGCTGCATCGCCACGCGCAGCGCGGTCTCGATGTCGGACAGCATGTTCTCGTCGCGCGAGCGCGTCATCGACTGCAGCAGCTCGTCGAGCTGCGCGCGCTGCACCGTGTTCTCGGCCACGCGCGACTCCAGCAGCGCCACCTTGGCCACCGCATCGCGCGATGCATCCTGCGCCTGGCGGGCCAGCACGCGCGCCTCGGTGGCAAGCGTGGTGCTGTCCTGCTGGCGGCGCACCAGCTCCTGCTCGAGCGACTGCACGCGCTGGCCGGTCTGCCACGCCATCCACAACGCGCCGGCACCCAACGCGATCGTCAGCAGCAACAACCACCAGGGGGCACCGAACCCGGCGCGCGCGGCCGGCATTTCGGGCGGCGCGGGATCGATCGCCGCATGCGGCGGCGACGGCTCGACGACAGGTTGGTTCACGGGGCAGCGATCAATGTCGCTGGTTCGGTGCAGGCAATGTCGATTGTATCGAGCGGGTCCACGACGACACCACCGCATCGACGGTGGGTCGCACCGAGATCACGCTGCCGAAGCCGAGCGAGCGCAGCGTGGCCGCGATGCGCGGGTGGGTCGCCACCGCACTGCTCGAGGCCCACTGCGTCTGCCGCGCCAGCTCGGCCAGGTGTTCGACCGCCTGCGAGCTCGAGAACAGCCAGCCGTAGCGGTCCGGCTGCGCCAACGCGCCGTCCAGCAGCGCGCGTTGGGCGTTGTCGAGCGTGGGCAATGTGCGCCGGTACGCCTGCACGAACGCGACCTCGGCGCCGCGCTCGCGCAGGCGGTCGGCCAGCCAGTCGCGGCCGCCGTCGCCGCGCACCACCAGCACGCGTCGGCCGGGCCACGCCAGTGGCTCGAGGCGGCGCCACAGCGCCTCGGAGTCGAACTGCTCGGCATCGGCCGGCGGCTCGACGATCGATCCGGCGGCCACACCGACATCGCGCATCGCCTGCGAGGTACCCGGGCCGGTGGCGCCGCCCAGCGTCCCAGCCGGCCATGCGGCCGCGGCTGGCTTGAGTGCGAAGAAGCTCTTGACGCAGCCCGGGCTGACGAACACCACCAGCCGGTAGGTATCCAGCGATTTCCACGCCGCGACGGCCGCGAGGTCGGCCACCGGCTCGATCTGCAGCAACGGCAGCGCACGTGCGGCGACCCCTTGGGCCTGCAGTGCGGCGACCCACTCGTCGGCCTGCGGCTGCGGCCGCGTGACCAGCAGCACCTTCACGCCGAGACGTAGGCGTCGGCGCCCTGCTTGCGCAGGCACGCCGCGGCCTGCTCGCCGAGTGCGGACGCGGCTTCGGCGTCGTGCGGCACGCCGCTCGTCCGGGCACGCAGCAGCGGGCGGGTGGGCGTGTCGGCATGGCCGAGCGCGGCGCGCAGCACCAGCGTGTCGCCCTGCCAACTGGCGAACGCGGCCAGCGGCATGCTGCAGCTGCCACCGAGCGCGCGCGACACCGCGCGTTCGGCATGAGCCGCGAGCCAGGTCGGCCCGTGGTTCAGGCGTGTCAGCGCCTCGCGCAGCCGGGCATCGTCGCTGCGCACTTCGATCGCGAGCGCGCCCTGACCGGCGGCCGGCAGCATCTGCTCGAACGCGAAGCGCTCGACGATGCGCGCCGCCAGCCCGAGGCGGATCAGGCCCGCGGCGGCGAGCACGATGGCGTCGTAGTGCCCTTCGTCGAGCTTGCGCAAGCGCGTGTCGAGGTTGCCGCGCAGCGGTTCGATGCGCAGGTCGGGCCGCAACGCGAGCAGCTGCACCACGCGCCGCAGGCTCGAGGTGCCGACGCGGGCGCCCGCCGGCAGCTCGGCCAGCGACGCGAAGCGCGGTGACACGAAGGCATCGCTCGGATCCTCGCGCTCGAGCACCGCGGCCAGCACGAAGCCCGCAGGCAGGTCCATCGGCACGTCCTTCAGCGAGTGCACCGCCAGGTCGGCGCGGCCATCCTCGAGCGCGGCCTCGAGCTCCTTGACGAACAGGCCCTTGCCGCCGACCTTCGACAACGTGCGATCGAGGATCTGGTCGCCGCGCGTGGTCATGCCCAGCAGCCGCGCGTCGAGCCCGCAGTGCGTGCGCATCAGCGCGCGCACGTGCTCGGCCTGCCATAGCGCGAGCCGGCTCTCGCGGGTGGCGATGACAGGGACGTCGTGCATGCGCACGATTATCCGCCGTGCCTGCGCGGCAACGCCGCGGCTAGGGCCGGGCGCCTGCCGATGAGTTGGCCAGTCGCGTGCCGCGCTGAATCCCGTCGCGCGCCTCGCGCCACTGGCGATCGATGGTCGCGCAGTCGAGCGAGCGCATCGCGGCGACGTCCGCCGCCGGCGGCGGGCGCAACGACACCAGCCAGCGCGCGTTGGTCTCGCACAGCTGATCGCGGTTGGTATCTCGGCGCGCGGCGTCGCTGCACACGCGCACGGCGGCGGCCGCCGTCCTGGCGTCGGAGGCACGTTCCAGCTCGTTGGCGCGCTGCCACGCCGCATAGCGCTGCATCGCCGGCGCCTGCTCCGGCGTGGCCAGCAGCACCTGCGCGACCAGCCGGCCGGGGTGAGCGTCGAACTGGTTCGACTTGCCGCTGCGGTACAGCGCCTCGTCGACCGCCTGCGGATCGCGCGCCGCCAGTTCGAGCCACGCCGCGGCGTTGTCCGGTTGCAGCGTGCTCCAGCGTCGCGTGCCCAGCGACGCGCAGGCGGCCGAGGCGATGCCCTCGCAGGCGCGCTGCGCCACCTGTTGCACCCAGGCGTCGTTGCTGGCCTGCGCGAGTTGCGCCAGCGCGTCGACGGATGCCGCCAGCGGCGGCATCGGGCCCGCCGTCGCAGCGCAATCCGCCACGCCGGCGCCCGCTGCGCAGGCGCCCGCCGCCGCCATGTCGCCGCCGCCCTCGCGCGCCAGCAGCACGCGCAGCCACCAGGCGGCCGCCTGCGACGCCGGGTCGGCACGCGTGCGCAGGGTGTCGAACACCTGCTGCAGCCCTTGGCCGGCCTGGCGCGACCAGTGGGCGGCCTTCGATGCCGCGGTCGGCGCATCGCCTGCGGCGCCGCCGACGCCGTCGGTGAGGCCGCACACCAGATCCTCGCGCGCGCCGCGCGCCGTCGCCACCGGCTCCGCGATCGCCGCTGCGCGCAACGACGCCGGTTCGGACGGCTCGATGATTTCCTCGACCGGCTCACGCCCCACGGGCGCTGCGGTGAGGGCCGCGGCCGCGCTGCGCGCCGATGTCGTGGTTGCCGCGGCGGGCGGCTGCGGCGGCGGCGCCTTGAACCACGGCACCAACGCCAGCGCCCACAACGCCACCGCCAGCGCCCAGGCGCCGCGCAGTCCCCACAGAGCGAGGTGCGGTCGCAGCGACGCCAGCTTCACGAGTCCGCCGACACGGGAGTCATGTGTCGGCAGACCCTAGCGCGTCGCGCACCGATGTCAACTGTCGTCGTGAAACAGAAAGCTGCTCGCCGTTGGTGAGCACCACCGCCCAACCGAGTGGCTCTTCGGCCGAGGCGTGGCGCTGCAACGCCCGCACGGCGCGCCGCGCCACCAGCGCGTTTCGGTGCACGCGCACGAACTCGCCGCCGAGCCGCTGCTCGAGGTCGCCCAGCGGCTCGTCGAGCACCCATTCGCCATCGGCGGTACGCAGCGTCACGTACTTCAGCTCGGCCTTCAGGTACAGCACCTCGGTGGCCGGGATGCGCAGCACGCGCCCGCGGTCGCTCACCACCAGCATCGGAACCGCATCGCCATTGGCCGCACGTGGTTGCAGCCGTTGCGCCACCCGCATCAGGGCTGCCTGCAGGCGCTCGCGGCGCACCGGCTTGGTCAGGTAGTCGGTCGCCTCGAGCTCGAAGGCGCGCAGTGCGTGCTCGCCATGCGCGGTCACGAACACCACCGCCGGCGGTTGCGGCCGGTGCTGCAACTCGTCGGCCAGGTGCAGGCCGTCGAGCCCGGGCATCGCGACGTCGAGCAGCACCACGTCGCACTCGTTGTCGCGCAGCCATTGCAGCGCGCCGGCGCCGTCGGCGGCCTCGCCGGCGACCGTGCAGCGCGGCTCCGCGCAGGCCTGCACCAGCGAACGCAGCCGCGTGCGCGCGAACAGTTCGTCGTCGACGATCAGCACCGCCAGCGGCGGCGTGCGCGGCTCGATGGCCTGCCCAGCGGTATTGAGTCCACTCATCGCAGTTGCCCGCGGCGCACCGTGATCAAGCGGCGGCCGCCAGGCCGCTTCGGGGGTGGTTCATATCGGTACCGTGACCCGCGCGTGGTACTGGCCGTCGGAGCTCCAGGTCTCGAGCGACGCGCCGAAGTCGTGCAGCAGCCCCAGGCGCTCGCGCACGTTGGCCAGCGCGATGCCGGCACCGGGGGCCGATGGCGTGTCTGGCAGGCTGTTGCTGATCACCACCTGCGCGCTGCCGTGGCGCGCCTCGACGCGCACGCGCACCGTGCCGCCGCGCAGCGACGTCTCGATGCCGTGGCGCACCGCGTTCTCCACCAGCGGCTGCAGCACCAGCGGCGGCACCCGCGCCTGCGAGGCCGCGCCGTCGACCTGCCAGCTCACCGCCAGGCGATCGCCGAAGCGCACCTGCTCGATGGCGAGGTAACGCTGCGCGAGGTCGACTTCCTCGGCCAGCGTGACCGACGCTCCCACTTCGGCCAGCGCCACACGGAACAGCTGCGACAGGTCTTCAAGCACGCTCTCGGCGCGCTCGGGATCGATCTGCACCAGCGCCACCGCGGTGTTGAGCGCATTGAACAGGAAGTGCGGTCGGATGCGCGACTGCAGCTCGGCCAGCCGCGCGCTGGCGTCGGCCGGCCTGGCGCTGCGCGCGCGCTGGTCGAGCCACACCCACACCAGCGACGCGAATGCCATGCCACTGAGCGCCGTGGTCGCCAGCGGCCACGCGCCAGCACTGGCCATGCCCAGCGGCAGCAGCAACGACCAGCCGGCCACCGCGGTGGCACCGCCGATCAGCACCGCCGCGACGGCACGCTGCCACGGCGCGACGCGGGCCCACACCGCCTTGAGCGCACACACCAGCGCGAGCCACAAGAGCGTGCCCGCCAGCGCAGGAAAGGCCAGCATCGCCAGCTGGGCCAGCCACTGCTGCGCGCTGCTCGACGCCGCCAGCCCCGCCACCGCGACGCCGATTTGCACGAACAGCACCACGCGCAGCACCAGCGTCGGCTGGCAGAGATCGAACAGTTCACTGACGCGCGCCACCTGCCGCGCGCGGCTGACGTTGGGATCCTCGAATTCGCTGACGTCGAACGCGGTGTGCCGCGCCAGCTCGCCGGGCCGCGTCGAGGTCGGCCACAGGCTGGTGGGCCGGCTCTCGTGCGGCTTGGTGGTCGGCGCCGACATGGACGACTTGGTGCTCAAGGGTGGGGCAGCGCGGGCTCTGCACAGGGGTGCCGGCCGATAATACGGGCTGATCCGCAGCGCGAGACGCCATGGCGCACAACCCGCTCGACAAGAAATCACAGCCCTGGTCCGCGCTGTTCACCGAACCGATGGATGCGCTGGTGCAGCGCTACACCGCCAGCGTCGCCTTCGACCAACGCCTGTGGCGCGCCGACATCGCGGGCAGCCTGGCCCACGCGCGCATGCTGGCCCAGCAGCGGGTGATCGGCGCACAGGATCTGGCCGACATCGAGCGTGGGCTGGCGCAGATCTCGCAGGAGATCGAGGCCGGGACGTTCGCGTGGAAGCTCGAGCTCGAGGACGTGCACCTCAACATCGAGGCGCGGCTGACCCAGCTGGTGGGTGACGCCGGCAAGCGGCTGCACACCGGGCGCTCGCGCAACGACCAGGTGGCCACCGACCTGCGCCTGTGGCTGCGCGGCGAGATCGATGCGCTGGCGGCGCTGCTGCTGCAGCTGCAGAAGGCGCTGCTCGAAGGAGCGGCGGCGAACGTGGACACCGTGATGCCCGGCTTCACCCACCTGCAGGTGGCGCAACCGGTCAGCTTCGCGCACCACCTGCTGGCCTACGTGGAGATGTTTGCGCGCGACGCCGAGCGCCTGGCCGACGTGCGCCGGCGCACCAACCGGCTGCCCCTGGGCGCCGCCGCG
>DATJYZ010000104.1:0-12497 GCA_035499355.1 Burkholderiaceae bacterium | reverse complement strand
CCGTCGTCCTTGCCGAACTCGGCGTCCATCGCCGCGTTGAGCTTGTCGTTCATCGACGCCACCAGCGCGTCGTTGGCGCCCTTGGCCGCCGCCAGGTTCTTCATCTCGGCGGGATCGTTCTGCAGGTCGTACAGCTCGAGGTCGTTCATCTGGTACAGCTGGTCGACCGTGGTCGGCCGGTGCCGCTGCACCGGCGAGAAGTAGCGCGCGAACTTGTGGCGGCCGTCGAAGGTGGCGCGCACGCTGCCGCGCTTGAGCAGGTCGGGCTTGAAGCCGGCCTCCTGGATCGCCGTCTTCTGGTCCTTGCCGGCGACGGTGCCTTCGGCGATCACGCGCATCAGGCCGGAGTCGGTCTGCGCGACGCCGCTGAAAGTGAACAGGATCTGCTCGCGCACCGCGTGCACGCCGCTGGCGGCGGGCTTGCCGATCGCCGGGCTCAGGTCCTTGCCCGGTAGGTCGCGGCCGGCGAACTCGCTGCTGCGCGTGCGGTCCATGCCGGCCAGCGACAGCAAGGTCGGCGCCACGTCGATGTGGCTCGACAGCGCGCGGCAGGCCTGACCGCCGCGCACGTCGGGGTGCACGACGTAGAACGGCAGGTGCAGGCTCTCCTCGTAGGCAAACGCGCCCTTGCCGCGCAGGCCGTGCGCGCCGCCCATCTCGCCATGGTCGGAGGTGAAGACGACGATCGTGCGGTCGCTCAGCTTGAGCGCATCGAGCTCGGCCAGCAGCGTGGCCACCTGCGCATCGACCGTGCGGATGCAGTTGAGGTAGTAGTCGGTGAAGCGATGCCAGCGCGTGTCTTCCGGTGGGATGCGGCCCAGCGTGAAGCCCCACGCCTTGTCGTACTCCCCGTGCGCCCTGGGCCGGCCGGGCTCGTCGAAGGGCTGGTGCAGGCTCGCGGGCAGCGGCGCGTTCCACGTGCGGCGGTAGTCGGGGTGATCGGGCACGCGCTCGCTGTGCATCATCAGGTGCCCGGTGTCCTGCACGCGCTGGCCGGGCGCGTCGGTGTTGAGGTACATGATGTCGTGCGGGTTCACCAGGCTCACGGTCAGCGACCATGGCTTGCCCTCGTCGGCGAGCGGCCGGCCCTTGTTGCGCAGCCACGAGACCGCGCTGCCGGCGATCATGTGGTCGAACTTGTAGCCGCCGAGCGCGTGCGCCAGCACGTCGCCCGGCCAGGCGTAGTCCGAGAAGCCGTAGGCGTCCATCTCGGTGGTGAAGAGACGGTCGGGGTCGGTGCTCTCGAACTCCTTGTTGAGGTGCCACTTGCCCTTGTACGCGGTGTAGTAGCCCGCCTTGCGCAGCATGTGGCCGACCGTCGGCACCGACGTCGACAGCGACTTCACCCATTGCGCGTCGGCGTTCTCGAACATGCGGTTGTCGGCGGTCTGCAGCCCGGTCATCAGCACCGCGCGCGACGACGTGCACATCACCGCCGGGCAGTAATGGTTGTGGAACGCGATCCCGCTGCGCTGCAGGCGCTCGTGTCCCGGCAGGCTCAGGCCCGCGGGCCACTGCCGGAAATAGCGCTCCTGGTCGGTGAAGACGAACAGGATGTTGGGTCGCGCGTCGCGCTTCGACTGGACCGCCGGTGCCTGCGCGCGCAGCGGCGCCGTGGCACCGAGCAACGCGCCGCCAGCGAGTGCGGCGGCGCTGTGCGCGAGCACGTCGCGTCGCGTCATGGTGTGGTCGTCGAAATCGCGCTTGTTCATTGAAATGTCACCTTCCTTGCGACCGACGCCATCGATGATCGGTTGCTGCGCTGCGCCAACGCGGCGCGGATTGTAGTGGCCTGAAACATGGGACCGAGGTCCTATAGGCTTTGCCGCCCGAGTTGACCTAGATCAAGCGCATAGGACGCGTGTGCGCTACGTTTTGCACGCGCTGCACGTAGACCGGCCGAATGCATCGTGGCCGGCAAACCTCGGCACAGAAGGAGACAACGCATGAGAAGCAACGCAGTAGCCCTCGCGGTGTGGGCGGTGAGTGGTGCCGCGTATGCGGGTCACGGCGCGCCGGTGGTGGCGCCCGGATCGGCTGGCGAGACCGGCGCGCCCAATGTCGGCGACGCGCGCGTCGAGGTCTACGGCCAGGCGATGATCGACGCGATCTACGACTTCAACAAGATGGCGCCCGATTGGGCGGCGACGCTGCGGCCGTCGCAGATTCCGATCAACTGCCCCGGCGGCGGCGCCAACGACCCGGGCTGCGGCCAGAACGGCCAGTTCTTGTTCAGCATCCGGCAATCCAGCCTCGGCGTGCGCGCGTTCATTCCGACCAGCATGGGCATGGTCAAGACCGATCTCGCGTTCGACCTCTTCGGCACCGACGGCGGCACCAACATCCACTGGCTGCGCGCGTGGGCCGAGATGGGCATGTACGGCGCCGGGCAGACCGATTCCAACTTCATGGACATCGGCATCTTTCCGAACACGATCGACTACTGGGGGCCGTCGGGCATGTCGTTCGTGCGCAACCCGCAGTTCCGCATCACGCCGTTCACGACGGACAGCCAGGCGCTGGTGGTCTCGCTCGAGGCACCGAACTCGGCGATCGACACCGGCAAGGTGACCGCGGTGGCGCCGGAGCTCGGCGCGGGCATCCAGCCGAAGAACAAGTGGCCCGATCTGGTGGTGTCGTACCGCTACGCCGGCAACTGGGGCTACGTACGCGGTGCCGGCATCCTGCGCTCGGTGGGCTATCACAACACCGCCAGCGCCGACGGCGAGCCGTCGAAGCAGTTGACCGGCTACGGCATGAACGTCACCGGCACCGTCAAGATCACCAAGCAGGGCCAGTTCAACTGGGGCGTGGTCGCCGGCAAGGCGATCGCCAGCTACATGAACGACGGCGGCATCGACATCGCGCCGGACGCGACGCTGCACGGGCAGGCGGTCACGTCGTACGGCTACATGCTGTACTACAACCACTCGTGGAGCGACAAGTGGACGTCGGCGATCGGCGCCAGCGAGCACAAGCAAAACACCACCGACGGCCAGTTCGACAGTGCGTTCCGCCGCGGCAGCTACGCGTCGGCCAACGTGCTGTACCAGCTGACCAAGAACGTGATGACCGGCGGCGAGTTCATCTGGGGCCGCAAGTCCGACAAGGGTGGTGCCAGTGCCAACGACTCGCGCGTGCAGTGGTCGACCCGCGTGTCGTTCTGAACCGGGTGAACACATGGAGCAGTTCAAGCGGAGCTTTCCGATCCTGATCGCGCACCGCGACGTCGCCGCGCAGTCGGTGGCCGGGGTGCGGCTGCGCCAGATCCAGCAGCAGCTCGAGCACGGCGGCTGGAGGACCATCCTCGTCGACACGCGCGAGGATGCCGGCATCGTGGCCGGCACGCACCGCGGGCTGGCGGCGATCGCGTTCGACGCCGAGGGCACGCGCGGCGATGCCGGCGCGCTGAAGAAGGTGGTGGCGCAGTTGAGGGCGGTGCACGAGCGTGCACCGGGGCTGCCGATCGTGGCGCTGGGCGAGAGCGCGGCGCTGCGCGGCGACGCGCCCGGTGCTGCGGACGCGCTGCGCGACGTGAGCGCGATCCTCTACCTGTACGAGGACACCACCGAGTTCCTGGCGCGCCAGATCATGCGGCTGGCGGAGGACTACCTGGCCAACCTGCTGCCGCCGTTCTTCAAGGCGCTGGCGCACCACGCCGAGCGCTCGGCGTATTCGTGGCACACGCCGGGGCACGCCGGCGGCGTCGGCTTCCTGAAGTCGCCGGTCGGCTACGCGCTGCACGCGTTCTTCGGCGAAAACACGCTGCGCTCGGACCTGTCGGTGTCGGTGCCCGAGCTCGGCTCGCTGCTCGACCACACCGGGCCGGTGAAGGCGGCCGAGGCCTACGCGGCCAAGGTGTTCGGCGCCGACCACACCTACTTCGTCACCAACGGCACCTCCACCGCCAACAAGATCGTCTGGCATTCGATGGCGGGGCGCGACGACCTGGTGATCGTCGACCGCAACTGCCACAAGAGCCTGCTGCACTCGCTGATCATGACCGGCGCGACGCCGATCTACTTCACGCCGTCGCGCAACGACTACGGCATCATCGGCCCGATCGGGCTCGACCAGTTCTCACCGGCGGCGATCAAGAAGAAGGTCGCCGCCAGCCCGATCGCGCGCCGCGCCAAGGGCGGCGTGCGCATCGCGGTGGTGACCAACTCCACCTACGACGGCCTGTGCTACAACGCCGAGAAGATCAAGGCCACGGTCGCCGACCAGGTCGACGCGCTGCACTTCGACGAGGCCTGGTACGCCTACGCGGCGTTCCACGAGTTCTACGCCGGCCGCCACGCGATGGGCGTGCCGCGCGGCCATCCGCGCGCCGACCACACGCTGGTGTTCGCCACCCACTCGACGCACAAGCTGCTGGCCGCGTTCTCGCAGGCCTCGATGATCCACATCCAGGAGAGCGAGAAGCGCAAGATCGACACCACCCGCTTCAACGACGCCTTCATGATGCACGGCTCGACGTCGCCGCACTACGGCATCATGGCGTCGCTCGACGTCAGCTCGGCGATGATGGAAGGCGCGGCCGGCCGCGCGATCGTGCAGGAGACGCACGACGAAGCGATGAACTTCCGCCGCGCGCTGCACGCGGTGGGCAAGAGCTTTAAGGCCGGCTGGTGGTTCGAGGTCTGGCAACCGACCAAGCTCGATCTCGACAAGCCGCCCAAGACCGCCGACTGGGTGCTCGACCCCAAGGCCGACTGGCACGGCTTCGGCGCGCTGGCGCCCGACTACGTGATGCTCGACCCGATCAAGGTCACGCTGCTGACGCCGGGCCTCGGCAAGGGCGGCAAGCTCGGCAAGAGCGGCATCCCGGCAGCGGTGGTCAGCAAGTACCTGTGGGAGCGCGGGCTGGTGGTCGAGAAGACCGGGCTGTACAGCTTCCTGATCCTGTTCTCGCTCGGCATCACGCGCGGCAAGTGGGCCACCATGGTCGACGCGTTGGTCGATTTCAAGAACGACTACGACGGCAACGCGCCGCTGGCCAAGACGCTGCCCAGCGTGGCCGCGGCAGCCGGCAGCGCCTATGCGGGCTGGGGCCTGCGCGACCTGTGCGACTCGCTGCACGCGTGCTACCGCGACAACGACACCGCGGTGGCGATGAACGCGATGTACACCGAGCTGCCGACGCCGGCGATGAAGCCGGCCGACGCCTATGACGCGCTGGTGCACGGCGCGGTCGAGCCGGTGCCGATCGAAAAGCTCAAGGGCCGCGTCACCGCCGTGATGCTGGTGCCGTACCCGCCGGGCATCCCGCTGATCATGCCGGGCGAGCGCTTCGTGACGGCGTCGATCGTCGACTACCTGAAGTTCGCGCGCGACACCGACGACCGCTTCCCCGGCTTCGAGGCCGACATCCACGGTCTGCGCTTCGACCGCGACGCCAAAGGGCACAAGACCTGGCTGGTCGATTGCGTCAAGGAGTGAGCTCTTGAACCGCTACTCCAACTACGAGATCAAGCCGCCGGTGGTCCCGATCCCCTTCGGCAAGTTGCTCAAGGTCGTGGCGCTCGTCGACCCCGCCAACGCACAAACCAAGGAGCTGGTGGCGCAGATCGCAGCCGAGGGCTACGAGGTCGAGGTCAGCGGCGTCTTCGAGCGTGACCTCACCGAGGACGCATCGGTCGGCGCCTACGTCGTCCTGACCGACGGCGCGCACCTCGAGCAGGCCAAGGCGGTTCTTCGCCAGCTGCGCGGCATCGGCTTTCGCACGCCGCTGTGGGCGCTGGCCGATTCGCACCGCCTCACCGACCTGCCGGTGGTGGGTGGGCTCGGCGAGGTCGAAGGCTACATCTACCTCGGCCAGCAGTCGCCGCAGTTCTACGCCAAGCAGGTGGTGGCCAGTGCGGTGCGCTACGGCATGAGCCTGCTGCCACCGTTCTTCGGCAAGCTGATGGCCTACGACGGCAAGGCCACCATCGCGTTCGATTGCCCGGGCCACCAGGGCGGGCAGTTCTATCGCAAGTCGCCACCGGGGCAGCTGTTCTTCAAGCACTTCGGCGAAGCGATCTTCCGCAACGACCTGTGCAACGCCGATGTCGAGCTCGGCGACCTGCTGATCCACGAGGGCGCCGCCGAAGAGGCGCAGGCCCACGCGGCGCAGGTGTTCGGCGCCGACCGCACGTACTTCGTGCTAAACGGCACCAGCTCGTCGAACAAGGTGGTCACCGGCGCGGTGCTGCGCCGCGGCGACCTGGTGCTGTTCGACCGCAACAACCACAAGTCGCTGCACCAGGGCGCACTGGTGCAGGCCGGCGCCACACCCATCTTTCTGCCGACGGCGCGCAACCCGTTCGGCATGATCGGTGCGGTCGATTGGGAGGCGTGGGACGAGATCAACCTGCGCGAGCAGATCCGCCGCAACCCGCTGGTCACCGACAAGAAGCTGGCCGATGCGCCGCGGCCGTTCCGCTTGGCGTGCATCCAGTTGTGCACCTACGACGGCACGGTCTACAACGTGCGCAAGGTGCTCGAGAAGATCGGCCACCTGTGCGACTACGTGCTGTGGGACGAAGCGTGGATCGGCTACAACGCCTTCCACCCGCTGTTCGAAGGCCACAGCCCGATGCGGCTGAAAGACCTCAAGCCCGAGACGTGCGGCCTGTTCTCGACGCAGTCGGTGCACAAGCAGGGCGCCGGCTTCTCGCAGGCCAGCCAGATCCACAAGCGCGACGACCACCTGCAGGGGCAGAAGCGCCACATCGACCACAAGCGTTTCAACGAATCGTTCCTGCAACATGCGTCGACCTCGCCGTTCTACCCGCTGTTCGCGTCGCTCGACGTCAACGCCAAGATCCACGAAGGCAAGGCCGGCGAGATGCTGTGGGACCGCTGCATCGCGCTCGGCATCGAGACGCGCAAGAAGCTGCGCGAGTTCGGCCAGCACTACGCACGCACCGCGCGCGACACGCAGGAGCAGTGGTTCTTCGACCCCTTCGTGCCCGACCGCGTGACGGTGCGCCGCTCGTCGTTCGGCCCCGACGCGATCGACGTGCCGTGGGAGAGCCTGCCCACCGAGCTGATCAAGCGCGAGCAGCAGTGCTGGAACTTCCATCCGGAGTCGACCTGGCACGGCTACGCCGGCTACGCGCCCGAGTACGCGATGGTCGACCCTAACAAGCTGATGCTGCTGACCCCGGGCATCGACCGCAAGACCGGCTATTACCTCGACTGGGGCGTGCCTGCGACCGTGGTGGCCAACTACCTGCGCGAGCAGCGCGTGGTGCCCGAGAAGTGCGATCTCAACAGCATCCTCTTCCTGATGACCCCGGCGGAGGACGAAAGCAAGCTCAACAGCCTGATCGCCAAGCTGGTCAAGTTCAAGAACCTGTGGGACGCCGACGCCCCGCTGGCCGAGGTGCTGCCTTCGCTGTACGCCGCCAACAGCGAGCGCTACGCCGGCTACACCATCCGCAAGGTCTGCACCGAGATGCACGCCTTCTACAAGGGCTGCGACATCAAGGAACTGCAGAAGAAGTGCTTCCGCGCGTCGAGCTTCCCGGAGCTTGCGATGTCGCCGCAGGACGCCTACCGCGCACTGGTCGGCAACGACGTCGACTACCTGCCGCTCGATGAGGTGAGGGGCCGCGTTGCGGCGACGCTGGCGCTGATCTACCCGCCGGGCATCGGCGTCATCGTGCCCGGCGAGCGCTGGGACGCACGCGCGCAGCCGATGCTCGACTATTTCAAGGCATTCGAGGAGTCGTTCAACCGCTTTCCCGGCTTCAACTACGAAGTGCAGGGTGTGTACCAGGAGAGGGTGGACGGTCGCATCAAGTTCCACACCTACGTGGTGCGCGAAGCAGCCCATCAACGATAAGGAGCGCCTCATGGCCGAACAGCAAAAGAAGATGAACGTCGCGCAGCTGACGTTCATCGTCACGGTGAACATGATGGGCTCGGGCATCATCATGCTGCCGTCGAACATGGCCAAGGTCGGCGCGATCTCGCTGCTGTCGTGGCTCGTCACCGCGCTCGGCTCGCTGGCCATCGCCTACGGCTTCGCGCAGGCCGGCATCTTCAACCAACGCACCGGCGGCCTGGCCGCGTACGCCGAAGACGCCTATGGCAAGGACGGCTACTTCCAGGTCTTCTTCCTGTACTTCCTGTCGCTGGCGATCGCCAACGTGGCGGTGGCGAGTTCGGCGCTCGGCTACCTGGCGGCGTTCTTCCCGGCGCTCACCGCCTCGCCGGCGGCCACCTGCGCCGGCGTGATCGCGCTGCTGTGGATCACCACGGTGGCCAATTTCGGCGGCCCGAGCCTCACCGGCAAGATCGGCGCAGTCACCGTGTGGGGCGTGATCCTGCCGGTGGGCTTCATCTCGATCGCCGGCTGGATCTGGTTCAAGAGCGATGTCTTCGCGGCGGCGTGGAACCCCAAGGGCATCAGCCTGGGCGAGGGCATGGGCTCGAGCATCTCGCTCACGCTGTGGGCCTTCCTGGGCATGGAGTCGGCATCGCAGAACGCCTCGGCGGTGGAGAACCCCAAGCGCGACGTGCCGCTGGCGTGCATGTTCGGCACGCTCGGCGCCGCCGCGGTCTACATCCTGTCGACCGCGGTGATCCAGGGCATCGTGCCCAACGCCGAGCTGGCCGAATCGACCGGCCCGTTCGGCCTGGCCTACGCCAAGATGTTCAATCCGACCATCGGCTCGATCGTGATGGCGTTGGCCGTGATGGCCTGCGTCGGCTCGCTGCTCGGCTGGCAGTTCACGCTGGCCACGACCGCCAAGGATGCTGCCGACACCAAGATGTTCCCCGCCATCTTCGGCAAGGCCAACTCGATGGGCGCGCCGATCGCCGGCATGGTGATCATGGGTATCTTGCAGTCGGTGATGGCGCTGTCGACGATCTCGCCCAACCTGAGCGAGCAGTTCTCCGCGCTGGTGAATCTGGCCGTGGTGACCAACGTGCTGCCCTACATCATCGCGCTGTCGGCCCTGTTCGTGATGATGCGCGACGCCAAGGTCGACCAGCGAACGTGGCGCATCAACGTCTTCGTCGCGGTGGTGGCGATCCTGTACTCGGTGTACGCGCTGTGGGCCTCGGGCAAGGATGCCGTGATGGGCGGCATGCTCGTCATGGCCATCGGCTATCTGGTCTACGGCTTCCTGGCGCCGCGCTTCACCGCCGCGCCGGCAGTGGCCCGTGCGTCCTGAAGCCGCTGCGAAAGGAATCACCATGCAAACCACAACGTCGAACGCGCCGCGCCGCCTCTCTTGGCGCGCCGCACTGATCTGCTCGCTGATGTGCCTGGGCACGGCAACTCCCACGTGGGCGGCCGGCACGCTGGACAAGGTCAGGGACACCGGCAAGCTGACGCTCGGCTACGCCAGCGATGCGCGGCCGTTCGCCTACGCCGATGCGTCGGGCAAGCCCTCGGGTTACGCGATCGAGCTGTGCGCTCAGGTTGCCGATGCGGTGAAGAGCGAGCTGAAGCTCGCGACGCTGGCGGTCGAGTTCGTGGCGCTGTCGCGCGACGAGGCGTTTCGCGCCGTCGAGCAAGGCAAGGCCGATCTGCTGTGCGGCGTGGTGCCCACGCTCGAGCGCCGCGCGCTGGTGGATTTCTCGATTCCGATCATGCTCAGCGGCACCACCGCGGCGGTCCGCACCGACACCGCCGCGCGCATCGCGCAGGCGCTGTCGGGCCGTCAACCATCGGGCCCGGCGTGGCGGGGTTCTTCGGATCAGGCGCCGCAGCGCGCCGTGCTGGCGGTGGTCGGCGGCACGGTCATCGAGAAGGCTCTGGCCAGCCGCCTGAAGGAGCGACGCATCGTCGCCGAAGTCGTGCAGGTCAAGGACTCGGCGGCCGGGTTGCAGCTGCTCGCCTCGCGCGGTGCCGATGCGTTCATCAACGATCGCGCGATGCTGCTGGACGCGGTGGCTGGCGGCGGCGCGTCGGACATCGTGGTGCTTGACGTGCTGTTTCGACGCGATATCGTTGCGCTGGCGACGCGCCGCAACGACGACGACTTCCGGCTCGTTGTCGATCGGGCTCTGAGCCGCCTGTACCGGACGCCGGAGCTGGCTCGCATCTACACGAAGAACTTCGGTGCGCCGCGCAGCGACGCCGTCGACTTCTTCCAGCTGGTGGCGTTGCCCGATTGACCATGGCAGCGGCGAGTCGCAATCGACGGGCCTGACGACGGAGACACGGGAGCGAGTCATGCACAAACCGGGAGTTCACAGCGAAGTCGGCAAACTGCACACCGTGATGGTGTGCCGCCCGGGCCTCGCGCACCAGCGGCTGACGCCGGGCAATGCCGCCGACCTGCTGTTCGACGACATGCTGTGGGTGCCCGAGGCGCAGCGCGACCACCACGATTTCGTGCTCAAGATGCGCGAACGCGGCACCGAGGTGATCGACCTGCACGAGATGCTGGCCGAGACGCTGCAGGACAAGGCCGCGCGCGCCTGGGTGCTCGATCGGCGCCTGACGGTCGACGACGTCGGACTCGGCGTCAAGCCGCTGCGGGCCTGGCTCGACGAGATGCCGGCGCCGAAGCTCGCGGAACACCTGATCGGCGGCATCGCGGTGCTCGACGTGCCCAAGAGCGAATGGGCGTCGATGCTCGAGGAGGCCTACGGCCCCACCGAATTCCTGCTGCCGCCGGTGCCCAACACGCTGTTCCAGCGCGACCCGAGCTGCTGGATCTACGGCGGCGTCACCGTCAACCCGATGTACTGGCCGGCGCGCAAGCCAGAGACCCTGCTGCAGCGCGTGGTCTACAAGTTCCACCCGCGCTTCAAGGACAAGACCACGATCTGGTGGGGCGATGCCGACCAGTCGTTCGGCGCCTCCTCGCTCGAGGGCGGCGACGTCATGCCGATCGGCAAGGGCGTGGTGCTGATCGGCATGGGCGAACGCACCACGCGCCAGGCCGTGTACCAGGTGGCCGGTAAGCTGTTCGAACAGAAGGCGGCGTCGCGCGTGATCGGCTGCCTGATGCCCAAGAGCCGCGCCGCGATGCACCTGGACACCGTGTTCAGCTTCTGCGACCGCGACCTGGTCACCGCCTACCGCGAGGTGTCCGACCAGGTGCGCTGCTACAGCACTCGGCCCGACGGCAAGGGCGGCATCGAGGTGCACGCGGAGAAGGACCACCTGTTCGACGTGGTGCGCGATGCGCTCGGGCTAAAGGAGCTGCGCGTCGTCGAGACCGGCGGCAACGCCTGGCAGGCCCAGCGCGAACAGTGGGACGACGGCAACAACGTCGTCGCGCTTGAGCCCGGCGTGGTGGTCGCCTACGACCGCAACACCTACACCAACACGCTGCTGCGAAAGGCCGGCGTCGAGGTCATCACGGTGCGCGGCGCCGAGCTCGGTCGCGGCCGCGGCGGCGGCCACTGCATGACCTGCCCGATCTCGCGCGAGCCGGCGTTCTGAGCAGCGCCACTCATCTTCGGATCAATTCGATCAAGGAAGTCGTCATGGCCTTCAACCTTCGCAATCGTTCGCTGCTCACGGTGCAGGACTACACGCAGCGCGAGTTCCGCTACCTGCTCGACCTGGCGCGCGACCTGAAGCGCGCCAAGTACGCGCGCACCGAGCAGCGCCACCTGGTCGACAAGGAGATCGTGCTGATCTTCGAGAAGACCTCGACGCGCACGCGCTGCGCCTTCGAGGTCGCCTGCCACGACCAGGGCGCCAACGTCACCTACCTCGACCCGGCCGGCTCGCAGATCGGCCACAAGGAGTCGTTCAAGGACACCGCGCGCGTGCTCGGCCGCATGTTCGACGCCATCGAGTACCGCGGCGCCAGCCAGGGTGGCGTCGAGACGCTGGCCAAGTACGCCGGCGTGCCGGTGTTCAACGGCCTGACCGACGAGTACCACCCGACGCAGATGCTGGCTGACGTGATGACGATGCGCGAGCACAGCGACAAGCCGATCCACCAGATCAAGTACGCGTTCATGGGCGACACCCGCAACAACATGGGCCACTCGCTGATGATCGTCGGCTGCATGATGGGCATGGACGTGCGCCTGTGCGGCCCGAAGAAGCTGTGGCCGGCCGACGAGTACGTGAAGATCGCGCGCGAACTCGAAGCCCGGTACGGTGCCAAGCTCACGATCACCGACGACCCCAAGGCCGCGGTGAAGGACTGCGACTTCATCCACACCGACGTCTGGGTGTCGATGGGCGAGCCCAAGGAAGTCTGGAAGGAGCGCATCGAGCTGCTGATGAAGTACCAGGTCAACGCCGCGCTGATGAAGGCCAGCGGCAACCCGCAGGTCAAGTTCATGCACTGCCTGCCGGCGTTCCACGACACCGAAACCAAGATGGGCAAGGACATCGCCGAGAACTACGGCATCAAGGATGGCCTCGAGGTCACCGACGAGGTGTTCGAGTCCGAGGCCAACATCGCGTTCGAGCAGGCCGAGAACCGGCTGCACACGATCAAGGCGCTGCTCGTCGCGACGCTGGGAGACTGAGATGCGCATCGTGGTCGCGCTCGGCGGCAACGCGCTGCTCAAGCGGG
>DATJYZ010000103.1:0-11919 GCA_035499355.1 Burkholderiaceae bacterium | reverse complement strand
CGGCTTCGGCCTCCATCGAACCGCCACCCGCACCACCATCCCCTGCCCCACTGCCACAGCCCCCTGCGCCAGCCCCGGCGCCGATGGCCGTCGTGACGCCGCGAGCGCCGGCCCCTGCGGTGCCGGTGGCGGCGGCGCGCGCCCCGGCGGCGCCACCCGTGACAGCAGCGCCGCTGCCGCCCAAGGCGCCCGACCCCTGGCAGGCGGCGCGCAATCGCCTCGATGCCGCGACCCTGCTCTCGCCCGGGCAGGCCATGCGCCTGCTGCTCGACGTCAAGGGCGCCGACGAGCGCGAACTGCTGGCCGACTTCGATCGCTTGCTCACCGCGGCCGCGCCGCACAGCGCGGTCGCGTTCGGCGTGCGCGAAGGGCAGCTGCGCTGGCGCACGCAATCGAAGGCCGTCGACGTGGCCACCGCAGCTAGGCTCGCGCTGCAGCGTTGCAACGAGGGCCTGCCGCTGCCCTGCCGCGTGGTGTTGCGCGACGGCGAGTTCAGCGGCGGCGCGTTCGTGGAGGCCACGGCCTCGCTCGGCGAGGTCGACGTGGCCACGGTGCGCAGCGTGGCGCTGCGCTCGGTGGCCAACAACGTCAGGGCCTGGCGCGAGCAACAAGCCGCAGCGGCTGCCTCCGCGGTACCCGCGCCGCCAGGGGTGATCGCGCCAAAGGCTCCGACGCCGACACCTCCGGCTTACGGCGCCGCACCGGCGGCGCCTGCACCGGCCGCGACGCCCGGACCGCAGGGCCCGACGGTGACTGCGGCACCGTCGCCGAAGGCGCAGGCGGAGACCGCCAACGCGAGCAGCGACTGGGCGCGTGCGCAGGCCGCGTTGCGTGCGTCTCCAGGCCCGGCCTCGCTGGCCGACTCCCTGATCGTGCTGCTCGGTGCGCAGAGCGACGCCGACGTCGACACGTTGCGTCGCTTCGGCTCGGCGATGAAACGCCTGCGCTGGATCAGCGCGCTGGCGATGGGCGAGAGCCGCAACGGCGTCATCGCCTACGGGTACGCGTCCGGGGCATCCAAGGAGTCATGGGCCCAGGAGAGCGCGCTCGAGGTGTGCGCGCGCGCCACCAGCTCGCCGTGCAGCGTGGTGTTCGTCAACGGCGACGCGCGCAACGCCGAGCTGGTGGCCCTGGCTGGCAAACTCTCGTCGCGTTCGCAGGCCGCCGTGCGACGCGCCTTCGTCGAATCCGCAAAACAAACACTGGCCCGCGGCTCGGGATTCTGAATGACCAACCTTTCCTCCTGCTTCGCCCAGACCTACGCCGAGGCGCGGAGCCTCTTCCTGCGCAGCGCCGCCGATGCCGGCCTTGCCGTGCAATCGCACCCGCACCCGCGGCGCGGTCGCGACGACGAGGCGCTGGCGATGGACGTGGCCCGCCTCGGCGCGGCCGATGCGTCTGCGCTGCTGGTGTTGAGCAGCGCCTGCCACGGTGTCGAAGGCTTCTGCGGCTCGGGTGCCCAGGTGGCCTTGCTGCGCGACGGCGAATTTCTCGCGGCCGCACGGCAATCGGGTGTCGCCGTGCTCTTCATCCACGCGCTCAATCCACACGGCTTCTCGTGGTGGCGGCGTACGACGCACGAGAACGTCGACATGAACCGCAACTTCCACGACTTCGGCAAACCGCTGCCCGCCAACGCTGCCTACGATGCGATCGCGCACTGGCTGGTGCCCGACAGCTGGCCGCCGCCCGCGGCAGCCACCGAGGCGATGACGCGCTACATCGCCCGGCACGGCGAGAAGGGCTACCAATCGGTGGTGTCCAGCGGACAGCATGGCCACCCCCAAGGCCTCTTCTACGGCGGCCGCGAGCCGACCTGGAGCAACCTCACGGTGCGCGCCGTGCTGCGCGAGCACGGGCGGCGCTGCGCCCGCCTGGGCTGGATCGACTTCCACACCGGCCTGGGCCCCAGCGGAGTCGGCGAGCGCATCTTCGCCTGCCGTGACGATGCAGCGGCCTACGCGCGCGCCCGACGCTGGTGGGGCGACGGGGTGACGTCGATCTACGACGGCAGCTCGACCTCGCCATTGCTCACCGGGCTGATGTGGCTGGCGGCCTACGAGGAGTGCGGGCAGGCCGAGTACACCGGCATCGCGCTCGAGTACGGCACGCTGTCCGTGCTCCAGGTGACCGACGCGCTGCGCGCCGACCAGTGGCTGGAGAACCACCCGCACGCCAGTGCCGAGCAACGCCGGGCGATCAAGCGCCAGGTGCGCGACGCGTTCTACACCGACACCGACGCGTGGAAGCAGGCGATCGTGATGCAGGCGCGCGAGGCGACGCTGCAAGGCCTGAGCGGGCTCGCGCGCGGCTGACCCCCGACGATCACGCCCCTGGCCACCAGCCGTTGGCGCGCAGGGCTCGTTCGGCGCCGCCCGCGTCGCTGAACTGCAGCGCGTTCCAGCCGTTGGCGCGCGCCGCGTCGACGTTGGCCGCGATGTCGTCGATCAGCACCAAGCGGCCGGGCGGTGCACCGAAGCGACGACTGGCCAGCTCGTAGAGTTCCGCCTCGGGCTTGATCAACCGCACGTGCGACGAATACAGGCCGCTGTCGAACTGGCCCATCAGCGCGGGATGCGCACGGTCGAGGTGCTCGGCGTAGGGCGCGGGCATGTTGGACAGGAAGTGCAGCGGCATGCCGGCGGCGCGCAGTCGCCGCAGCAAGTCCACCGTGTCGGGCTTCGGCGTCAGCGACGGCGGCACGCCGTGCACCAGCGCCGCAAGGTCGTCAGCGACGAGGCCGGTCCGCGCGGCGATGCGGTGCACGAGGTCGCCGGCGTCGAGCACACCACGATCGAACTGCGCCCAGTCGCCGCCGAAGCCCTGGAACACCTGAGCCACCAACCTGCGACAGGCGGCATCGTCGGTCGCCTGCCGCGGCAGAAAACGCCGCACCAGCTGCAGCGGCTGCCAGTTGAATAGCACGCCGCCGAAGTCGAACACGACGCGCAGTGCGCCGTCGTCCGGGGTCACCGAACCACCCTCCGCGCCGCGCGCCCCGGGATTCGCGCGTGGGAGCGGCCCGGCGCGCTCATGTCGCGCGCGGCGTCCAGTTGAGCACGAACGCGCGCTGCGCCTCGGTCTCCGGCGAACGCGGCATCACGGCCAGCCGCGCCAGCGTGCTGCGCTTGCGCGCGATCAGCGCCAGCGCGTCGGGCCCCGACAGGCCCTGGCTGGCCAGCCAGCAGCCGAGCGCGGTGCCGGTGCGACCGACCCCGGCGTGGCAATGCAGGTACAGCCGCGCGCCGCGCGCCAGCTCGGCATCGATGGTGTCGACGATGTCGTGCATCAGCGCGAGACCGGGCACGCCATAGTCGGTGATCGCGAAGCCGCGCCAACGCGCGTGGGCCGGCAGCGCGGCGGCGTAGCGCGCCAGCGCCGGATCGCTGCAGGTGAGGTCGACGAAGCTGTCGACCCCGGCGTCGAGCAGCGCACCGAGCACGCCGGCCGGATGCGAGCCGGCGAGAAAGCGCGCCGGCCATACCCAATAGCAGTCGGCGTGCGGCAGGGTCAGCGCGTCGCCGCTGGCGTGCAGCGCGTCGGGTGGACAGACAACGGGCACAGCGGCGCGTCAGTGCGACAGGATCTTCGACAGGAAGTCTTTCGCGCGGTCGGTCTTCGGGTGGTTGAAGAACTCCACCGGCGTGTTCTGCTCGACGATCTGCCCCTGGTCCATGAAGATCACGCGGTCGGCGGCCTGGCGCGCGAAGCCCATCTCGTGCGTCACGCACAGCATCGTGATGCCCTGCTTGGCGAGGTCGACCATCACCTCGAGCACCTCGTTGATCATCTCGGGGTCGAGCGCCGAGGTCGGCTCGTCGAACAGCATGATCTTGGGCGTCAGGCACAGCGCACGCGCGATCGCCACGCGCTGCTGCTGACCACCGGACAGCTGCAACGGGTACTTGCCCGCCTGCTCGGCGATGCGCACGCGCTTGAGCTGCGTCATCGCCTTCTCCTCGGCCTCCTTCTTCGGCATCTTGCCGACCCACATCGGCGCCAGCGTCAGATTCTCCAGTACCGTGAGGTGCGGAAAGAGGTTGAACTGCTGGAACACCATGCCGACGTTGCGGCGCACCGCATCGATGGCCTTGACGTCGTCGGTCAGCTCGATGCCGTCGACCGTGAGGTGGCCGGCCTGGTGCTCCTCGAGCCGGTTGACGCAGCGGATCAGCGTGGACTTGCCAGAGCCGGACGGGCCGCAGATCACGATGCGCTCGCCCTTGGCCACCTGCAACTGAATGTCGCGCAGCACGTGGAACTGGCCGTACCACTTGCTGACGTTGTCGAACACGATGATCGGCGTGTCGGTGGCCATGGTCGCGACCTTGTTGTTATTGCCGGCGCATGCCGGTGTTGAGGTATGACTCGACCCAGCGGCTGTAGCGCGACAGGGCGAAGCAGCACACGAAGTAGACCGCCGCAACGAACAGCTGGCCCTCGAGAAAGAACTTGCGCCAGTCGGCGTCGCCCAGTGCCAGTTGCAGCGCGCCGGTGAGGTCGTACAGGCTGACGATGGTGACCAGCGACGTGTCCTTGAACGTGCTGATGAAGCTGTTGACGATCGCCGGCACCACCAGCCGCAGCGCCTGCGGCAATACGATCTTGCGCGTGGTCTGCCAGTAGGTGAGGCCGAGCGCCTGTGCCGCCTCGACCTGACCCTTGGGCAAGGCTTGCAGGCCGCCGCGCACCACCTCGGCGAGGTACGCCGCGGCGAACAGCGTCATGCCCACCAGCACGCGCAGCAGCACGTCGATCGTCACGCCGTGCGGCATGAACAGCGGAAACATGAACGACGCCATGAACAGCACCGAGATCAGCGGCACGCCGCGGATCAGCTCGACGTACAGCACGCAGACCGCGCGGATCGCCGGCAGCTTGGAGGTGCGGCCCAGCGCCACCGCGATGGCCAGCGGAAACGCTACCGCGAGGCTGACGACGGAGAGCGCCAGCGTCAGCGGGAAGCCGCCCCAGCGCGACGTCTCGACCGGCGTGAGGCCGAATGCGCCGCCGTGCATCAGCACGTAGCACACCGCCAGCACGATCAGCCACAGAGGCGCCAGCCACGGCTTCCAGAACGGGCGCAGGCAGCTGGCGACGAGCAGCGCGATCAGGATCGCGCACGCCGCCAGCGGCCGCCACTGCTCCTCGAACGGATAGCGGCCGAACAGGATCAGCCGGCCCTTCTCGGCCACCACACCCCAGCAGGCGCCGTGCTCTTGAGCGGCACGGCACGCTGCGTTGTCGGGCGCGAACACCGCGTGCAGCACCGACCAACCGAACAGCGGCGGTATCAGCCACAGTAGCACGAGCACGGTGACGATCGTGGCCAGCGAGTTCACCCAGCCGTCGAAGAAGTTGCGCCTGATCCAGGCCAGCACACCCTGCGTCGCCACCGGCGGCGGGCGACTATCGACAGGCGTGAAGACCACCGCGCTCATGACAACGTGCGTGCCGGTGCCGCGACCATCACCGTTCCTTGATCGCCGCGCGGCGGTTGTACCAGTTCATCAGCGCTGAGGTCAGTAGCGACAGCGTCAGGTAACACGCCATCACGATCGCGATGCATTCGATCGCGCGCCCAGTCTGATTGAGCGAGGTGTTGGTGATCGATACCAGATCGGGGTAGCCCACGGCCACTGCGAGCGACGAGTTCTTCGTCAAATTAAGATACTGGTTGGTCATCGGCGGGATGATCACGCGCAGCGCCTGCGGCAGCTGCACCAGGCGCAGCTCCTTGGCGCGCGTCAGGCCGAGCGACACGCTGGCCTCGTGCTGGCCGTAGGGCACCGACTGGATGCCCCCGCGCACCACCTCGGCGATGTAGGCGGCGGTGTAGATCGTCAGCCCGAGCAGCACCGTCAGGAACTCCGGCGTCACCGCGCCGCCGCCGACCACGTTGATCTCGGTCTTCTCGGGAATGTCGAGCCCGCCGGGCGCGCCGCCGAGCAGCCAGCCGACCAGGGTGGCCAGCACCAGGATCACCAGCGCAGGCAGGGCGAACATCGGTGCCTGACCGGTCGCGTCGTGGCGCGCCTGCACCCAGCGCCCCCAGCCCCACGCGCCGACCAGGCCGACCACGAAGCCGGCGAGCGTGCCCCAGTGGCCCGGTGCCCACTCGGGATGTGGAAACTGCAGGCCGTTCTTGCTGAAGAACAACCCCGGCAGCGGATGCAACGCTTCCTCGACCGGCGGCAGCATCTCGGTGAGGACGAAGTACCACATGAACAGCTGCAGAAGCACCGGCACGTTGCGGATCAGGTCGACGTAGGCACCGCTCAGACTGCGCACTAGCAGGTTGCGCGACAGCCGGCCAATGCCCACCAGCGTGCCGATGATCGTGGCGAGCACGATGCCGGCGATCGCAACCCGGAAGGTGTTGGACAGGCCGACCAGGAACGCCTTGCCGTAGCTCTCCGACGAGTCGAACGGCACCACACTCTCGCCGATCGCGAAACCCGCCGGCTGAGAGATGAAGTCGAAGCCGCTCTTGATGCCGCGCACGCGCATGTTCTCCAGCGTGTTGGAGAACAGGTACGCGCCGGCGGCGACGATCAACCCGAGCACGATCACCTGGTACAGCACGCCGCGGAAGGCCTTGCTGCGCCAGGACCAGCTGCGCGATTTGGGTGGGGCTGCCATTAAGATCAACCGGACAGGGTTCGCCGCTCGGCGAACCCGCCATCCATGTCTGCGCAGCGTTACCTCACAGGCGGCGCATACATGAAGCCACCCTTGCTCCACAGGTTGTTCGCGCCGCGCGGCAGCTTCAGCGGCGAGTTCGGGCCGACGTTGCGCTCGAAAATCTCGCCGTAGTTGCCCACCGCCTTGATCGCGCGGTAAGCCCAGTCCTTGTCGAGGCCGAGCAGCTTGCCGGTGTCTTCCGATGTGCCGAGGATGCGCTGCACCACAGGGTCCTTGCTTTCCTTGGCCATCTGGTCGACGTTGGCCTGCGTGATGCCGTATTCCTCGGCCTCGATCAGCGCGAACACCACCCATTTGGCGATGGTGAAGAACTCGTCGTCGCCGCGGCGCACCGATGGGCCCAACGGCTCCTTTGAGATCAGCTCGGGCAGGATCACGTGGTCCTCGGGCTTCGACAGCGCCTTGTTGCGGATCGACGCCAAGCCCGAGGCGTCGGTCGTATAGGCCTGGCAACGCCCGGCATCGTAGGCCTTGTCGGCGGCCTCCTGCGTCTCGAAGACCACCGGCTTCATGTTGAGACCCGCCGACTTGGAGTAGTCGTTGAGGTTCTTCTCGGTGGTCGTGCCCGACTGCACGCACACGGTGGCGCCCTTCAACTGCTTGGCCGAGGTGATCTTGCTCTTCTTGGGGACCATGAAGCCCTGGCCGTCATAGTAGGTAGTGCCTGTGAACATCAGGCCCAGTGATGCATCGCGCGTCAGCGTCCAGGTGGTGTTGCGCGACAAGATGTCGATCTCGCCGGACTGCAGCGCCGCGAAGCGCTGCTGCGCGTTCAGCGGCACCCATTTTATCTTGCTCGCATCCTTCAGGATGGAGGCGGCGATCGCCTTACAGACGTCGACGTCGAGGCCAGCCCAGTTGCCCTGGCTGTCGGCCGCCGAGAAGCCCTGCAGGTTGGGGTTGACGCCGCACACCAGCTGGCCGCGTTGATTGATGGCGTCGAGCGTCTTGCCGGCGTGCGCGGTCCCGATGAAGCTGAGGGCGAGCGCTGCGGCCACGGCGTGTTTGATCATGAATGGTTCTCCTGACAGTTGGGCAATGCCGGATTGTCCCGAGCCAGGGTGGCCCGGCATACCGAGCAAATACCGATGCAGGGATCGTGCCCGGGTCGGCCCGACGTCAGGACGCGGTCAATTGCCCCAAGCCGCACGGCGAATCGGCCGCATCGGGGCCGGAGACGCCCGCACTAGCCGCGCAGGCGTCCGAGCAAACCCGCGGTCGACGGGTCCAGACCGCTGGCATCCCCGCTGTCGAATCGGGGCAACAACCGATTGCACAGCGCCTTGCCCAGCTCGACGCCCCACTGATCGAAGCTGTTGATGCCCCACACCGCGCCGCTGGTGAACACGCGGTGCTCGTACAGCGCGATCAGCGCACCCAGGCTGCGCGGCGTCAACGCGTCGAGCACCAGGGTCGTGCTCGGCCGGTTTCCCGGGAATGTGCGGTGACGCGCCAGGACGTCGGTGTCCAGGGTGGCCGACGCGCTCGGGGCGCGCTCGGAGCGCGCCTGCGCGGTGGACTTGCCAAGCATCAGCGCCTGGCTCTGCGCCAGGCAGTTGGCCAGCGCCTTGCGGTGCAGCGACGCATACGGATGCGACGGCTCGCGCACGGCGATGAACTCCACCGGAACCACGTCGGTCCCCTGGTGCAGCATCTGGAAGAAGGCATGCTGGCCGTTGGTGCCCGGCTCGCCCCACACCACGGGGCTGGTGCCGTACGGCAGCGGCTGGCCGTCGAGGTCGACGCCTTTGCCGTTGGACTCCATCTCGAGTTGCTGCAGGTACGCCGGCAGGCGCCGGAGCCCCTGGTGGTACGGCGCCACCGAACGGCTCGCGAACCCGTGGAAGCCCCGGTACCAGACATCGAGCAGGCCGAGCTGGGCCGGCAGGTTCGTCTCCAGCGGTGCCTCTGCAAAGTGCCGATCCATCGCGTGGGCGCCGGCGAGCAGCGTGCGGAAGTGCGCGGCACCGATCGCGATGGCGATCGGCAGCCCGATCGCGCTCCACATCGAGTAGCGGCCACCGACCCAGTCCCAGAAGCCGAACGTGGTGGCGATGCCGAATTGCGCTGCCGCCTCGAGGTTGGTGGTCACCGCGACGAAGTGACGCGCGATGTCGCGGCCGCCCTGCGCGACGAACCATGCCCTGGCGACCTCGGCATTGGCCATCGTCTCCTGCGTCGTGAAGGTCTTGGACGCGACGATGAACAGCGTCGACTCGGGCTGCAGCCGCCGCAGCACCGGCGCGATGTCGTGGCCATCGACGTTGGAGACGAAGTGGAATGCGATGTCACGCGTCGCGAACGCGTCGAGCGCCGGCACCGCCATCTGCGGCCCGAGGTCGGAACCCCCGATGCCGATGTTGACCACGTCGCGGATCGACGCGACATCGCCTGCGCTGCGCGCGCCTCCGGCCGCACCGTCGCGCACGCGCTCGGCGAACGCCAGCACGGCGTCGAGCACGGCGTGCACCTCGTCGCCGTGCGGGCCTGCGCCGCGCGGCGCGCGCAGGGCCGTGTGCAGGACCGCGCGGCCTTCGGTGGTGTTGATTGGCGCACCGGCGAACATCGCATCACGCCGCGCCGGCATCCCGCACTCGTGCGCCAGTTCGACCAACAGCTTGCGGGTGAACGTGTCCCAGCGGTTCTTCGACAAGTCGCCGAACACGTCGGGCGCCTGCAACGACAGCGCCGCGAAACGACCGCCATCGCGCATGAAGGCGTCGCGCAGATCGAGGTCGCGGCCGTGAGCTTCGTAGTGGCCCTGCAGCGCGCGCCAGGCAACGGTGCGGTCGCAGCGGATCACGCGCGCTTACCCTCGATCAGGTGATCGAGCCTGACGGCGTCAGCGGAAACCATCGAACGCCTGCGGCCAGCACGAAGGTGGCGAATGGCTTGAGCTGATCGAGCTGATTCATCGTGCAACGCCCTCATGGTGCAACGCCCGCGGCGGCCAGATCCGCGTCCGACGCGAGGAGAACGGCCCCGCGCGATTATCGGCCGCGAGCGCCGAGGCGCCGTGCGTCAGCGCGCCAACACCGACACACCGTGTCCGGCCAGGCTGAGCCACACCGGTTGCCCGTGGGTCCACTCGGGCATGGGCTCGGGCCAGATCACGAAGACCGCGCCGAGCGCGGTGTCGATGGTCAGTTCCTGGTTGCCACCCAGGTAGGCGCACTTCTGCACCGCGCCAGCCAATCCGCCATCGTCGTGACGGGCCAGTCGCCAGGCCTCGGGCCGCACCGCGACGCGCACCGGGCCTGCCTGCACCGGCCGGCGCGGCTGCCAGTGCAGCGACCCCAACCGCACCAGGCCATCGGCCGTCGCCTGCCCGTCGAACAGCACCGCCTCGCCCATGAAGCGCGCGACGAACTCGCTGGCCGGCTGCTCGTACAGCGAGCGCGGCGTGCCCTGCTGCGCGATGCGGCCGGCCTCCATCACGATGATCTGGTCGCTCACCGCGAGCGCTTCGCTCTGGTCGTGCGTCACGTAGGCCACCGTGAGCTGCAGGCGCTGCTGCAGCGCGCGGATCTCGTCGCGCATGCTGCGGCGCAGCCGCGCGTCGAGGTTCGACAGCGGCTCGTCGAACAGCAGCACGCGCGGCTGCAGCACCAGCGCACGTGCCAGCGCCACGCGCTGCTGCTGGCCGCCCGACAACTCGCTGGGCAGCCGCGCATCGAAGCCGGCGAGCCCGACGCCATCCATTGCCGCCTGAGCGCGACGGATCGCCTCCGCGGAAGCCACGCCGCTGACGTCGAGCCCGTAGCGCACGTTGTCGAGGACGCTCATGTGCGGGAACAGCGCGTAGCTCTGGAACACCATGCTGACGTTGCGCTCGGCCGGCGACAGCAACGTCACGTCTCGGCCTTCGATCAGCACCTGGCCGCCGCTCGGCGATTCGAGCCCGGCGATCATGCGCAACACCGTCGTCTTGCCGCAGCCCGAGGGTCCCAGGATCGTCGTCAGGCTGCCGCCGGGCACCGTGAAGTCGATGCCGTGGATCACCAGCGGGGCGGTGCCGCGGCCGTAGCGCTTGGTGACGCCGCGCAGTTCGATGCTCATGGCACGGCCGCCTTCCTGCGGCCGAGTTGCCGCTCACCCACGAGCCCCTGAATCAGCGCGATCGCCAGCGCCATCGCGACGATCAGCACCGAGCAGTACGCCAGCGCGACACCGTAGTCGCCGTTGCCGACGCGGCCGATGATGTAGGTGGTCGCCAGTTCGTTCTCGGCGGTGACCAGGAAGATCACCGCCGACACCGTGGTCATCGCGCGCACGAAGCTGTAGACGAGCGCGGCGGCAAGCGCCGGCTTCAGCAGCGGCAGCACCACGCGACGCAGCGTGGTCGCGGTGCCGGCATGCAGCATCATCGAAGCCTCGTCGAGCGAGCGGTCGATCTGCTTGAACGCCGCGGCGCCGGCGCGCACCCCCACCGGCAGGTTGCGGAACACGAAGCACAACACGATGATCAGCGCGGTGCCGGTCAGCTCGAACGGTGGTACGTTGAACGCCAGCACGTAGCTGACGCCGAGCACCGTGCCCGGAATCGCGAACGCCAGCAGCGCGCCGAATTCGAATGCGCGCTGGCCGACGAACTGCGTGCGCGCCAGCAACCAGGCGATCAGCAGGCCGATCGCGGCGGTGAGCGGCGCAGCCAGCGCCGCGAGCTTGAGGGTGGTGAACAGCGAGTTCCAGGCGGTGCCGGCCCACACCCACCCGTGCTCGCCGCGCTGCAGGTCGAACGCGGTGACCAGGTGCGCCAGCGTCGGCGTGAAGTCGCGTCCCCACGTGCGCACGAAGCCGCCGATGAAGGCGAACACGTAGATCACCAGCGTGAACGCCAGCCACGGCAGCGCGACCGCGTGGCACAAACGCCTTGCCGCGACGGGCAGCGGCATCGGCAGGCCGGCGTCGCCTTTGCCCGCCACCGTGGTGTAGCTGGTGCGGCCCAGCATGCGCTGCTGGACCACGAACACGATCAATGCGAAGGCGGTGAGCAACAGTGCCAGCGCAGCGGCGCGCCCTTGGTCGAACTGCGCGCCGACGATCGCGAAGAAGATGTCGGTGGACAGCACGTTGTACTGTCCGCCAACGACGATCGGGTTGCCGAAGTCGGCCATGCTCTCGATGAAGCCGACCAGGAACGCGTTGGCCAGGCCCGGCTTCAGCAGCGGCAGCGTCACCGTGCGGAACGTGGCCATGCGGTCGGCACGCAGC
>DATJYZ010000102.1:0-41195 GCA_035499355.1 Burkholderiaceae bacterium | reverse complement strand
GGTGTTTGGCACCTCGATGTCGGCTCATCTCATCCTGGGGCTGTAGCCGGTCCCAAGGGTATGGCTGTTCGCCATTTAAAGAGGTACGTGAGCTGGGTTTAAAACGTCGTGAGACAGTTTGGTCCCTATCTTCCGTGGGCGCTGCAAGATTGAGAGAGCCTGCTCCTAGTACGAGAGGACCGGAGTGGACGCACCTCTGGTGTATCGGTTGTCACGCCAGTGGCATTGCCGAGTAGCTAAGTGCGGAAGAGATAACCGCTGAAAGCATCTAAGCGGGAAACTCGTCTCAAGATGAGTCTTGCCGGGGCCTCGAGCCCCCTGAAGAGTCGTTCGAGACCAGAACGTTGATAGGCCGGATGTGGAAGCTGGGTAACCAGTTGAGCTAACCGGTACTAATTGCTCGTGCGGCTTGACCCTATAATTTTGACGAGATCGTCAAGGGTTATGCCAAGGTAACGCAATCAACTGATTTGATTCTATGAATTGGCCGCTTTGCCGGGCGCAAGGCGGCGACAAGTCAAGCCTGATGACCATAGCGAGGTGGTCCCACTCCTTCCCATCCCGAACAGGACAGTGAAACGCCTCTGCGCCGATGATAGTGCGGGTTCCCGTGTGAAAGTAGGACATTGTCAGGCTAATATCAGAAAAGCCCGGCCGGGTATCCTCGGCCGGGCTTTTCATTTTCCTTCGAAAAAGTCGCTGATGGTGCGCGACTCGTTGGCTTCGATGACGCGAAGGAACTCTCTCGCGCCGGCCATGCCGGCGAAAGCAGACAGGCCTGCCTCCAGGAATGCCTGCAGACGTCCCAACCCGGCGGCCTGCGCGGGCCCGCGCATGACGCGCAGCATGCCTGCCAGGACCTTGCTGCGAGTGTGCCGATCGAGTTCCCGGCCGACTGACAGCAACAGGGCCAGCTGGCGTTCGCGGTCCGTCCGACGGCCTACTCGCAGCCATGCGGCGCGATACGATCGCTCATCCACGGCTGCTGACAGCAACGTCGTGGCCATTTGCTGATCCAGCTCTTCGGTGAGGGCATGCAACTCGATCAGATCGGCGATCGTGCGCATCACGTCGTCGGAGAGCAGGCGTGCCATCCACGGCACAATGCGCTCGAACTCGGCGTCGCGAGCGGCGAAGTCTATCGGCCCATAGAGCTCCTCCAGGAAGAACCGCGCTGCGTTGGCGTGGCGAGGGTCGGCGAGCAGTGCCGTGTAGTCGCGTGCAAAGCGATCATGCTGATACCGCTTCACCGCCAGCACTCTTCCACGCAGCCCCGTGTCGGCTTCGCGAAGCTCGCGGATGCCTCGCAATCGGTTCAAACGCTCGGCGATGGCGGTAGACCACTGCGACACCGCGACAGAGTACTACGCGCCTCGCGGCGCCCGATTTGAACGGACGCGATGCTGGCGCGACTGCAGCAAGCGTGGGTGTTCATCCTGTCGGCGCTGGCCCTCGCCACCGCATGGTGGGTCTGGCAGCGCGGCATGCCTCTTTGGCTCGCCATCGCAGCCGCGATGTTGATCGCGAACCTGCACGCCTGGGCGCTCGCTGGCGAGTTCACGTGGCTGCGGCGCATCGACCCCGGGCCCGGCGTCCCACGGCCTACAGCGGCGGCTCTTTGTCGGGCGTGGTGGGGCGAAGTGGTCACAGGGCTGCGCGTGTTCGGCTGGCGCCAGCCGTTCCGCTCGCGGGCTGTCCTCGATCACGTGCCGACCGGCGGCGGCCGACGCGGGGTCCTGCTGCTGCACGGCTTTGTGTGCAACCGTGGCCTCTGGAACCCGTGGATGCGGCGTCTGCGGCGGGCAGACGTGCCTCACCTCGCAATCAACTTGGAGCCGGTCTTCGGCTCGATCGATCGCTACGTGGCAGCAATCGAAGCGGCTGTGGGCCGCCTCGAACGCGCGACCGGCTTGCCACCGGTCATCGTCGCCCACAGCATGGGCGGGTTGGCCATCCGCGCGTGGTTGCGGCAACAGGGAACCAGGCGGCGGGCTCATTCGATCGTGACGATCGGGACCCCGCACAACGGTACCTGGCTCGCTCGCTTCGCCATGACCGAGAACGGGCGCCAGATGCGCGAAGGCAACGACTGGCTATGCGAACTGCACGCCGGCGAGCTGGACTCCGCGCGTGCCTTGTTCACCTGCTACTTCGGCCACTGCGACAACATCGTGTTCCCCGCTCACAACGCGACGCTCGAGGGTGCAACCAATCGCCATGTGCCGGGGGTCGCCCACGTGCATCTGGCTTTCCACCCCCCGATCTTCGACGACGTGCTGAGTCGCACGCGAGCCTGAGGAGAGTCGTCCTCAGCTGTCGAGGTCGCGCAGCAACTTCACGGTTGATTCCGGTCTCAGGTTCAGCAATTGCGAGATGTCCCGCACGTCATCCGGGACTGCCGCGTTGTCCCAGCCACGCTGGGTGTGCCTGGCCAGCCGAATCGCGAGCAAGACGTTTCGGACCTGAGGCTCCTTGTCGCGGCGGTCATCGCTGATCCGGACCAGCAGCTCGGGCAGGTGCCAGCTGCGCATCAAGGCCTGCTGAACATCGACCAATTCGACGCCCAGCACTTGTCGCTGTGCAGCGGCCGAGCGCAGGGTCGAATCGGCGCGCTGACGCTGCTCGATGTCCAGGGCCAGTCCGGGCGCATGACACCACAGCAGCATCTCCGCGAAGTCATGCAGCAACGCCGCCTCGTGGATCACTTCGGCGTCGAGGTCCATCCGATGCACCGCGAAGCCAAGCGCGAAGCGCGCTGCCCGCTGTGCCCGCAAGAGCAATTGCATCAGGCCCTCCAGCGCCTGCGGTTGATCAGCCAACTTGTCCTGCACTGTCGGTTGGGGCCCAAATCTGCGAAAGAACGGACCGATGCCCATCATCACCAGCGCCGCAGTGGCGGTCTCGGTGTCGGTGACGCAGCGCGACGAACGATGGTTCGACACATGCGCGAGCAGCTTCAGGCACATCAACGGGTCGGCGCCGATCACCGGCGCCAGCAGGTGCGCATCGACTTCTTCCTCGCGCGCACGCAACTCCTCGAGCTGCTCGGCGGTTTCACGCAGAACCGGAATCTCGGCGTTGCGCCACGCCGCCACCCAGCCGCTGACATCTCGTGCGGGGCGCATCGGTGCCGAAACGGTGCTCATGGTGGCGCGAGGATTCGTTCCTGCTCGGCTTATCGGCCTGGCATCGGCCAACTTGAGGCCGCGGCGGCGCCACGCCTTTCGCTAGGATGAGAACCATGGCGGCGCCCTCGTTGCACACGGTCGAGCTCGGAGAAACCGGCGAACGCTGGCCGACGCTTGGCCTCGGAACGTGGCGCTTCGGCGAGAACGCCCGCGCGGCCGAGCGCGAGACTGAGCTGCTCGCACGCGCGCTCGAGGTCGGATACCGTCTGTTCGACACCGCCGAGATGTATGGTGAAGGCGGTGCCGAGCGCGTGCTCGGCCAAGCCTTGGCGCGCGGTCTGGGCAAGCCCGGTCTGCGGCGAGATGCTCTGCGCGTCGTCAGCAAGGCGTACCCGCACCACGGCGACGAGGCGGGCCTGCGTCGGGCGTGCGATGCCAGCCGACGCCGCCTGCAGCTCGACACCATTGACCTCTACCTGCTCCATTGGCGGGGCGGCATCCCGCTGAGCGAGACCGTGCACGGCCTCGAGCAACTGCAGCAGCGGGGCTGGATCCGTCACTGGGGTGTGAGCAACTTCGACGTCGACGACCTCGACGAATTGCTCGCGATCCACGGCGGTGTCGCCTGCGCGAGCAACCAGGTCTACTACTCGCTGAGCGAACGAGGTGTCGAGTTCGATCTGCTGCCGGAGATGCGCGCGCGGCGCATGCCGTTGATGGCGTATTGCCCGATCGACGGCGGTCGCATCGTGCGGAACGCGCGGCTGGCCAGCATCGCGGCACCATTGAATCTTTCAGCTGCGCAACTTGCGCTGGCGTGGCTGCTGCGCCAGCCTGGCGTGATGGCGATCCCCAAGGCCGGCAGCGAACCGCACCTGCTGGAAAACTGGCAGTGCCAGGACGCGACGATCCCCGACACGGTGCTATCGGAACTCGACGCGTTGTTCCCGAAACCGGTCCGCAAGCAAGGTCTCGCGATGCGCTAGGGACGCGCGGCCGCCGTACCAGGCTCGCGGGCGATCACTCCTCGTCCTTCACCTTGAACTGACTCATCAGCTGCTGCTGCACGGGCGCGGGAACGGGTTCGTAGTGCGACAGCTCGATCGTGTAGCGGCCTTGCCCCGCAGTCATCGCGTTCAAGCGCGACTGGTACCCAGACAGCTCCGACAGCGGGGCGTTCGCCTGGATGATCATCGCGCCCATCGCTCCGTTGGCGCTGCCACTGACCTGTCCGCGTTTGGACGACAGGTCGCCGGTGATGTCGCCCATCGTGTCGCCGGGGGCGGTGATCTCGATGTTGACGATCGGTTCGAGCACGATCGGCCGCGCTTCGCGCACCGCGGCCATGAAAGCCTTGCGCCCCGCGGTGACGAACGCGATCTCCTTGCTGTCGACTGAGTGGTGCTTGCCGTCGTAGACGGTAACCTTGACGTCGACCACCGGATAGCCAGCGATGGCACCGCCCGCGAGTACGTCGCGCACGCCCTTCTCCACGGCTGGAATGAACTGCCCTGGGATCGTGCCGCCCTTGACCGCGTCGACGAACTCGAAACCACTGCCACGCGGCAGCGGCTCGACGCGCAGGAATACCTCGCCGAACTGGCCCGCGCCCCCGGTTTGCTTCTTGTGCCGGTGGTGGCCCTCGGCCTTGGCGGTGATGGTCTCGCGATAGGCGATGCGCGGCGGCCGCGTCTGCACCTCGAACTTGTAGACCTCGCGCAGCCGCTCCAGCAGCATGCGAAGGTGCAGCTCACCGAGCCCGTAGACGACGGTCTCGTTGGTATTGACGACGTGCTCGACCTTGAGGCAAGGGTCTTCAGCCACCAGCTTGTTGAGGATCTCCCACATGCGCTGCTCGTCACCGTGGCGCTTGGGCTCGATCGCCAGGCCGTGCACCGGCACCGGGAACGGCAACGGCTTCAGGTGGATGTGATCGTCTTCCGCGGCATCGTGCAGCACCGCGTCGAAGTGCAATTCGTCGATCTTCGCGACCGCGCAGATGTCACCGGGCAAGCCACGTGGCACCTCGACGTGTTCCTTGCCCTGCAGCATGAACAAGTGGCCCACCTTGAACGGCTTGCGCGCATCGCCCACGTAGAGCAGACTGTCCTTGGTGACCGTGCCTTGCCAGATGCGAAACACGCCCATCTTGCCGACGAAGGGGTCGACGGTGATCTTGAAGGCGTGTGCCAGCACATGCGCCTTGTCGTCGGGTTGAGCCTGCATCGGCACCGCGGCATCGCCTTCGCCATTCAGGAAATCGGGCGGGTTCGATTCGGTCGGGTTGGGCAGCAGCTTGACGATCACGTCGAGCAACTCCGCCACGCCGGCGCCGGTGCGAGCGGACGTGAAGCACACCGGGATCAGATGTCCCTCGCGCAGCGCCTGCTCCAGCGGCGCGTGCAGCTCCGATGCGTCGACGTCGCCGTCGTTGAGGTAGCGCTCGACGAATTCGGCGTCGACCTCCACCACCTGCTCCACCAGCGCACGGTGTGCGGCCTCGACGGCGCCGAAGTCACTGTGGCCCTCGCGGTTGTAGAAGCAATCGACCACGCGCGCCCCGCCGCCATCGGGCAGGTTCAGCGGCAGGCATTCCTTGCCGAAGGTGTCCTGGATCTGCATGAGCAACCCAGGCAGGTCGATCTCCTGGGCGTCGATCTTGTTGACGACGATCACCCGGTCGAGATGCCGCGATGCGGCGTACTCCATCATGCGCTGAGCCATCGGCTCGATACCGGTCGCCGCGTTGATCACGACCACCGCGGTCTCCACCGCTTCGAGCGCCGGCAGCGACTGACCGACGAAATCGGGCGATCCGGGGGTGTCGATCAGGTGCACGCGGGTGCCCGCGTGGTCGAGGTGAAGAATGGACGCATTGAGCGAGTGCTGGGCACGGCGCTCCAACGGGTCGTAGTCGCTCACCGTGGTGCCGCGCTCGAGGCTTCCGAGGGCACCGATCATGCCGGCGCGGTGCAGCAGGCTCTCGGCCAGAAGGGTCTTCCCAGCAGCCGCCGGACCGACCAACGCCAGGGTGCGGATGGCGGCGATGCTGGGAGAAGCTGGGCTCGGCATGGGCGTACTCCTCGAACCCAGGCTGCCCCGGGTATCTGCGCGATGAATGGGGGGACACCAGGGTATGCCGCGCGGGCCCCGCGCGCAAGCGGAAACACGCCGGGTACGCCGCCCTGCCGGCGTCCCTACTGGAAGGCCACCTCGGCGAAGCTGCGCAGCTTGCGGCTATGCAGTTGATCCAGCCGCAGGCGGCGCAACAACTCGACCGCCCGCATGCCGATGCGCAGGTGCTGGTCGACCCGGTCGCGGTAGAACTGATTCGCCATGCCGGGTAGCTTGATCTCCCCGTGCAGCGGCTTGTCGCTGACGCACAGCAGCGTGCCGTAGGGCACGCGGAAGCGAAAGCCGTTGGCCGCGATCGCTGCGCTCTCCATGTCGAGCGCAATCGCGCGGCTCTGGCTGAAGCGACGCTCCGGCCCGGGGTGCGGCAGCAGCTCCCAATTGCGGTTGTCGGTGGACGCGACGGTGCCGGTGCGCAGCACGCGCTTCAGCTCGTAGCCCTTGAGCTGTGTCACGTCGGCCACCGCTTGCTCCAGCGCTTGCTGGATCTCCGCCAGCGGCGGAATCGGCACCCACAACGGCAGCTCCTCGTCGAGCACGTGGTCCTCGCGCACGTAGCCGTGGGCGAGCACGTAGTCGCCGAGCTGCTGCGTGTTGCGCAGCCCCGCGCAGTGGCCCAGCATCAGCCATGCGTGCGGCCGCAGCACGGCGATGTGATCGCTGATGTTCTTCGCGTTGGCGGGCCCGACCCCGATGTTCACCATCGTGATGCCCGACCGATCCGGACGCACCAGGTGATAGGCCGGCATCTGGGGCAGCCGGGTGGGTGCGCTGCCGAGCTCGTCCCCAGGCTGGGCGGGCGTGCCGGCGCGTCGCGAGACCACATCGCCCGGCTCGACAAAGGCGGTGTAGTCGCTCTTCTTGTGCGCCATCTGCTCGCGGCCGAGCCGGATGAACTCGTCGATGTAGAACTGGTAGTTCGTGAACAGCACGAAGTTCTGGAAATGCTCCGGCGCTGTGCCGGTGTAGTGGCGCAGCCGGTGCAGCGAGTAGTCGACGCGCGGTGCGGTGAACAGCGACAGCGGCCGCGGCTGCCCCTCGCCGGGCTCGTGCGTGCCGTTGGCGATGCCGTCGTCCATCGCCGCCAGGTCGGGCAGGTCGAACAGGTCGCGCATCAGCAGGCGCCGCTCCGCACTCAGCGAGCCTTCGAGGTGGTCGGTCTCGGCGAGCGAGAAGTGCACCGGGATCGGCTGCGTCGAGGGCCCGACCTCGAGCGCCACGCGGTGGTTGCGCAGCAGCAGCGCGAACTGCTCGCGGTAGTAGTCGCCGAACAGGTCGGGTCGCGTCAGCGTGGTCTCGTACACCCCCGGCCCCTCGACGAAACCGTAGCTGAGCCGGGAGTCGGCGCGCGCCACCGTCTGCGTATGCACTCGAACGTACGGATAGCACTCGCGCACGCGCGAGTGGAACTGCCGGCCCGAGATGAAGCCCTGCAGCGCCTTGCGCAGGCGTCGCATCGCGTCGTCGTACAGCCCGGTCGCGTGGTGCAGTGCTGCCTGCGCATCGGTGAAGGTCTGGGTCGCGGTGGTTGTCCTGCGGCCCGGCGGGGCATTGGTCTTGGGGGCTCGACTCATGGGCGCGAAGTATGCGTCGGCTTGTTCACACATCCCGCCGTCTTGTGGCAAAGCGGCTTCGGCGCGCGACGCGTTTGGAGACAATAGCGGCCCCCGCCGCGCGCCACGCACGCGCGGCGAGCGAATGGGACTCGAGGAGGGCCTGAGGTTGCAGCAGCGGATCGAGGAGTCGATTCCCGTCAAGACCGCCGATGGCGTGGCGGAGCTGGCGCACCGCTCGCGCGGCTTGAGCCAGCGGCATCGCACCGTGTTGCTGCTGGTCGACGGGCAACGCCCGGCGTCGCAGGTGCTGGCCACCGCGCAGGCTGCAGGGGTGCAGCCGGCGGTGTTCGACGAGCTGGTGAGCCTGGGCATGGTCGAGATGCCCGCCGTGACGGACGTCGATCTGCCGCTCGACGCCGGCCAGGCCGTGGCCGACTCGTCGTTGCTGCCGGCATCGCGGTCGCTGCTGCCCGAATCGGGCTGGACGACCCTGTCGGGCGCACCGATCGACGCCGACACCGATCGTCCGCTGCAGGAAGCGCGCGAATTGTTGATGCGTGCGCTGCGCGCGCAGGCTCCGGTGTCGGGCTCGCTGACGTTGATGAAGCTCAAGCGCGCGTCCACCCGCGACGACGTGGAGTCGCTGCTCGACGAGGTGGAGCAGCGCCTGCGTCGGCCGCACCGGATGATCATCGCCGCGCAGACCATGCGCCATGTGCGCCATCTGCTGAGCCTGCCCGGGCCGGAACAACGCTGAAAGTCACGCCGGCCGGCGCCTTGCCTGCTACGCTCGCGGCGTGGGCTTCCTGGCGCTCGACATCGGCAACACCCGCCTGAAGTGGGCGCTGTACGCGCGCCCGCAGCCGGCCACCGAGCCGTTGTCGCACGGCGCAGTGTTCCTGGAGACCATCGACGACCTGGCCGACTCCGATTGGAAAGGCCTGACGCCGCCGACGCAGATGCTCGGCTGCATCGTGGCTGGCGAGGCCGTCCGCTTGCGCGTCGAGCAGCAGCTCGAACTGTGGGATCTGGCGCCGCGCTGGGTGGTGCCCAGCGCGCACCAGGCAGGGGTCAGCAACGGCTACGATCACCCGTCGCGGCTTGGCGCCGACCGCTGGGTCGCATTGGTCGGAGCCCGCTGGCACGTGCTGGCGCGCGGGCCCGCGCGCCCGGTGCTGGTGGTGATGGTGGGCACCGCTGTCACCGTTGACGCGCTCGACACCGAAGGGCGCTTCCTCGGTGGCCTGATCCTGCCGGGGTTTGGCCTCATGCTCAAGGCGCTCGAGATGGGTACCGCCGGCCTCAAGGTGCCCACCGGGGAAGTGGTGGAGTTTCCGACCAACACCAGCGACGCGCTGATGAGCGGCGGCGCCTATGCGATTGCCGGCGCTGTGCGCCGCCAGTACCGGCGGCTGCAGGCGCGTTGCGGCCTCGAGCCGCTGCTGTTCATGGGCGGCGGCGCGGCCGTCAAGCTGGCGCCGATCACCGACCTGGCGCTCGAGACCGTCGACACGCTGATCTTCGACGGCCTGTTGGCGATCGCCGCCGCCAAGGCCTGAGCGCTCACAGGATGTAGCGCGACAGGTCCTCGTTGCGCGCCAGTTCGGCCAGGCGCGCATTGACCATCGTCTCGTCGATCCGCAGCGTCTGCCCGGCGCGGTTGGGGGCGTCGAAGCTCACCTCGTCGAGCAGCCGCTCCATCACCGTGGACAGGCGGCGCGCGCCGATGTTCTCGGTGCGTTCGTTGACGTCGTAGGCGATCTGCGCCAGCCGACGGATTGCAAGAGGCTCGAACTGCAGCGTCACGCCCTCGGTGGCGAGCAGCGCCTGGTACTGCTTGAGCAGGCTGGCGTGCGTGCTGGTCAGGATCGCCTCGAAATCGTCCACCGACAGCGGCGCCAGCTCGACGCGGATCGGAAAGCGCCCCTGCAGCTCGGGAATCAGGTCGCTCGGCTTGGACAGGTGGAACGCGCCCGAGGCGATGAACAGGATGTGGTCGCTCTTGACCATGCCGTACTTGGTGCTGACGGTCGTGCCCTCGACCAGCGGCAGCAGGTCGCGCTGCACGCCCTGGCGCGACACGTCGGCGCCGCCCACTTCGGAACGCGATGCGATCTTGTCGATCTCGTCGATGAACACGATGCCGTTGTTCTCGGTGTTGGCCAGCGCCCGGGCCTTGATCTCGTCGTCATTCACCAGCTTGGCGGCCTCCTCGTCGGCGAGCAGTTTCATCGCCTCGCCGATCTTGAGCTTGCGCGACTTCTTGCGTGCCGCGCCGATCTGGCTGAACAGGCTCTTCATCTGTTCGGCCATCTCCTCCATGCCCGGCGGCGTCATGATCTCGAGGCCGGTGCGCGGCTCCGCCAGCTCGATCTCGATCTCCTTGTCGTTCAGTGCGCCCTCGCGCAGGCGCTTGCGCATCACTTGGCGCGCCGTGTTGTCGCTGCCGCCGGGCGTGGCGTCGAGCCCGAAGCCGGCGCGCGGCGGCGGCACCAGCGCATCGAGCACCCGCTCCTCGGCAGCGTCCTCGGCGCGCACGCGCTGCCGCTGCATCGCCGCCTCGCGTTCGCGCTTGACCGCGATGTCCGCCAGGTCGCGCACGATGCTGTCGACGTCCTTGCCGACGTAGCCGACCTCGGTGAACTTGGTCGCCTCGACCTTGATGAATGGCGCGTCGGCCAGCCGCGCCAGCCTGCGCGCGATCTCGGTCTTGCCGACGCCGGTGGGCCCGATCATCAGGATGTTCTTCGGCGTGATCTCGCCGCGCAACCGGTCGTCCACCTGCTGGCGCCGCCAGCGATTGCGCAACGCGATGGCCACCGCGCGTTTGGCGCTCTGCTGCCCGACGATGTGGCGGTCGAGTTCGGAGACGATCTCCTGCGGGGTCATGCTGGCGGTCATGGCGACGTAGAACCCACGCGCTGCGCGGGTCACTCGAGAACTTCGATCGTGTGGTGCTGGTTGGTGTAGATGCACAGCTCGCCGGCGATCTCGAGCGCTCGCTTCACGATCTCCGGCGCCGGCAGCTCCGTGTGCGCCAGCAGGGCGCGCGCGGCCGCCTGCGCGAAAGCGCCACCGGAACCGATGGCGACGATACCGTGCTCGGGCTCGAGCACGTCGCCGTTGCCGCTGATGATCAGCGAGGTCTCGCGATCGGCCACCGCCAGCATCGCCTCCAGCCGCCGCAGCACGCGGTCGGTGCGCCAGTCGCGCGTCAGCTCGATCGCCGCGCGCTGCAGGTGGCCCTGGTGCTTGTCGAGCTTGGCTTCGAAGCGCTCGAACAGCGTGAACGCATCGGCGGTCGCCCCAGCGAAGCCGGCGAGTACGCGGTCGTGGTGCAGCTTGCGCACCTTGCGCGCGCCAGCCTTGACGACGATCTGCCCGAGCGTCACTTGGCCGTCGCCGCCCAGCGCCACGCGTGGGCCAGCGCCGTCGTGTCGGCGCACGCTGACGATCGTGGTGCCGTGCCAGACGGTGGATTCGCTCATGCCTCGGGCTCGCGTTGCTGCTCTGCGGGCCGGGGAGGCCGGCGCCGGCGGTCGGGCTTCAGACCTTGCGTACCTGCACCTTGGCGTGCTCGTTGATGCCCATCGCGCCGAAGAACAGCGCCACCAGCCGGTTGGCGTCGACGAAGTTGACGGCGCGGTTCTCGCTGCGCTTGGCCAGCACCCAGTTCAGCAGGTCGCCGGCGGCGACGAAGTCCACGCGGATCAGCTTGGCGCACGACACCGAGACGATCGGTGCGGCGGTCAGCTCGCGATCGAGCTTGGCCAGTGTCGCGCCGATGTCGCCGACCAGTTGGCCCGACAGGTCGACAGCCGCCACCTGGACGCCGGCGTTCAGCTCGTCGGACATGCTCGACTCGACGAACGAGCTAGACACCTCGCTGACGATCGACATCGGTGGCGAACGCGTCGACAGCGTCGAGCCGCTCAGCCGCACGCTGCACTTGGCGCGTTCCCACGACGGCGGCGACACCTCGTAGGTGACGCAATAGTCGATCGCCGTCTCGTCGAACTGGTCGGGTCGGTTGGCGACGCGCAGCGCGTCGAGCCGCAGCAGCCAGAACGCCGGATCGGCATCGCGTACGCCGGTGGGCGAGGCGTCCTGCAGCACGGTGAGGAAGTGCTCGCCGGACAGCCAGCGCATCTCGATCGCCTGCGTTGCCCAGTGGCGCAGCAGCTCCGACAGCTGGGCGGCCGCGTCGGCCTCGACGCGCTTCAACCCCGACCAGTCGAACACCCACGGCAGCGGCAACTGCAGCGTCACCGAACGCAAGCGCGCGATCGCGTCGACGTCGAGCGTCTCGGGGCAGACCCAGCCGACGTCGCCCGCTGAGCGGACGCCCGAAGGCTTCTCCTCGGCGGCCGCTTCGGCCACCAGCTTGGGCAGCGAGAACCACTGCGGCGGCGACAAGCCGAACTGGTGCACGTAGTCGACCGCCAGGGACTCGAACTTGGCATGCTGCCCGGTCGCGCGGTGCAGGTCGAACAGCACCAGCCAGGTCTCCGCATGCTGCGCCCGCGCGCCGCCAATGCCCACCAGGCCCGACAGCGCTTGCTCACATTGGGTGAAGTCGGCGTTCGCGAACGCGATCACCGCCTCGTCGAGTTCGGGATCGTGCACGACCTCGCTGACCTCGACCTCCGGGCCAGCCGCGGCCCCGGCGCGGGGCGGTGCCAGCGCGGCGGAGTTCGCCGGTGCCAGGGGCGACATGCCGCCGCCCATCACCACCGGCGACGGCGGCGCCACCGGCGGCAGTTGGGCGTCGGTCAGCACCGGCAACGCCGGCAGAGCGTCCTCGGGGGCCGATGGCGTGGCCACCACCGCCGCGCCGTCGAACGGGGCAGCCGCCGTGCGCAGCGTGGCCGGCAGCGATGCGGGTTGCGTCGGCGCGTTGTAGAACTCGGGCGTGCGCTTCTGGCTGCCGGCATAGCCGCCGTCGCCCGTCATCTGCTGCTCGATCTCGTCGATCTTGGCCTTGACGCCGGTGTCCACCCGGATCGGTGGGCTGTCGGTGATGCGGACCTCGGAGTCGTCGATGCGCGACGAGTGGCCGAGCGCCGCCAGCTGCTCGGGCGACAGGCCCTCGCGGCGCATCTTGCGCAGCATGTCGAACTCGCGCTTGCGCACGAAATCGTTGCGCCGCTTGCGCTCGATCATCGCCTTGAGCTCGGACTTCTCGAGGTCGAGCTCGCCACCGTCGTCCTGGCGCGAATTGAGGTCGGCCCAGTCGGTGGCCGGATTGGCCACGAAACGCACAACCTTGCGGAAGAAGCTCTCGTCCTTGGGCGGCTGTTGTTCTGCCATGGGCTTGACGGGCGCTGCCTGCGGGAGGTCAGTCGCCGAACATCTTTTGCTTCAATTCGCGGCGCTGCTGCGCCTCGAGCGACAGCGTCGCAGTGGGGCGCGCCAGCAGCCGGCCCAAGCCGATGGGTTCGCCGGTCTCATCGCAATAGCCATAGTCGCCAGCCTCGATGCGCGCCAGCGACTGCGAGATCTTCTTCAACAGCTTGCGCTCGCGGTCGCGCGTGCGCAGCTCGAGCGCATGCTCCTCTTCGATGGTGGCGCGGTCAGCGGGATCGGGCACGATGGAGGTGTCCTCGCGCAAGTGCTCGGTCGTTTCCCCGGCGTTGGACAGCAGATCATCCTTCAACGCCTGCAAACGGGAACGGAAGAATTCGAGCTGTTTTTCATTCATGTACTCGCCATCGGGCATGGCGAGCAGTTCATCCTCGCTGAGGTCGCGGCCGGCCTTGGATTTCCAGGCGTTGGCGAGACGTGGATCGGCCTTGTAGGTCGGCCGCACCGGCTCGACCGGCTCGGGCAGCACGCGCTGCGGCGGCCGCGGCGGGGCGAAACGCTCGGTGAAGCGTGAGGCGGCGGCAGTGGCCGCAGGGCTGGCCTGCGGCTTGTTGGTGGTCTTGGGCAAGGGAAGGGTGGCCGGTTGCGGCGCGGGTGAGGGGCTGACTGACACGGTGCCGACTGGCACGACGGGTTTGGGCACGGACTTCGGTGCCGAGGGGGCCACCGCAGGGCTGGGTGGGTGGTGATCCTTGCTGGCAGACCTCGCAGCGGTGATCGGCTTGGTCGGTGCCGCCTTGGCGACGGGCTTGGCCGCGGGCTTGCTGGGCGCCTTGGCCTTGACGGCGGCCTTGGCCGGCGGCTTGCTGCTCTTGCCGGCTGGCTTGGCAGCCGGCTTGGCCTTGGCCAGCGGCTTGGTTGCCTTGGCTTTGGCGACCGGTTTGGCCTTGCCCGGCGGATGTTTGCCGGCCGCTGCCTTGCGGGCGGGCGCCTTCTTGGCCGGGCTCTTGCTCACGATCGACATCACTCCTGGCGGGGGACGTTATACCCGCTTCTTCTGCGCGGCTGTGGGATTCCAGCGTCGTTTCGGGCGCGCGGATTGTAGCCACCTGCTGGTGGCGTGAAATCCGGTCTAGACGACGCAGGCCTGCAGGCCCTGGAGCAGGATGTCGCGCGGCAGGTCGATGCCGATGAAGACCATCTTGCTGCCCTTCCTCTCGCCGGGTGCCCACTTGGGGCCGAGGTCGCTGCCCATCAGCTGGTGCACGCCCTGGAACACCACCTTGCGGTCGCTGCCCTTCATGTAGAGCACGCCCTTGTAGCGCAGCATCTTGGGGCCATAGACCTGCACGATCGAGCCGAGGAAGTCCTCCAGCTTGGCCGCGGCGAAGGGCTTGTCGCTGCGGAACACGAACGATTTCACGTCATCGTCGTGGTGGTGATGGTGCGGGTGGTCGCACTCGCCGTCGTCGTCATGGTCGTGGTGGTCGTGATCGTGATCGTGATCGTCGGCGTTCAGGAACTCCGGGTCGATCTCGAGCTTGGCGTTCAAATTGAAGCCGCGCAGGTCGAACACCTTGGCGATCGGCACTTCGCCGAAATGCACCTTCGACTGCGGCGCCCGCGGGTTCATGTGCTTCAGGCGATGCACGAGGGCATCGACTTCGCCGGCGTCGACCAGGTCGGTCTTGCTGATGAAGATCTGGTCGGCGAACCCGACCTGCCGCCGCGCCTCCAGGCGCGTATCGAGCTGCGCTTCGGCGTGCTTGGCGTCGACCAGCGTCAGCACCGAGTCGAGCAGGTAGGTTTCGGCGATCTCGTCGTCCATGAAGAAGGTCTGCGCCACCGGGCCGGGGTCGGCCAGGCCGGTGGTTTCGATCACCACGCGCTCGAAATCGAGTTCGCCCTTGCGCTTCTTCTCGGCCAGGCTTGCCAACGTCGAGCGCAGGTCCTCGCGGATGGTGCAGCAGACGCAGCCGTTGTTCATCTGGATGATCTGCTCGCCGGTGTCGGCGACCAGGATCTCGTTGTCGATGCTCTCCTCCCCGAACTCGTTCTCGATCACGGCGATCTTCTGGCCGTGCGACTCGGTCAGTACGCGCTTGAGCAGCGTGGTCTTTCCGGATCCCAGAAAGCCGGTCAGGATGGTGGCGGGAATCAGGCCTTGCGACATGGAGACACTCCGGGTTCGAACCGGGCCATCTGGCGCCGGCTCAAGGAATTTCAAGCCGGGCTCGGCCCCGGCGCGATCGGGTATTCTCGCGCCAGTCCACTTGCGACACCCGACGTGTCAGACCCGCAGCAGAGCCGCCCGATGCGGCTCGAAACCCGAACCGGCAGCGACAAGCGTAGCCTGTTCGAGCGCGTGGTGGAGTTCTTGTCGCCGGGACCCGACTCGCGGGCCGAGCTGATCGAGACGCTGGCCGACGCCGAGAACCGCGAGCTGATCGCGCCGGAGTCGCGCATCATGCTCGAGGGCGTCATCCGCATGGCCGACATGATCGCCGGCGACGTGATGGTGGCGGCGCCGCGCATGGATCTGCTCGACATCGACGCCCCCTACGACGAGCTGCTCGGCCTGGTGATCGAGACCAGCCACTCGCGCTTTCCGGTCTACGAAGGCCAGCGCGACAACATCATCGGCATCCTGCTGGCCAAGGACCTGCTGAAGCTGCAGCGTGCGCCCGAGCTGAACCTGCGCACGCTGCTGCGGCCGGCGGTGTTCGTGCCGGAATCGAAGAACCTCAACGAGCTGCTGCGCGACTTCCGCTCCAACCGCAACCACCTGGCGATCGTGATCGACGAGTTCGGCAACACCGCCGGCCTCATCACGATCGAGGACGTGCTCGAGGAGATCGTCGGCGAGATCGAGGACGAGTTCGACGACGACATCCAGGGGGACGAGGGCATCTACACGCTGGCCGATGGCTCGCAGCGCGTGGCCGGCGACGCCGACATCGCGGCGGTGAACCGCGCGCTCGGCGTGCAGCTGCCCGATGATGCGTTCGACACCATCGGCGGCCTGGTGGCGCATGAGCACGGCCGCGTGCCGCGGCGCGGCGAGACGGTGCGCGTCGGCGGCCTGGCGTTCACGGTGATGCTCACGCGCGGCGGTGCGGTGCGCTGGTTCAAGGTGGCGCCGGCCTCGCGCGAGACCGGCGCTTGAACCTCCCGCGGCGGCGGTCGCTGCCTGCCTGGGCCGACCTGTCGCTGAGCGCCGGCCTCGGCGCGCTGCAGACGATCGCGTTCGTCCACACCGGCTGGTGGTGGCTGCAGCTGCTGTGCATCGCGGGCCTCGCCCACCGCGTGTTCGCGGCTTCGGTGCGGCGCGCGGCCGCGCTCGGGCTGGCGTTCGGCACCGCCTGGCTGGCGGCGGGCGTGTGGTGGCTGTTCATCAGCATGCACCGCTACGGCAATCTGCCGGCCTGGATGGCGGCGCTGGCGGTGCTGGCGCTGGCGCTGGCACTGGCGTTGTACCTCGCTCTGGCGATGGCCGCGGTGGCGCGCTGGCGCAGCGGCAGCGCGGGGCACGACGTCGCCGGCTTCGCGGCCGCGTGGCTGCTGGCCGAACTGGCGCGCACGTGGCTCTTCACCGGCTTTCCGTGGCTCGCGTCGGGCTACGCGCACGTCGACTCTCCCCTGGCCGTGCTGGCACCGTGGGTCGGTGTGCTCGGCATCGGCGCCGCGGCGGCTGCGCTGGCGGCGCTGTGGGCCCACGTGCGGTCGCAGCGCGCGGCGACGGCGGGGAGCGTGCTGCTGCTGGCTCTGGCTGCATGGGCGGGTCCGTGGCCGCACAGCGTTCCGGGCGCCACCCTTAGCGTGACCCTGCTGCAGACCAACGTGCCGCAGGACGAGAAGTTCATGGTCGAGCAGCTGCCGACCACGTTGCGCTCGCTGGCGGCCGACGTGACGGCAGCCCGCGGCCAGCTGGTGGTCGCGCCGGAAACCGCGGTGCCGCTGCTGCCCTCGCAGCTCGACGAGCTGGCGCCGGGCTACATGAAGGCGATGGCCGAGCCCTTTGCCACGCCTGAGCGCGCGCTGATCGTCGGCGTGCCGCTGGGCGACTACGACCGTGGCTACAGCAACTCGGTGCTCGGTTTCAGCGGTGCGCGGACGGCGCCGTACCGCTACGACAAGCAGCACCTGGTGCCGTTCGGGGAGTTCATCCCCACGGGGTTCCGCTGGTTCACGACGCTGCTGAACATTCCGCTGGGCGACTTCACGCGCGGCGAGCGCAACCCGCCGTCGTTCGCGTTTGCCGGCGAGCGCATCGCGCCCAACATCTGCTACGAAGACCTGTACGGCGACGAGCTCGCGCTGCGCTTTGCCGACGACGCGAGCGCGCCGACCCTGTTCGCCAACCTGAGCAACATCGGCTGGTTCGGCGACACGATCGCCATCGAGCAGCACCTCAACATCTCGCGCATGCGCACGCTGGAGTTCCAGCGGCCGATGCTGCGTGCCACCAACACCGGCGCGACGGCGGTCATCGACCACCGCGCTCGGGTGCTGGCGCAGCTGGCGCCGTTCACGCGCGGCGTGCTCGACGCGCACGTGCAGGGCCGCCGCGGCAATACGCCGTACGCTTGGTGGGCCTCGCGTGCGGGCCTGTGGCCGTATCTGGCGCTCGGGCTGGTGGGCTGCGCCGCGCCGTGGCGGCGCCGCGCACTGCGCCGGGGCGCCACCGCCTGACCGAAGGCGCAGGCGCCGCATGGCCGCCCCATAGAATCGTCGGCTCGTGCAACAGGGCCGGCAGGGCCGCGATGCTCAACTTCCAGCAACTGATCCTCAAGCTGCAGACCTACTGGGACGCCCAGGGGTGCGCGCTGCTGCAGCCCTACGACATGGAGGTCGGCGCCGGCACCAGCCACACCGCGACCTTTCTGCGCGCGCTCGGCCCTGAGCCGTGGAAGGCCGCCTACGTGCAGCCGAGCCGGCGGCCCAAGGACGGCCGCTACGGCGACAACCCCAACCGACTGCAGCACTACTACCAGTACCAGGTGGTGCTCAAGCCCGCGCCGGCCGACATCCTCGACCTCTACCTCGGCTCGCTCGAAGCGCTGGGCTTCGATCTGACGAAGAACGACGTCCGTTTCGTCGAGGACGACTGGGAGAACCCCACGCTCGGCTGCTGGGGCCTCGGCTGGGAGGTCTGGCTCAACGGCATGGAGGTGACGCAGTTCACCTACTTCCAGCAGGTCGGCGGCATCGAGTGCCGGCCGATCACCGGCGAGATCACCTACGGTCTGGAGCGGTTGGCGATGTACATCCAGGGTGTCGAGAGCATCTTCGATCTGCAGTGGGCGCCGGGCATCAGCTATCGCGACGTCTATCACCAGAACGAGGTCGAGCAGAGCGCCTACAACTTCGAGCACAGCAACGTCGAGTTCCTGCTGGCCGCGTTCGCCGAGTACGAGCGCCAGGCGCAACACCTGATGCAGCAACGGCTCGCGTTGCCGGCCTACGAGCAGGTGCTCAAGGCCGCGCATGCGTTCAACCTGCTGGACGCCCGCGGCGCGATCAGCGTCACCGAGCGCGCGGCATACATCGGGCGCATCCGCAACCTCGCGCGCGCGGTGGCCAGGAGCTATCGCGACAGCCGGGCGCGGTTGCAGCCTCCATTTCCCATGGCGCCGCGCGCGTGGGCCGACGAGACGCTGGCGGCGCTGGCCAAGGAAGGCGGCTGATGTCGCCCACCAAGAGCCTGCTGGTCGAGCTCCTCGTCGAGGAGCTGCCGCCGAAGGCGCTGAAGCGGATCGGCGAGGCCTTCGGCATGCGCCTGCATGACGAGTTGAAGCGCCAGGGCCTGATCAGCGAGCACACCGCGATCACTTCGTACGCGACGCCGCGGCGCCTGGCAGTGCACTTGAGCGGCGTGCGTGCGGTCGCGGCCGACCGGGAGGTTGTGCAAAAGGTGATGCCGATGGCGATTGCGTTCGACGCCGCCGGCAAGCCAACGGCCGCGTTGCACAAGGCGATGGCCAAGCTCGGTCGGTCGTCCCTCGTTGGCCTGTGGCCGAACGCCGTCGACGGCCCCGACCGGCTCCACGAAGACGCCGACGGCAAGGGGCGTGCGGTGTTCCTGCGCTCACTCGCCAGGGGCGTGCTGTTGGCCGTGGGGCTACAGAACGCACTCGACGAGACGCTCGCCAACCTGCCGATCCCCAAGATGATGAGCTACCAGCTCGACGACGGTTGGAAGACCGTGCATTTCGTGAGGCCGGCGCACGGGTTGGTCGCCCTGCACGGTGCGGACGTCGTGTCGTGCACGGCGCTCGGGTTGGAGTCCGGCCGCGAGACGCGCGGCCACCGTTTCGAGGCGGCCGTCGAGCCGATCGTGGTGCAGAACGCCGACCACTACGCGCGCCAACTCGACGAACAGGGCGCCGTGGTCGCGTCGTTCGCGCACCGTCGCGCCGACGTGCAGCGGCAGCTGCAGCATGCCGCCGGTGCGTTGGGCCTCAAACCGATCGACGACGACGCGCTGCTCGACGAAGTGACAGCGCTGGTCGAACGGCCCAACGTGCTGCTGTGCCAGTTCGAGCCGCAGTTTCTCGCGGTGCCGCCCGAGTGCCTGATCCTGACGATGAAGGCCAACCAGAAGTACTTTCCGCTGCTCGACGCCGGCGGCAAGCTGACCAATCGGTTCCTGGTCGTCAGCAACATCCGCCCCGATGACGCGAACGCAGTGGTTCAGGGCAACGAGCGCGTCGTGCGCCCTCGCCTGGCCGACGCCAAGTTCTTCTTCGACCAGGACCGCAAGAAGACGCTCGAGTCGCGCGTGCCCGGTCTCGACAAGGTGGTCTACCACGCCAGGCTCGGCACGATGGGCGAGCGCGTACGACGCGTGCGCGCGATCGCCCGCGAGATCGGCAGCGTGGTCGGCGGCCCGTCGCTGGCGGAGGATGCGGCTCGCGCCGCCCACCTCGCCAAGACGGACCTGCTCACCGACATGGTCGGCGAGTTTCCCGAACTGCAGGGCGTGATGGGCGGCTACTACGCCCGCCATGACGGGGAAATGGAACAGGTCGCCTTCGCGATCGAAGACCACTACAAGCCACGCTTCGCCGGCGACGCCCTGCCGCGCGAGCGGGTCGGTCTCGTGCTCGCGCTGGCCGACAAGCTCGAGACCCTCGTCGGGTTGTTCGGCATCGGGCAGACGCCCACCGGCGACAAGGATCCGTTCGCGCTGCGCCGCCATGCGCTGGGCGTGCTGCGCATGCTGATCGAGCGCGCCTTGCCGGTCGACCTGCCGGCCCTGGTAGCGATGGCGCAGGGGCCGTTCGCTGCCGTGCCCGGCTGGAGCGAGGTCAACGAGTCGCTGCTGCAGTTCTTCCACGAGCGCCTGGCCGTGCTGTTGCGCGAGCAGGGCAGCACCGCGCAAGAGGTCGACGCCGTGCTGGGCCCGAGGCCGGCGCGCATCGGCGAGGTGCCGCAACGACTCGCTGCCGTGCGTTCGTTCGCCGGCATGCCGGAGTCGGCGTCGCTGGCAGCCGCCAACAAGCGCATCACCAACATCCTGAAGAAGAGCGTCGACGCCAGCGGCGGGACGCCGGTCGAGCCGGCGCTGTTCGCCGAAGACGCCGAGCGCGCGCTGCATGGCGCGCTCAACCACGTGGCGCCGCGCGCCGATGCGTTGTTCGAGCAGCGCGACTACACCGCCTCGCTGCGCGAGCTGGCGGCGTTGAAGGCCCCGGTGGACGCGTTCTTCGACCACGTGATGGTCAACGCCGACGATGCCAAGCTGCGCGCCAACCGGCTGGCGCTGTTGTCGGCGCTGCATCGCGCGATGAACCGCGTCGCCGACCTGTCGCGCCTGGCCACCTGAGAGTCGACAAACCGAATCGAGGTCACCCATGCTGCACGTGCCACGCCTCGTCATCCTCGGCCGCGACGGCATCCTCAACGTCTATCGCGACGACCACGTCAAGGCACCCGAGGAGTGGCAGCCGGTGCCCGGCGCGCTCGAGGCGGTGGCGCGCCTGAACCACGCCGGCTGGCACACGGTGGTGGCCACCAACCAGGCCGGCATCGGCCGCGGCATGATCGACATGGCCTCGGTCAATGCGGTGCACCAGCGCATGATGCAGCGGCTTGCCGCGGTCGGCGGGCGCCTCGACGGGGTGTTCTTCTGCCCGCACACGCCGGAGGACGACTGCGATTGCCGCAAGCCCAAGCCGGGCCTGATGCGTCAGATCGGCCTGCGCTACGGCATCGACCTGCGCACCGTGCCGATGGTGTGCGACACGCTGCGCGATCTGCAGGCCGCGCAGGCGGCCGGCTGCGAGCCGCACCTGGTGCGCAGCGGCCGCGCCGCGGCGCTCGACGACACGCAGCTGGAGCTGATCGTCGCGCAGATCCCGGGCACCGAGGTGCACGACGATCTCGGCGCGTTCGTCGACTTCATGTTGCAGCGCGCCCACGTGGCCGATTCGAGCCCGATGGGGCTGCACTAGCCGCGCGCCGTGGCCAACCTGCTCGCGCTGCTGCGCTCGCTGCTGTTCATGGCCTGGATGGTGGTCACGGTGGTGCCGATCGCCCTCGCCGTGCTGCTGGCCTCGATCGTGCTGCACGGCCCGACGCTGTACTGGATGTGCGTGGCCTGGCTGCGGCTGGTGATCGGCGGTGCGCGCGTCATCTGCGGCGTGCGCTACCGGGTGCAGGGCATGGAGCACGTGCCCACGGCCGCCAGTGAGCGCGCCGCGGTGATCCTGGCGCCGAAGCACCAGTCGACCTGGGAGACGTTCGCGCTGCCGACGCTGATGCCGCACCCGCTGGCCTACGTGTTCAAGAAAGAGCTGCTGCAGATCCCGTTTTTCGGTTGGGCGATGGGGCGCCTGGACATGGTGCACATCGACCGCAGCAAGCGTGCCGAAGCCTGGGCCAAGGTGGCCGACCAGGGTGCGCGGCTGATGGCCGAAGGGGTCTGGGTCATCATGTTCCCCGAGGGCACACGCACGCCGCGCGGTTCGCAAGGCACCTACAAGAGCGGCGCCACGCGCCTGGCGGTGACCACCGGCACGCCGGTGGTGCCGATCGCGGTGACGTCGGCACGCTGCTGGCCGCGGCGCAGTTTTCTGCTCAAGCCCGGCTTCATCGACGTCTCGATCGGCCAGCCGATCGACAGTCGCGGCCGCGAACCCGACGAGCTGATGCGCGAGATCGAGCGCTGGATCGAGGCCGAGATGCGGCGCCTCGACCCCGAGGCGTACCCTGCTGCGGTTGCAGCGAGCGCGGCGGCCCAGCCGTCGTAGCGTGCGGCGCGGCACCGCGCGGTGTCGCAGGCACTTCGTAGAATCGGCCGCATGCCCTCGCTCAAGAGGCCGCAACCAGGCCAGCTGAGTCTGTTCGAGTTCGACATCGCGCCGCAAGACGTCTGGCAGGCGCCTTCGCGGCCCAGCGATGCGCCGCCGCCAGTGCCGCTGCCCGACCTGCTGCAGCATCCGCGCGCGCAGCGCGAGATCGTGCTGCGCGGCCAGCGGGTGGCCTACGAGTTCCGCGTTGCGCGCCGGCGCAGCATCGGCTTCACGGTGGGTCTCGAAGGCTTGAGCGTGCGCGCGCCGCGCTGGGTGCGGCGCGCCGACGTCGACGAGGCGCTGCGCGAGCGCAGCCAGTGGATCCTGGAGAAGCTTGCCGAGCAACGCGAGCGCGCAGGTCGCCTTCACGCCGCGCGGGTGCAGTGGCGCGAGGGCGGGAGCATCCCCTTTCTCGGCGAGCCGCTGGTGATGGTGTTGGACCCGCGCGTCGCCGGCGCGGTGCTCGACGCCGAGGCGCAGGGCCTGCCGGGTGTGCCGCGCCGCGTGTTGCGCGTCGGGTTGCCGCACGAGGCCGGGCCCGAGCAGTTGCGCGAGGCGGTGCAGGGTTGGCTGCAGCGCCAGGCGCTGCGCCTGTTCAAGGAACGCTGCGCGCACTTCGCACCGCGGCTGGGCGTGCGTGTGCGCCGCCTGACGCTCAGCTCGGCGGCCACGCGCTGGGGCAGCGCCAGCGACGACGGCGCGATCTGGCTGCACTGGAGGCTGATCCACTTCACGCTGCCGGTCATCGACTACGTGGTGGCGCACGAGCTGGCGCACCTGCGCGAGATGAATCACAGCCGCGCGTTCTGGGAGGTGGTGCGCTCGGTCGTGCCCGACTTCGAGCGCGCACGCCGCACGCTCGACGACCAGCCGGTGCCCGTGCTCGACTGAAGCGCCGGATACAAGTGCAAGCGTCCCGCCGCGCCGTGACAAATGGTCGCGCGGGCGACGCGATCCCCCAAGAAGCAGGATGGCCGACACCACGTCGCGACGGCACACTGCGAGCGCGCTGTCGTTGCGAGACGGAGGGGGTGTTCAGGGAAGAAGAGCCGTCTCGGCACTTGCATGAACGGCGGCAGGTCCTCGGGCCTGCCGCCGCTTTCACGCCTGCGCCGTGCCCGCGCGCGAAACGGCGACAATCGCCGCTGTCACATCGGCGACCACAGGTGATCCGTGACGACGGAACTCGGCGAACTGTTCAACACCAACCGCGAGTGGGCCGAGGCCACCGAGCGCCGCAGTCCGGGCTTCTTCAGCCGCCTGCTCGAGCAGCAGTCACCGCAGTACCTGTGGATCGGTTGCGCCGACAGCCGGGTGCCGGCCAACGACATCGTCGGCCTGCTGCCGGGCGAGCTGTTCGTGCATCGCAACGTCGCCAACGTGGTGGTGCACTCGGACCTCAACTGCCTGTCGGTGATCCAGTTCGCGATCGACCTGCTCCAGGTGCGGCACATCATGGTGGTCGGCCACTACGGTTGCAGCGGCGTGCGCGCGGCACTCGAGGGCCGGCGCATCGGCATCGCCGACAACTGGCTGCTTCACGTGCAAGACGTGCGCAACAAGCACCGCGTGTTCATCGAATCGCTGCCCGACGACCCGACCCGGCTGAGCGCGTTGTGCGAGCTCAACGTGCTCGAGCAGGCCCTCAACGTGTGCGAGACGACGGTGATCGGCGACGCCTGGTCGCGCGGCCAGAAGGTGGTGGTCCACGGCTGGATCTACGGGCTGCACAACGGCCTGCTCGAAGACCTGCGCATGACCGTCCACGACGCCGGCTCGATCGGCGCCGCCTATGGGCTGGCGCTGGGCGCGCTGAAACAGCGCTACAGCACGCGGCGCACACCGGCGCAGCTGCCGCTGCGCTAGGTCCACGAGGTCATGTTCCCGCACCAGCTGACCGACAGCCGTGCGTTCGACATCGCGCAGGCGATGCTCGACGGCTTCAACAAGCACTACCGGCTGTTCCGCGAATCGAGTCGCGCCGCCAAGGCGCGTTTCGAGGCGGCCGACTGGCCCGGGCAGCAGCGCGCGCAGCGCGAGCGCATCGAGTTCTACGACCGACGCGTCGACGAGAACGTCGAGCGGCTGCAGCGCGAGTTCGACATCCACCACCTGTCGATGGACAGCTGGCAGCAGGTCAAGCTGCACTACATCGGCCTGCTGATCGAGCACCACCAGCCCGAGCTGGCCGAGACCTTCTTCAACTCGGTGACCACCAAGATCCTGCACCGCAGCTATTTCCGCAACGACTTCATCTTCGTGCGGCCGGCGGTGTCCACCGAGTACATCGAGAACGACGAGCCGGCGTCGCAGCCGACCTATCGCGCCTACTACCCGACGCGCGACACGCTGCGCGAGACGCTGGTGCGCATCGTCGACAACTTCCAGCTCAAGAACGAGTTCGAGGACCTCGGCCGCGACGTCGACCAGGTGCTCGGCGCGCTGCGCGCCTACACCGGCGAGGTGCGGCTGCGCGCCAACTACCAGATCCAGGTGCTGTCCAGCCTGTTCCTGCGCAACAAGGGCGCCTACATCGTCGGCAAGATCATCAACGGCTTCGTCGAGACGCCGTTCGCGCTGCCGATCCTGCACGTCGGCCGCGGCCGGCTGGCGATCGACACCGCGCTGTTCGGTGAGGACGACCTGCAGCTGCTGTTCAGCTTCGCGCGCGCGTACTTCATGGTCGAGATGGAGATTCCGAGCGCGTACGTGCAGTTCCTGCGCTCGCTGATGCCCAAGAAGCCGCGCTCGGAGTTCTACAGCGCGATCGGCCTGCACAAGCAGGGCAAGAACCTCTTCTATCGCGACTTCCTGTACCACCTGCGCCACTCGAGCGACAGGTTCCGCGTCGCTCCGGGCATCAAGGGCATGGTGATGCTGGTGTTCGACCTGCCGTCGTTCCCGTTCGTGTTCAAGGTGATCAAGGACTTCTTCCCGCCGCAGAAGGACACCACGCGCGAGCAGATCAAGGCCAAGTACCTGCTGGTCAAGAGCCACGACCGTGTCGGCCGCATGGCCGACACCCTGGAGTACAGCAACGTCGCGTTCCCGCGCCAGCGCTTCGAGCCGGCGCTGATCGACGAGCTGCGCAGGGAGTGCCCGAGCCTGCTGGAGGAGACCGGCGACACGCTGGTCATCCGCCACCTCTACATCGAGCGACGCATGATTCCGCTGAACATCTACCTGCACGACGCCGATGCGCGGCAGATCGAGTCGGCGGTGATCGAGTACGGCAACGCGATCAAGGACATGGTCGCCGCCAACATCTTCCCCGGCGACATGCTGTGGAAGAACTTCGGCGTCACGCGCCAGGGCAAGGTGGTGTTCTACGACTACGACGAGATCGAGTACCTCACCGACTGCAACTTCCGCCGCGTGCCCGAGGCGCGCAACGAGGAGGACGAGCTGTCCGGCGAGGTCTGGTACTCGGTGGGCCCGAAGGACGTGTTTCCCGAGACCTTCGGGCCGTTCCTGCTCGGCAACCCGGGTGTGCGCGAGGTGTTCATGAAGCACCATGCCGAACTGCTCGACCCGGCGTTCTGGCAGGCGCACAAGGAGCGCATCCTCGCTGGCCATGTGCACGACGTCTTCCCGTACGACGCCGGCCGCCGCTTCGTGCGCCAACGGCGGCGCGAGGTGGCGGGGGCGGCCACTTGAGCGCGCGCGGCCGCTCCGGAGCGCTCAACCCGGAGCGCGCGGCGCGGAGGGTCGTCGATCGCGCGCGCGGCCGCTCCGGAGCGCTCAACCCGAAGCGCGCGGCGCGGAGATTCATCGCTTGACCTGGCGCGACGCCTTCGAGCTCGCCAGCTTCGCCGTCACGGTGGTCGGCCTGCCGTTCGCGATCGGCGTCTTCCTGATCCAGCAGCGCAAGGAGCGCGAGAACGAAGAGGAAGAGGCATATCAGATGCTGTCCGACGCCTACAACGACTTCCTCAAGGTGGTGCTGACCAACGCGGACCTGCAGCTGCGCAGCAGCGCCGCGCTGCCGAACCCCACGCCCGAGCAGAACGAGCGCATGCGGGTGATCTTCGACATGCTGATCGCGCTGTTCGAGCGCGCCTACCTGGTGGCGTATAAAGAAGACATGACGCCCACCGAGAGCCGGCGCTGGAACAGCTGGGACGACTTCATGCGCGAGTGGTGCCGCCGCGACGACTTCCACAACGCGTTGCCGCTGCTGCTGCGCGGCGAGGATCCCGGCTTCCAGCGCTACATCCGACGCGTCGCGCAGGAAGAGCGCGGCACGCCCCTGCTGTCCAGCTATTGATTGAACCTTCGAGGAGTTCCGCCATGGCCGACCCGATCGTCATCGCTTCCGCAGCCCGCACGCCGATCGGCGGCATGCTGGGCGACTTCGCAACGCTGGCCGCGTGGGAACTCGGCGCGGTGGCGATCAAGGCCGCGGTCGACCGCGCCGGCGTCGCCGGCGACGCCGTCGACGAGGTGCTGATGGGCAACTGCCTGATGGCCGGCCAGGGCCAGGCACCTGCGCGACAGGCGATGCGCAAGGCCGGCCTGCCCGACAGCGCGGGCGCGGTCACGCTGAGCAAGATGTGCGGCTCCGGCATGCGCGCGATGATGTTCGCGCACGACATGCTCGCCGCCGGCAGCGCCAACGTGATCGTGGCCGGCGGCATGGAGAGCATGACCAACGCCCCACACCTGGTCTTCGCGCGCAAGGGCGTGCGCTACGGCCAGGCCGCGCTGTACGACCACATGGCGATGGACGGGCTGGAAGACGCCTACGAGCGCGGCAAGGCAATGGGCGTGTTCGCCGAGAGCTGCGTCGGCAAATACGGCTTCACGCGCGAGGCGATGGACAGGTTCTCCATCTCCTCCACCACGCGCGCCAAGGCGGCCAACGAAGACGGCAGCTTCGCGTGGGAGATCGCGCCGGTCACGCTGGCGGGCAAGGGCGGCGACACGATCGTCAAGCTCGACGAGCAGCCGTTCAAGGCCAAGCTCGACAAGATCCCGACCCTCAAGCCCGCGTTCAAGAAGGACGGCGCGATCACCGCCGCATCGTCGTCGAGCATCTCCGACGGCGCGGCGGCATTGGTGCTGATGCGCGAGTCGACGGCGGCCAAGGTCGGCGCCAAGCCGCTGGCGCGCATCGTCGCGCATGCGGTGCACGCCCAGGCGCCGGATTGGTTCACCACCGCGCCGGTCGGCGCGATCCAGAAGGTGCTCAAGAAGTCCGGCTGGGATGCCAAGGCGGTGCACTTGTGGGAGGTCAACGAGGCCTTCGCCGCGGTGACGATGGCGGCGATGGAGGAGTTCAAGCTGCCGCACGAGATCGTCAACGTGCACGGCGGCGCCGTCGCGCTCGGCCACCCGATCGGCGCCTCGGGGGCACGCATCGTCGTCACGCTGCTCGGCGCGCTCAAGAAGCGCAACCTGAAGAAGGGGATCGCCGCGCTGTGCATCGGCGGCGGCGAGGCCACGGCCCTGGCGGTCGAACTGCTGTAGTGGGTGGCGGCGCCCCGCTGCGGTTGATCCAACCGTCGACGAGCCCGCCACACGGGCGCAGCGCCGATGAATGAGGCGGCCGCTCGCCAGGTGGTGCTGGTGCAGGCGTTCGACGGCGCCGAGACGCCGTTGTGGACGCGCGAAGACGCGGCCTGGGCCACGCGCCTGGCGACGCAGGCGCTCGGTCCCGACGCGCCGGCCGATCAGCTGCTCGCCGAGCGCGCGCGCCATGCGCTGCAGCGGCTCGGGCCGCGCGACCGCGGCGTGCGCCGCTGGCTCGAGCGACCGCTGTGGCGCTGGCTGTGGGTGCCGCTGGCCGCGTTGGTGGGCGCGGTGGCCGGGCTCGGGGCCGACCTGCTCGACCGCCACCAGATCGTCAACATCCTGGCGCCGGCGGCGTGGGCGGTGGTGGCGTGGAATGGGGTGATCTACGCGTTGCTGCTGTGGAGCGCCTGGGGCGGTGCGCGCACGCCCGGCGGTGCCGGCACCGGCTTGCGCCGCGCGCTGCTGGCGTGGTGGCAACGAGCGACCGGCGACGGTCCGCTGCGCAGCGCCACGCGGCGCTGGGCCGAGCTGTCGGCGCCGCTGGCGATCGACCGTGTCGCCGCGCTGCTGCACGTGGCGGCCGCGGCGCTGGCCGGTGGCTTGATCGGCAGCATGTACCTGCGCGGCCTGGTGCTCGACTTCCGGGCCGGCTGGCAGAGCACGTTCCTCGACGCGGCCACCGTGCATCAGGTGTTGAGCCAGCTGCTGGCGCCGGCGGTCGCGCTCACTGGCATCGCCGTCCCCGATGCCGGCGCGATCGAGGCCATGCGGTTGACCGCGCCGGGGCAGGCGGCGACTGCGGGCGCCGCGCCGTGGATCCATCTCTACGCCGCGACCCTGGTACTGGCCGTGGTGGCGCCGCGGCTGGTGCTCGCGTTGTGGGCACTGGCGCGTGCGGCCTGGCGCGCCAATCGCGTCGAGCTGCCGTTGACCGACCCCGCGATGCTGCGCGAGGTGCAGGCATTGCGGCGGCAGCCGAGCGTGGTGCAGGTGTGCCCGTATGCGCAGGCGCCCGGCGCACAGGCCGCGCTGGGGCTGCGCACGCTGCTGGTACGCGAGCTGGGCGATGACACGCAGCTGCAGTTCGCGGCCGTCACGACGATCGGCGACGAAGACGCGGCCGCGCAGCGCCTGGCGGCCGCCACCGTGACGTTGCGCGTGTTGCTGGTGGACCTGTCAGCGACGCCGGAGGACGACCATCACGGCCGCTTCGTCGATGCCCTGAAGGCAGCAGCACCGCAGGCGGCGCTGCTGCTGGTGGTCGACGAGTCGGCCTATCGCCAGCGCTTGGCGTCGATGCCCGAGCGCGTCGCCGAGCGCCGTGCGGCGTGGCGGCAATGGGCGGCGGCGCGCGAGCTGCCGTGGCGCTCGTTCGCGCTCGACGAGCTCGATGCGCTCGGCGCGGCGACCCCGTCGCCGGCAACGCCTTGAGCACGTCGGGCCGCTCCCACGTGCGAATCCCGGAGCATGCAGTGCGCGGGGTAGTCCAGTGACTGCGGGCGCCACCACGATCGCGCTCAGCCTGATCTCGCACACCAACGCGGGCAAGACCACGCTGGCGCGCACGCTGCTGCAGCGCGATGTCGGCGAGGTGCGCGACGCGCCGCACGTCACCGAGTTCAGCGAGGACCATCTGCTGCTCACCAGCGCCGCCGGCGACGCGCTGCGGTTGTGGGACACGCCGGGGCTCGGCGACAGCGTGCGCCTGGTGCGGCGGCTGCAGCGCCACGGCGGCGCGATCGGCTGGTTTCTCAGCGAGGTGTGGGACCGCTGGCGCGACCGCTCGTTCTGGTACACGCAGCAGGCGCTGCGCCACGTGCGCGACCAGGCGCAGGTGGTGCTGTACCTCGTCAACGCTGCCGAGTCGCCCGAGGCCGCGGCTTACGTGGAGGCCGAGATGGCGCTGCTGGCCTGGCTCGACAAGCCGGTGCTGGTGCTGCTCAACCAGCTCGGCGCGCCGCGCGGCGGCGACGAGGAGGCGCGCGAGGTCGAGCGCTGGCGCCGTCACCTGCAGCCGTTGCGCGCCGGCGTGCAGGTGCTGCCGATGGACGCGTTTGCGCGCTGCTGGGTGCAGGAGCTGGCGCTGCTGCGCGCAGTGGAGTCGATGCTCGACGGCGGCGCGCGCGACGCGTTGGCGCGCCTGACCGACGCGTGGCGGCACAGCCGGCAGGCCACGTTCGCGCAGGCGATGAAGAGTCTGGCGGCGAGCCTGGCGCGCATCGCGTGCGCGCGGCAGCGCGTCGAAGGCACGCGCAGCCTGGGCGAGCGCATCAAGCGACTGGCGGTGCGGCTCCGGCCCTTGTTCGGCGGCACTGCCGACAGCGACGACGCCGTCGAGCAGGCGCGCGCGGCACTGGCGGCACAACTCGACGACGACGTGCGCGCCAGCACGACCGAGCTGCTCGTGCTGCATGGTCTCGAAGGCCGGGCCCAGGGCGAGATCCTGGCGCGGGTGGCCACCCAGTTCGACGTGCAGACCCGCGTGTCCGAAGGCAAGGCGGCCGTGCTCGGCGGCATGTTGAGCGGCGCGCTCGCCGGGCTGAAGGCCGATGTGGCGACCGGTGGCCTCACGATGGGCGCAGGCCTGCTCGCTGGCGGGCTGCTGGGTGCGCTCGGCGGTGCCGGCCTGGCCCGCGGCATCAACGTGATGCGCGGCGGCGGCCCACCCTGGGTCGGCTGGAGCACCGAGGCGTTGACCCCGATGGTCGAGGCGGCGCTGCTGCGCTACCTCGCCGTCGCGCACTTCGGCCGCGGCCGTGGGCAGTGGGTCGACGGCGAGGCGCCCGCCTTCTGGCGCGACGTCGTTGCTGCGGCGCTGGCGCCGCTGCACGACGAGCTGCGGGCGTTGTGGCAGTCGCGCAGCACGCGTGTCGAAGCCGACGGCGACGTCGAGCGCATCGCAGCCGGGCTGCAGCCGCTGCTCGAGCGCGCGGCGCGCGAGGTGCTGATCCGGCTGTATCCCGCCACCGCGCCGGCCGCGCTCTGACGCGGCCACGCTCGTCAGGTGCGCGGCAGAAAGCTTTCGATCTGCGCGACGAAGGTGCCGGTATCGATCGGCTTCTCGATGTGGCCGGCGCAGCCGGCGGCCGTCGCCTGCTCGCGCTCGTGCGGCATCGCGTACGCGGTCAGGGCCACCACGGGAATCGCGCGCAGTTCAGGGTCGGCCTTCAGCTGCACGGTGGCCTCGTAGCCGTCCATCACCGGCATCTGGATGTCCATCAGGATCAGGTCGGGCCGCTCGCGGCGCGCCAGCTCGATCGCCTCGCGTCCGTTCGCGGCGGTGACGACGCGCAGGCCGCCCTTCTCGAGCACGAAGCGCACCAGGTACTGGTTGACCTCGTTGTCCTCGACCAGCAGCACGCAGCAGCCGCCCATGGGCCGTCACTGTACGGCGGCTGCGGCTGGCGTGGTGGCTGGCGCGGGGTTGCCGAGGTCCAGCGGCACCGAGAAGCTGAAGTGCGAGCCGGAGCCGAACTCGCTGTGCACCTGGATGTCGCCGCCCATCAGGTCGAGCAGCTTGCGGCACAGGTGCAGCCCGAGCCCGGTACCCTCGTAGTGGCGGCGCGGCGAGCCGTCGAGCTGCCGGAACGCCTCGAACAGCAGCTTCAGCTGCTCGGGCCGGATGCCGATGCCGGTGTCGCTGACCACCGCGTGCATGCGGCCGTCGCGGACGCCGGCCTCGATGCGCACCACGCCGCGCTCGGTGAACTTGACGGCGTTGTTGGCCAGGTTGAGCAGCACCTGGTAGCACTTGCGGCGGTCGCCGATCATCGGCAGGCTGGTGGCGGCACCGAACTCCAGCCGCAGCCCCTTCTGCGCGGCCAGCGGCTTGAGGCTGGCGCCGACCTCGGCCACCACGGCGGCGAAGTCGAACGGCGCCACCGCCACGTCCATGCGGCCCGATTCGATGCGCGACAGATCGAGCAGGTCGTTGATCAGCGCCAGCAGGTGCTCACCCGAGCCGTGCACGAAGCCGAGCTGCTTGCGCTGCTCCTCGGTCAGCGGCCCGGCCATGCCGTTGCGGATCAGGCTGGTGAAGCCGAGGATCGAGTTGAGCGGCGTGCGCAGCTCGTGGCTCATGGTGGCGAGGAACTGCGACTTCATGCGGTCGAGCTCCATCAGCCGCTCGTTGGCCTCGCGCAGCTCGCGGGTGCGCTCGGCCACTCGCTGCTCGAGCATCTCGTGGCTGTCGTGCACCGCGCGCTCGGCTTCCTTGCGCTTGGTGATGTCGCGCAGGAAGCCGACGAAGTGCCGCTGGCCGTCGATCTGCAGCTCGGAGAACGTCATCTCCACCGGAAACACGCGACCCGAGCGGTGGCGCGCCAGTGTCTCGGCGCCGCTCCACTCCGAGGTGCGCACCCCGGTCTCGAGGTAGCGCTCCATCAGCGCCCGGTGTGCCGCATAGGCTCCCGGCGGTTGCAGCAGCGACAGCGGCTGGCCGTCGAGCTCGTCGGGCGCGTAGCCGAACAGCGCGCGCACGCCGGGGTTGGCGAAGCGGATCGTGTGGCCGGTGTTGACGATCAGAACCGCATCGTTGGTGGTCTCCCACAGCGAGCGGAAGCGCTCCTCGCTGGCGCGCAACGCCGCCTCGACGCGCGAGCCGCGCTGCGCGACGCCGCGCGCGATCAGCGTGCCCAGCGCGGTCAGCGCCACCGCGGTGCCCAGCAGCACGAGGCTCAGCAGCCGCACGGTGTTGCGCGTGGCCTCGCCGAGCGTCGCCGAGAAGCGGACCTCCAGCGGCGTCAGGCGCTTGTCGAGGTCGTCGATGCGCTGCAGCAGCTGCATCACGACCAGCGGCGACGCGTTGGACTCGACCGCGCTGCGCAACGTGTCGGCGGTGATCGATAGCTCCTCGATCAGCGCGTCGGCCTCGGCCCAGATGCCGATCGCGTGGTCGATCAGCGGGTCGCGACGGAACCAGCGGAACAGCCGGACCATGCCGTCGATGTCGTCCGGGTGGTTGCCGCCGGCGATGAAGCCGCGGCGCGCGGCCTCGTAGTCCGGCTGCGGCTTCTCGAGCTCTTCGCGCGCCGCGCGGTCGCCCAGCGGCAGCGCGATCGCCTGCTTGTAGGCCAGCCACTCCTCGCCGTCGCGCAGCTGCGCGAAGCGCTCCAGGCGCTGCACCGCCTGCTTCTGCGCCTTGGTCCACAGACTCTCGCCGCCGACGTAGGCGCGCGCCGCCGACAGCAGCTCCATGAAGAAGATCGCCAGCACCACCAGCACCACGGCGACGGCGACGAACGGCGATGCCACCAGCAGCCGACGCGGGATCGGCCGGCTGAGCAGGGGCAGCGGGTTGTTCGAGCGCACCATGGCTGAGGTTGGCGACCGGGCGGCCGACAGCGACTCGTTGCAGCAGAGGCGGATTGTCGTGCGCCGGCATCGCCACGGGGCGTCCACTCGGCGGCGTCGTGACCGATCGCACGCGCATGGGTGGGCGGCCGCGTCGCCGAAGTGGCGGGTGGACAATGCGCCGCGGGCCGGCACCATCGGCCACCGAACCGCTGCGACGCGAAGGATCCGACGATGCTGCTGTCCGAACACCACCTGGCCGTGCAGGACGCGGTGCGCACCTTCGTGCGCGAGCGCATCGCGCCGCATGCCGCGTCGTGGGACAAGACCCGCCACTTCCCGCGCGACGAGTTGCGCGGGCTGGCCGCGCTCGGCTGCTATGGCGTCGCGGTGCCCGAAGAGCTCGACGGCGCCGGGCTCGACTACCTGGCGCTGGCGATCATCCTCGAGGAGGTGGCGGCCGGCGACGGCGCCACCAGCACCATCGTCAGCGTCAACAACTGCCCGGTGTGCTCGATCCTGATGGCGTTCGGCAGCGACGAGCAGAAGCAGCGCTTCCTCAGGCCGCTGGCGCGCGGCGACATGCTGGGCGCGTTCTGCCTCACCGAGCCGCACGTCGGCTCCGAGGCCGGCGGGCTGAAGACAACGGCCATGCGCGACGGCGACCACTATGTGCTCAACGGCGTCAAGCAGTTCATCACCAGCGGCAAGGAAGGTGACGTCGCGATCGTGATGGCGGTGACCGACAAGGCCGCCGGCAAGAAAGGCATCAGCGCGTTCGTCGTGCCGACCCGCACGCCGGGCTACCAGGTGGCGCGGCTCGAGGAGAAGATGGGCCAGCACGCCAGCGACACGGCGCAGATCGTGTTCGACAACTGCCGCGTGCCGGCGGCCAACCTGCTGGCCGACGAAGGCATGGGGTTGAAGATCGCGCTGTCGGGGCTCGAGGGCGGCCGCATCGGCATCGCGTCGCAGGCGCTGGGCATGGCGCGCGCGGCGTTCGACGCGGCGCTGGCCTACAGCAAGGAGCGGCGGGCGTTCGGCCAGCCGATCTTCGAGCACCAGGCGGTGCAGTTCAAGCTCGCCGAGATGGCGATGCAGATCGAGGCCGCGCGGCAGCTGATCTGGCACGCCGCGGTGCTGAAGGACGCCGGCCGGCCGTGCCTGAAGGAGGCCGCGATGGCCAAGCTCAACGCCAGCGAGATGGCCGAGCGGGTCTGCTCGGCAGCGATCCAGGTGTTCGGCGGCTACGGCTACGTGAGCGATTTCCCGGTCGAGCGCCTCTATCGCGACGTGCGCGTGTGCCAGATCTACGAGGGCACGAGCGAGGTGCAGAAGATCCTGATCGGCCGGGCGCTATGACCCACCCCCGATGCGACCTGGCGGTCGCCTCCCCCTCAAGGGGGCGACACCAGCGGCCCGGCAGAGCCGGATCCGCGCTGTCCGCTCGGATGATGGTCGCGCTCAATCGTGCAGCGCGACGGCGATGACGCATCCTCCTTCGATCCCGCTGACGGTTGGCTTCGTCGGCCTCGGGGTGATGGGCGTGCCGATGGCGCGCCACCTCGGCGAGGCGGGGCATCGCGTGCAGGGTTTCGACGCCGCGCCCTCGGCGTTGCAGCGGCTGCGGCAGGCGCATGCCGCGGCGCGGCCCTGCGCCAGCGCGCGCGAAGCCGCGGCCGGCGCCGACGTGGTGTTCACCATGCTGCCCAACGGCCGCGTGGTGCACGACACCGTGCTCGGCGCCGACGGCGTTGCGGCGGGGCTGCGGGCTGGCGCGCTGCTGGTGGACACGTCGTCGTCGGAGCCTTGGCTGACGCGCCAGACCGCAGCGGTGGTGCGCGCGCGCGGCGCGGCGATGGTCGACGCGCCGGTCTCCGGCGCGCAGTGGGGTGCCGAGGCCGGCGAGCTGGTGTTCATGGTCGGCGGCGCCGCTGCCGACGTGCAGCGCGCGCGGCCGCTGCTCGACGCGATGGGCAAGCGGGTCTTCCACCTCGGGCCGCTCGGTGCCGGGCACACCATGAAGTGCCTCAACAACCTGGTCACGGCGCTGACGCTCACGGCGACCGCCGAAGCGCTCGCGGTGGGCGCGAAGTGCGGCCTCGATCCCGCGGTGATGACCGACGTGCTCAACGAGTCCACCGGGGGCTCGTGGATCACGCGCACGCACATCCACCAACGCGTGATCAGTCGCACGTTCGACGACCCGTTCAAGCTCGAGCTGATGTTGAAGGACATCGGCATCGCCATCGGGGTCGCGCGCGAGGCCGGGTTGGCGATGCCGCTCGCCGAAGCGGGAGCACCGCTGTGGCAGGCCGCCGACCGCGCGCAAGGCGCGGGCGCCAGCATCAGCGAGTTCGTGCGCTGGATCGAGCAGCGCGCGGGCGTCGAGATCCGAAGCCCGGCGCATTGAACGCGCCGCGGCCATGCCTCAACGGCGCGGCGGCAAGTACAGCGCGTCGCTGTAGGTGGCGAGCCATTGCGGCCGGAAGGCCACGAAGATCGACACCAGCATGCCGGTGACGATTGCCTCGCCCCACGCGGCCAGCCAGCGGGCCAGCAGCTGGTCGCCGGCGGTCAGGCCGGCTGCGGCGCCGTGACGCCACAGCTCGAGCATGCCACCGCCCACCGTGGCCAGCAGCGTGCCGAAGAAGGCGCGCGCGAAGATGTAGACGAACACGTGATGCGGCAGCCAGCGACGCACGGCCGCCCCGAGCCCCAGCGCCAGACAGGCCGGCGCGATGCCGAGCCAGGCCAGGCGCGTCACCGATTGGTCGAAGCCGATCGCATTCAGCGCCACCAGCCCCAGCGCCGTCGCGGCCAGTGCCAGCACCGCCAGCGGCCAGCCGGCCAGCAGCACCAGGAGGCCGGCGCCCGACCACGGCTGGATCATCGCCGAAGTGGCGTGACGGTCGGCGCTCCACAGCAGCGGCAGCACCGCCCACACCGCCAACCACACCCACGGCGGTCCGTCCGCCGGCAGCGCGCGCCAGGGGCGCGTCGCCAGCGCGGCGGCCAGCGCCGCGAAGATCATCAGCCACTCCAGCACCACACGCCGATTGTGCGCAGGCGCGCCGAGCCGCGCGCGCGCCCCGATGGACAGCCGCTTGCCTGCGGCGTAGCGTGCGCGCGATGATGGCGACGAAAGCGGCGGTCCAGTTCTACTTCGACTTCTCGTCGCCGTACTCGTACATCGCGTCGGAGTGGATCGAGGCCTTGGCCGCGCGCCATGGGCGCGCGGTGCAGTGGCATGCCATCCTGCTCGGCGTCACGTTCCAGGCCGCCGAACTGCGCAGCCCGGTGCACCACCCGATCAAGCGCGAGTACAGCTACCGCGACTTCGCGCGCTCGGCGCGCTTCGAAGGCGTGCCGTACACGCAGCCGCAGCCGTTCCCGATCCCGACGCAGAACGCCGCGCGCGTGTTCTGGTGGCTGGCCGACACGCAGGGCGTCGATGCCGCGGCGGCGTGGGCACGCGCCGGCCTGCGGGCCTACTTCGTGCGCGGCGTGCCGCTCAACGAGCCCGCGGCGCTGCGCCAACTGGCCGCCGAGTCGGGCCTCGACGCCGCGGCGGCCGAGCGGGTGTGGAGCGATCCCGTGTGGAAGGAGCGTTTGAAGCGCGCCAACGACGAGGCACTCGCGGCCGGCGTATTCGGCGCCCCGTTCTTCACGATCGACGGCGAGCCGTTCTGGGGCAACGACCGCAAGCCGCAGATCGAGCGCTGGCTCGCGCAGGGCACGATCTGAGGCGCGCACTGCGCCTTCACTTGTCGGACACGTCGATCAGCGCGGCTTCGAGCGACACCGGCCCCTTGGCCACCACCGCGAAGGCATCGCGGATGTCGTCGAACGTCCCCAGTCGGATGTCTTCGAAGTCGCCCCAGCGCAGCGAGGGCGGCAGCTGGTTGTAGACCTCGCGTTCGGTCGCCAGGCAGCCGACGATCTGCTGCCGCACGTCCTCACCACCCGCCAGCATCTTGAACCCCTGGGCGCCCGGCAGCAGCAGCGGCGTGTTCGCTTCGACGTGCGGATCGCGCATGAAGCGATTGGGGAAGATGCGCTGGATCTTGCCGGTGGTCGGGCTCTGCACGTAGCAGTACACGTAGCCGGGCTGCGCCGTGGTGACCGTCAGCTCGATCGGCTCGCCCTTGAGGTAACGCGTCTTGGCCACGCGCACCGCGAGCTTGATCTCCTTACCGGCGGCCGTTGCAGCCGCACCCGCGGGACCGGCACTCTTCTCGGCGATGAAGGGCTTGTCCGGAGCCTTGGGGATCGGTCGTAGCAGAAGGGCGCGGAACAGCTCCAAGTCGGGCTCGCCGGCGTCGGGCATCGTGAGCGCGCGCCGGTAGGCCGCCAGCGCGTCGGTGCTCGCCGCATTGGGCACGCCATCGGCCGGGCCGTCATAGAACTTGCGATTGCGCAGCTGCTCCTGCAGGAAGCGCGTCAGCTCGGGCGTGCCCTGCATCGACAGGAACCAGTCCTCCATCTCGCGCTGCACCTCGGCATCGGCGACGTCGATGTTCAGACAACCCCAGTACGGCAGCTTCAGCAGCTTGCCGGTGAGCTCGATCGTCGACAGCTCGACCATGTTGCGCAGCGCCTGTGCGACGCCTTCGTTGTGCGCCACATCGAAGTTGAAGCTCAGGTTGCCGTTGTGGATCTCGGCCTGACCGTCGCCGACGCCTTTGTCGTCGCGCGTCACCACCACCGTGTTCTTCGAGCTCGCACCGGGCACCAGCGTCAGATCGCCGGTGGTGACCACGCTGGCGTCGAATCCGAGGACCGAGACGTCCTTCTCCTTGTTGAAGCGGGCGCCGAACAACGCCGGCAGCAGTGACACGCCGACCGAGGCCTGCTTGCGCGTCACGTCTTCGTCGAACTGGGTGATCGAGCCGCGCACGTCGTACTGCGGCACGACCTTGAAGTCATTGAGCCGCTGCGCGATCGACAGCAGCTGCACCACGTTCTGGTTGTCGCTGCCGAAGGTGACCAGGCGCACGCCACGGCTGCGGCGGGTCATGTCCGCGAACGCCGACACCATCATGTCGCGCGTGCCGGCGCCCAGGCGGCGCGATTGGTCCTGCATCTCCTCGATCATCATGCTGACGTCGCGCACGCCGAAGCGGTACATCATGTCGTCCATGCAGCGCAGGCCGTCGCCGAACCGGGTGACGTTGCGTTGAGGCAATGCCTTCGGCCCCGAGGGCGCAGGCTGTGTCTGTACCGTGGGCGCGGCCGGGGCTTGGGCGAACACCTGCGGCGCAGCGCAATCCGCGATCGCGATCGCGAGGATGCTGGCAACGAACTTGGTCAGGATCATGGCGGGCCTCGGGGTCGGGTTCATGGAAGGGATCGCGACGGGACACGCCGGTGGCTGTCGCCACCGGCGTGCAGCGCCATCAGGGCAGGCGCGGAGGATTGATCGGCACCAGCGTGAGGTTCGCAGCCGGGATCGCGAACGTGAACAGCGTGATCGTGGCCTGCACACCGTCTTCGGCACCGGTCGCGGCGTCGATCGTCAACGCGCCGGTCGTGACGCCGTGCGTCGAGCGCACGTCGACCTGGTCGTCGGCCAGACTCAGGTTGCGCTCCTCGACGATCTGCGTGGCCTTGGCGGTGGCTGCCAGACGCGACTCCTGGAACAGCGGGAACTTGTAGTCCTGGCCTTCGACCAAGCCGGTCAACGCGGCGTCGAACGGGATGTTCAGGTGGCTGTTCGCCTTCACGCAGACGTCGCGGCCGTCCGAGGCGCCGACGCGTGCGCGGAACACCTTGGTCGGGAAGTCGACCGGGCAGTCCAGCGTGATGACGCGGGTGACGACGCGGCTGCACTTGAAGGCACCGTTGACGGCCTGGCCGCTGTAGCCGGCGCGGCAGGTCATGCCGTCATCGGGCGAGGCGTGGCTGACGACCGGGGCGGCGATGCCGGCAGCGGCGACCATCAGGGCGGCGATGCTCTTTGCGAGCACGAGGGTCTTGAACGATTTCATGGCGGGATCTCCAAAGTGGGAAGGTTGAGAGGAACTCTGATTTCGTGACGACCTGCGAACCGTTCGCCTGCCGCACACCCCGCACTAACGGGGTCGCGCGGCGCGCAGACGCAGGAATGGGCCGTCAGCGGCCACACCCTGAAGCGGGACACGGTCGTGTGAACCCACGCGCGCTTGCATGCAACGCGGCCGGAGCGACAATCCCCGGCCACTGCACTTGCGAGGTATTCGTGCGATGAAGACGGTCAAATCGATGGTCGATGAGGCGATGGCCGACATCACCACCTACAGCGTCGATCAGGCGCGCGAGCTGCACGGCCGCGACGACGTGCAGTTCATCGACATCCGCGACGTGCGCGAGCTCGAGCGCGAGGGCGTGATCCCGGGCGCCTTCCACGCGCCGCGCGGCATGCTCGAGTTCTGGGTCGACCCGGAGTCCCCGTACCACAAGCCGCTGTTCGCGCGGCCGCACACGCGCTACGTGCTGTTCTGCGCCGCCGGCTGGCGCTCAGCGCTGGCCACCAAGACGCTGCAGGACATGGGCCTGGAGAACGTGGCCCACATCGAAGGCGGCTTCTCGGCGTGGAAGGGCTCCGGCGCCCCGGTGGCCGACAAGGCGCACAAGGCGGGCAAGGCCGGTTGAGCGATTCATGGAGCTGACGTCGTACCTGCGCATCCAGGCGCGCGCCAACCGGCTGTCGAATCAGCGCCTGCACGCGGCAATGGCGCCGCTATCGAAGACCGAGTTCCACGCCGCACGCACCAGCTTCTTTCCGAGCCTGGCGGCGACGCTGAACCACATCCTGCTGGTCGACCTGTACTACGTCGCGTCGCTGCACGGCGACGCCGACGCGCGTGCCGCGGGGCTGGCCTTCGTGCCGTCGGAGGAGCTGGGCGACCTGGCCCGGCGCCAGGCCCTGAGCGACGAGCGGCTGATCGCCTTCTGCGACCGGCTCGACGCCGCGGCGCTCGACGCGGTGGTCGAGATGCAGCGTGCCGACCACGTGCAGCGCGATCGCGTCGGTCACGTGCTGGCCCATCTGTTCAACCACCAGACGCACCACCGCGGCCAGGCGCATGCCATGTTGTCAGGCACCGCGATCGCCCCGCCGCAGCTCGACGAGTTCATGATGCCGAGCGAGGCGCACCTGCGCGCGCAGGAGATGGCCGTGCTCGGCTGGCGCGAGGGCGACGTCTACACCTGAACGGCCTGCGGCGACCTGGCCTGCGCGCGCAGGTGATCGATCAGCAGCCGCGCCGTCGCCGACGGCGCCGCGTCGGTGCGCGAGCAGATCACGAAGCGGCGCACCGCCCAGGGTTCGGCCAGCGGCACCATCGCCAGCCCGGTGGCGCTGACGTGCGGCGCGGTGGCCTCGCGCGGCAGCACCGCGATGCCGAGCCCGGCGCCGACGATGCGGCAGGCGGCATCGAGGCTCGATACCTGAATGCGGTGCGCCAGCGTGCGCCCGAGCAGCGCGGCCTGGCGGCGCAGCAGCGCGTCCATCGTGCCGCCGATTGCGAGCCCGATGCTCGGCTCGTCGAGCGTGTCGGCGAAGCGGATGCGCTTGCGCCGCGCGAAGCGGTGCCCTGGGTGCGCCGCGACACACAGGTGATCCTGGCGGTATGGCGCGGTGCGCAGGCCGCCGGAGTCGACGGTGTCCCACATCACGCCGAGGTCGGCGGCGCCCTCGCGCACGCCGCTGACCACCTCGTGACTGATGCGCTCATCGAGGCTGACGCGCACCGACGGGTAGCGCGCGAGGAACGACGCGATGTCGTCGGGCAGCTGCTCGGCCAGCACCGACAGGCTGGCCACCACGCGCACGCTGCCGTGCGCGCCGCCGGCGAACTCGCTCAGCTCGGCGTGCACGCGCTCCATGCTGCCGAGCAGCTCGTGGGCGCGGCGCAGCAGCGCCTCGCCGGCCGCCGTGGGCACGATGCCGCGGCGGCCGCGCACCAGCAGCGACGTGCCCAGCGCCTGCT
>DATJYZ010000101.1:0-4786 GCA_035499355.1 Burkholderiaceae bacterium | reverse complement strand
TTGGTGTAGGCCCATAGCCAGGCGATCGGCCACAACATGCCGCCGAACACCAGCGACAGCAGGCACAGCACCTGGATCGCCTTGGCCTGCGGGTGGCGTTTGTTCTCGGCGATCTTCTCCGGCAGGATGTGCACCAGCCAGAACACGACGATGGCCACGATCGGCACGATGATCAGCGCGACCCACGCGATCACGTCGGCGGCCGTGTCGAGCGCCTCGCCGGACAAGAACGACGCGTGCGCCATCGACGGCATCAGCAACACCGGCACGAGCGGCCCCGCCGATGCCCGGAGCATGGCCTTCGCGAGCCACCGCCAGCGCCGCCGGGAATGCCCTGTCACGCAGGCTGTCGTCTTTACAAACCCCACACGCACCCCCAGGCGATCGCGCACCAGAACACAGGAGGCCGATGCTACCGGAGCCGCCCGGCCATGCCCGTTACCCGAGTGCGCGCAAAGGCCTCGCGGCGATGATGCAGCCGGTCATCGCCGGCCGCTTGCGCGCGATCAAGCCACCGACCGTGGTTGACACCCGTCAAGGCCGCGAGCGAGCCAGTCCCTAGAGTCACGCCATGCGCCCGCCACGGTCCCACCGCTGGTCGCTGGGGACCAAGCTGTCCCTGGTGGGCCTGCCGTTCCTGCTGCTCGGGCTGCTGGTCACCGCGCTGACGCTATGGGTTTCGTGGCAGCTCGACGGCGGCGCAGCGGCGGTCAACGAAGCCGGGCGCATGCGCATGCAGGTCTATCGCATGGCGTGGCTCGCCGAGCGCGGGGATGCGTCCGCACTGCGCGCGCAGGTTCTCGCCTTCGACGGCAGTCTGGCGTTGCTGCAGCACGGCGACGCCGAGCGGCCGTTGGTGATGCCGTGGGACGACGCCGTGCGCGCGCGCTATGCCACCGTCGACGGCCACTGGGCGCAGTTGCGGGCGCACTGGGTCACGCCGTCCGATGAGGTGCCGGCGGCGGCCGACCCCGAGGCGACAACCGCCCTGATCGGCGAGATCGACGCGCTGGTCTCGGCCATCGAGGAGCACCTGTCGCGCTACACGTCGCGCATGCACCTGCTGCAGATCGCGCTGTTGGCCTCGGGCGTGCTGGGCGCGGCGGTGCTGGTGCTCACCGGCTACCGCTTCGTGCTCGAGCCGGTGGGGGCGTTGAAGCAGGCCATCGCGCGGGTGCGCGAGGGCGACCTCGGCGTGCGCGTCAGCCCCACCAGCAGCGACGAGTTCGGCGCGCTCGCCGAGGGTTTCAACGACATGGCCGGCAAGCTGCAGGCGCTGTATCAGCACCTGGAAGCGCGCGTGCACGACAAGACCGCCGAGCTGGAGGACAAGCGCGAGCGCCTGCAGAACCTGTACGACGTGAGCACGCTGATCACGCACTCGAGCACGCTGCCGGAGCTCGCCAGCGGCTTCGTCGAGCGCGTGCGCCGTGCGCTGCGCGCCGATGCAGCGGCGCTGCGCTGGGCCGACGAACCCGGCGAGCGCTTCGTGATGCTGGCTTCCGACGGCCTGTCAGACGCCTTGGTGCGCGAGGAGCAGTGCATCCACGCCGGCGACTGCCACTGCGGCGTCGCGGCGGATCAGGTCGGCGCGCGCGTGATCCCGCTGCACACGGCGGACGGCGCGGCCCGCTTGCATTGCGAGCGTGCCGGCTCGGCCACCGTGGTGACGGTGCCGGTGCGGCTGAAGGAGCGGCTGCTCGGCGAACTGGATCTGTTCTTCCCCACGCGCTGCGAGCTCGGCGACTCCGAACGCACCTTGCTCGACGCGCTCACCGGGCACCTGGCCAGCGGCATCGAGAACCTGCGCGTCAACGCGCTCGAGAAGGAGGCCGCCGTCGCCGAGGAGCGCAGCTTCCTGGCGCGCGAGCTGCACGATTCGATCGCGCAGGCGCTGGCCTTCCTGAAGATCCAGGTTCAGCTGATGCACGAGGCGATGGCGCGCAGCGATCGCGACGGCATGGCGCGGGCGCTGGCCGAGATCGAGCTGGGCGTCAAGGAGAGCCACGGCGACGTGCGCGAGCTGCTGATGCACTTCCGCACCCGCACCAACGGCGAAGACATCGAGCCGGCGCTGCGCACCACGCTGCGCAAGTTCGAGCACCAGACCGGCATCCCGACCGAGCTGACCCTGCACGGCCAGGGCCTGCCGCTGGCGCCGCACGTGCAGGTGCAGGCGCTGCACATCGTGCAGGAGGCGTTGTCCAACGTGCGCAAGCACGCCGATACGGGCAAGGTCTGGCTCGAGGTGTGGCGCCAGCCGGTGTGGCGCTTCGAGGTGCGCGACGACGGCCGCGGTTTCGACACCGGCCACGCCGCTGCCGGCGAGACCCACGTCGGGCTGCACATCATGGCCGAGCGCGCCAAGCGCCTCGGGGCGCGCTTCTCGGTCGAGTCGCAACCCGGTCGCGGCACGCGCGTGCGCCTGACCCTGCCGCCGATCAACGCCGCGGCGGCGACACCGGTGGTCCTCGACGAGAGCCGCGAGGCGGTGCACGACACGCCATGAGCACGACCGCCGGCAGCGCCCCGATCCGCATCCTGGTGGTCGACGACCATCCGCTGTTTCGCCGCGGGCTCACCGCGCTGCTGGCGCGCGACGAGTCGCTGCAGATGGTGGGCGACGCCGGCGATGCCGGCGAGGCGCAGCGCAAGGCGGCCGCGTTCCGCCCCGACGTGATCCTGCTCGACAACCATCTGCCGGGCGTGCGTGGCGTCGATGCCGTGCCGGCGCTGCTGGCCGCGGCGCCGGGCGCGAAGCTGCTGATGCTCACCGTCAGCGAGGACGCATCCGATCTGGCCGCCGCGCTGCGCGCCGGCGCCCACGGCTACTTGTTGAAGACGATCGACGGCGACGCGCTCTCGGCGGCGATCCGCCGCGCCATGCGCGGCGAGCACGTGATTTCCGACGAGATGACCGGCAAGCTGGTGGCGGCCTTCAAGGACGGCCCCGGCGGGCCGACGCCCGCACCGGCGGCCTCGCCGCTGGACGCGCTGTCGCCGCGCGAGGGCGAGATCCTGCGCGCGATCGGCCGCGGCGCGAGCAACAAGGAGATCGCGCGCGAGCTCGACATCGCCGAGTCGACCGTGAAGATCCACGTGCAGCACCTGCTGCGCAAGCTCGACGTCAGCTCGCGCGTGCAGCTGGCCGTGATCGTCAGCCAGCACGACGCCCATTGACGCCGCGCAAGCCCGCACCGCTTTGACGGCCAGGTAGTTCTTTCGAACGATGCGCCCGGTGGCGGCATCGTTCGTTCGCCGGCCCGATCGCCGGCCATCGGCGGATGCCGCCAATACGGTGCCGTTCCTACGATCCCTCGGTGTCATCGAGGAGCGTGGATCCGTGAGCAAACAAGGCAAGGCACTGTCGGTGCTGATCGTCAGCACGCTGGCCTTCACGGTCTGCTTCATGGTGTGGATGATGTTCGGGGTCATCGGCATCCCGCTGAGGAAGCAGCTCGGGCTCAACGCCACCGAGTTCGGCCTGTTGACCGCCACGCCGGTGCTGACCGGCTCGCTGGTGCGCGTGCCGCTGGGCATCTGGACCGACCGCTTCGGCGGCCGCATCGTGATGGCGCTGCTGATGGCGGTGACCGTGCCGGCGATCTGGCTGATGGCGTATGCCACGGCGTTCTGGCACTTCCTCGCCATCGGGCTGTTCGTCGGCCTGGCCGGCGGCTCGTTCTCGGTGGGCACGCCGTACGTCGCGCGCTGGTTCCCCAAGAACCGGCAGGGTTTCGCGATGGGCGTGTACGGCGCCGGAAACTCGGGCGCGGCGGTCAACAAGTTCGTCGCGCCCGGCCTGGTGGTGGCCTTCGGCTGGGCGATGGTGCCGCAGGTCTACGCCGCGGTGATGCTGGGCACGGTGATCCTGTTCTGGCTCTTCAGCTACGACGACCCGGCGCACAAGGTGCCGAGCCACACCCGCTTCGTCGACCAGCTCATGGCGCTGAAGGACCCGCGGGTGCTGAAGTACTGCCAGTACTACTCGATCGTGTTCGGCGGCTACGTCGCACTCAGCCTGTGGATGGTGCAGTACTACGTCGGCGAGTACGGGCTGGAGATCCGGACGGCGGCGTTGCTGGCGGCGTGCTTCTCGCTGCCCGGCGGCGTGCTGCGCGCGATCGGCGGCTGGTTTGCCGACAAGTACGGTGCGCACAACGTCACCTGGTGGGTGATGTGGGCGAGCTGGATCTTCCTGTTCCTGCTGAGCTACCCGCAGACCGACTTCACCGTCGTCACCGTCGACGGTACCCGCAGCTTCCACATCGGCCTCAACGTCTACGCGTTCACCGCGCTGATGTTCGCGCTGGGCATCGCGTGGGCCTTCGGCAAGGCCAGCGTCTTCAAGTACATCAGCGACGACTACCCCGACAACATCGGCACCATCAGCGGCATCGTCGGCCTCGCCGGCGGCATGGGCGGCTTCGTGCTGCCGATCCTGTTCGGCGCGCTGATGGACCTCACCGCCGTGCGCTCCAGCGCCTTCATGCTGATGTACGGCGTGGTCTGGGTCTCGCTGATCTGGATGTACTGGACCGAGGTGCGCCGCACCGAGGTGCTCGGCCCCCATGCGCCGGCCGGTCCGTTCGCACGCTCGCTCGCGCGCTGAGCGCCACGCCTTCTCCAACGGAGTCCCCAACATGAACAAGCCCATCACCGCGGCACCGGCGCTGTCCGGCGGCGGTGCCGACATCGCCGACTGGCGCCCCGAGGACGACGCCTTCTGGGAGTCCACCGGCAAGCGCATCGCCTACCGCAACCTCTGGATCTCGGTGCCCGCGCT
>DATJYZ010000100.1:0-17591 GCA_035499355.1 Burkholderiaceae bacterium | reverse complement strand
TACTCTGGTTCTTCATCGTGCTGGCCCGCAACGCGACCGCACAGTTGTTGTTGCTGGTGCCCTTGGCATCGATGCCGGCAGTGCCGCACAGACGCGTGATGAACCAGCGCGCCTCCAGGCCTCGCGCGGCGGCCGGATCCGCCGGGCTCAGGTCCGTGTCGAGCAGGGCATCGCGGGGTCTCGTGGTCGGGTCGCAGGTGCCACCGGCTGTCGCATAGGCGCAGCTGCCATCGACGTCCCAGTTGATCAGCTTGCGATTCGGGTCGGTGCCCTCGAAACCGGTGATGTCGAAGTCTTCCTTCGAAGTCGCGTAGTAGCCCTGATTCGGCGCGTCGTTCAGCCGCGTCGCTTCGGTCATGCCTGTGATCAGGAAGCTGATCGCCATCTGCGTCGCGCGGTCGGCGGCAATCGCGGTGGCCTTCTTCGCGCCCAGGTTGCCCAGCACCACCGCACCGGTATCGACCGAGCGCACGAGTGCCGACGCGGCCAGGGCCAGCGCCACCAGAGTGATCAGCGCGAACAGCAGCGAGGCCCCGCGTTGGCGCCGTGCCGGTGCTTGCGAGAGGGCGAGCTGGGGTGTCGAGTGCTTGTTCATGTCGGCTCCGTTCACTCCTCGACGTTCCACATCAGGTTGCGCACCTGCACCGCGGTGTCGAACACCTTGTAGCGGTAGTGCTTCCAGTCGGTGAGCTGACTGATCGCCAACGGCAGGTCGCACGTCGCGGCGCCGGCGGCGCAAGTGGTGCGCGCACCGGGGTACTTGTCGTAGGTGACCGCGGCAGATCCCGCGGCGTTCCAGGTTGGCTCGGCCGTGGTGACTTCGTCCTTCTCGCGCTGGCCGCTGCGCGCCACGACCACGAATCGCACCGCGAGCACGTTGCGCCACGAGGCGTTGTCCGTGGGCGTGTTGGTGTCGTAGACATCGACCGTGCCGTTGCCGTCGGTATCGCGGCCGTACAGCGCCTTCAGCAGCACGATGCCGGAGCTCAGGAACTCGGTGCCTGCCGTGTTCTGCAGCCAGGTGTCGACCTTGAACGAATCGCCATCGACGTAGAAGTCCATGCGCCGCGGGTTGCCGAAATTGACGAGCAGCGAGTTCGGTTGGAAACCACCCACCGGCCAGTCGCTGCTGTTGGTGGCATTCCAGGACGACGCGCTCGGTGAGGCGACGTGAGGCACCTGCGTGCGGCTGAGTGTCGTATTCGTCACCGACGTGTCCTGCTGCACGGTCAGCAACAGGCACTTGGTGGTCGCGCTCCAGTTCGTCGGAATCGCCAGAATCGTGTCGCCCAGGCTGATGCCTTGCGATGAGCCCTCGACCACCCCGAATGACGCATAGGCGTCGGTGTCCGAGTGCGTCGCGGTGGTTTTCACAGGCGCGGCGAACGTCGACTTGGTGCTGGTCAGCACGCGCAACGTGTCGCTCGGCGCCGATGCGCTGGTCCCCGGCGTGATGATCACCGGCGCCAGGGTCATGGATGGCGCGACCACCGCGCTGCCCGACGTGCCGAAGCGCCCGGTGATCGGGCAGCCCAGCGCGCTGGCCGCCGACACCACACCGTATCCCGCACTCATGATGTGCCGACGCAGCGTATGCAGCGCCACCGAGCCGTTGATCTGCGCATCCGAACCGAAGGTGGCGGTGCGCTTCTGTCCTTCGGCGACCGCGAAGACCTGCGAGATGAAGTAGGTGGTGACCAGGCCCAACAACAGGGCGACCATCAATTCGACGAGCGTCATGCCGCGTTGACGCTGCGAAGCACCCGGTCCGCCTGTGCGGGCGCCGGAGAGCGGGGTTGCTGGGGAGTGCACGATGTGTACCTCGCTCATGGCGCGACAACGTTCTGCGCGATGGAGAACGTCGAAACGTATTGATGGGCGCCACCGCCGTTCGGCAGCGACCACTGCAGGGTGACCATGACCAAGCCAAGATCGGCGCTGGTCGTGTCGGTGACGTTGCTGAGCGTCAGTTCCGTCAGCGTGCCGCCCGGCAAGGTCTTGCCGAGCTTGGTCAGCCAGGCATTGCAAGCAGGGCTGCTGGAGCAGCCGCTGGCACTGAAGTTCGCCAGGTTCGCGGTCGTGTTCTGATTGCCGAGTTCGCCCCACATGACCGTGGCCAGCTCGTCGACCAGGTTGGCGGCGTCTGCGCGCACCTTGCTCTCGGTCTGCGCCTGCGTCATCGACGCCTGCAAGCCGACCAGACCGAGGATTCCGATCGCGAACAGCAGCAAGGCGATCAGCACCTCGATCAACGCAACGCCCGCGCCGGCGCGCCGGCGCGAGGTGGTCGGTGCACCGCGGGAGAAAGTCTTCGATGGATACATGGGGTGACCTGCTGCCGTTTCAGTTGCATCCGACCGTGGGTGCGGCCGGGGCCAGGCAATAGCGCGGGTCATTCGCATCGCTGACCTTCGCGTCGCACATCCGCACCTGCCCGCCGCCCTGCACGCCGATGGCCAGGGTGCGCGTCGAGGTGTCGCTCGGAACGCTCAACTTGATGCACGTGATCGCCCCGGCGTTGGACACCTGTCCGAAGCCGTTGAACGTCACTGTCGTGGCATCGGCAACGACGCTGAGGCTGGTTGCCGTGTCCCCCGGTGCACGAACCGCGATGAAGCTGTCGCGGTTGGTCGCGCACTTGCCCACCGGCGACGCGAACGCGACAACCCATCCCGAGCTGCTGCTCGAGAGCGCACAGTTGTCCGACATCGACATGGCATCCGAATCCGACACCAGGAAGAAGCTGACCGGCTTGTTCTGCCGCACCGCCTCGGCGCGGGCCTGCTGCAGCCCGTTGGAGATCGACTCCGCCGCCGTGCGAATGCGCGAGTTGCGCACCCACGCGCCGGCACTGGGCATCACCGCCGCCAGGAGGAAGGCCGTGATCGTGATCACGATGACGATCTCGATGATCGTGAAGCCGCGTTGCTTCATGTCGACTCCATCAGTTGTCGCAGGTACTGGCTTTGGTCATCCAGCACGCCGCGGTCGTCGAGTTGTTCGCGAACTTGTCGGTACCCTTCGTTCCGGCGTTGTCGAGCGTGTACTGGTAGCCGGTCGTCAGCCCACCCGTACCGGCCGCGGTCAGCTTGAAGGTCTGCAGCGGTGTCGCGTTTGCCGAGCCCGGGCCGCAGTCGACGCTGAAGTACTTGGTCGCGACTGGGAATGCCGAATAGCCTGGCAATTGAGGGCACGTCGTCGCGTTGGACGCAGACCCGTAGAACTTGTTGTCCTGGTAGTACTGCTCCATCTTCACTCGCATGTCCGCAAGCGTCGTGAATGCATCGGCAAGCTGACCGCGCCGGACGTAGCCCTGGTACGAAGGCATCGCGATCGAAGCCAGGATCGCAACGATCGCCAGGGCGATCACCAGTTCGATCAGGGTGAAGCCACCCTGGCGGCGCGGTAGGGACTTGAGTGTCGGTGTCATGCGCTGGTCCGTTCGTTCAAAGACGTGGCAGGCCCACGTGGCGAAATCAGCTTGAGCCATGCACCGACGAACGAACGGTCACAACCGCGGTCGAGGGGTCCGAAAAGCGGGACTAGTTGGCAAGCCGCTGCGTGCCTGGACGCTGCGGCAAATGCGCTTACACCTGGTCCTCGCCGCCCATCGCGGCCGTGCGACCGCCTGTCGGGGCGTCAATCCTTCACGCTTCGCGCGTGTCGATTCCTGGCGCGTCGAGGTGGGCGACGTCGCCCCAACCGATCAGCATCAGCCCCTGGTCGCCGTGCAGCAGCCGATTGATCGACGCGTTGTCCAGCGTCCAGGTGCGTGGTGCGTCGAGCGCGACGCGTGCCGCCGCTCGGTACAGGCAGTCGAGCACACCGCCGTGCGTGACCCACACCATCAACCGGCCGGCGTATCGATCGGCGAGCTCGCCGGCCGCATCGACGCAGCGCTCGTGGAAGGCCGAGAGCCGCTCGCCGCGCGGCGGCGCGAACGCCGGGTCGCGCGCACGCCAGCGTGCGCTGTCGTCGGGCCAATGGCGGGCGATGTCGGCATAGGTGAAGCCTTCGAACACGCCGAAGCAGCGCTCGCGCAACTTCGGTTCTCGGACCACATGCAAGCCCTGTGCCGCGGCCAGTGGCGCCGCGGTCTGCATCGCACGTGAGAGGTCACTGGCCACGATGACCTCGACCGCCTCGTGCGCCAGTGCCTGCGCCAGTTGCTCCGCCTGCCAGCGGCCACGCGCGTCGAGCGCGGTGTCGAGCTGGCCTTGCATGCGCGTCTCGGCGTTCCACGCGGTCTGGCCGTGGCGGATCGCGATGATGCGGGTGGCGTCGTTCAGAGCCGCCCCGCGAGCGTCTCAGCGCACCAGCCGGCGATTGAGCGTGTAAGTGCCCGACAGCGTCGCCTCCGCGAGCACCTTGCCGGCGAGCGCTTCGCGCACCTGCGGCCCGGTGAACGCGCCGTCGACCGGCAGCCGGTCCACCGACACCGCGTACAGCGTGAACACGTAGTGGTGCACCAGCGAGTCGTTGAACGGTGGGAACGGGCCGTCGTATCCGAAGTACTGGCCGGCCATCTGTGCATCGCCGGCGAACCAGCCGGTGTAGTCGTTCAGGCCGTGACGAGCGCCGTGCCCGGCAGCCGGCCCCGGCTTGCCGCGCGCGGTGAAGCCGCGGCTGAACTGGCCCTCGGCAATCGCCCCGAGTGCCGGAGCGATGTCGACCATCACCCAGTGGAAGAAATCGACCCGCGGCAGGTCGGCCGGTATCTCGCGGTCGGACTTGTTGACGTCGTCGGGACGACTGGGCACGTCGAAGTCGTGACAGATGAGCACCAGCGACTTCGTTCCCGCCGGCAGCTCGCTCCATGCCAGGTGGGGGTTGACGTTGTCGGAGAAGCCCACTCCGCCCGTGGCCTCGATCCTGCCCGCCGCAAAGCGCGGTGGAATCGCATCGCCGTTGCTCCAGCTGTCGCTCCACAACTTCATCGCCGCTCTCGCATTGGTGGTTGTCGTCAAACGCCCCAGACGATCGGCACGTCGGCAGCCAGGGCACGCTTCATCATCTCGATCATCGGCCACACGCGCTGCTTCAGGCCGACGCCGCGTTCGCCGTCGCTGTTCGGTGACGGCGCCTGCGCTTGCGCCGCCGCGTCCTGCAGCGCCTTGATCGCCGCCGGCATGTCGGCGATCTCGATGATGCCCTTGGGCGCGGGCTCGCGGCCGATCAGGCGCAGCAAGTGGTCGCCGTCGGGCTGCAGCATGATCACGTCGCCGGCAGCCTTGCTCTTGAACTTGTAGATCATCGCGTGGATCCGGCGTCGGGCCGCCTCAAGCAGGGTCGTGCTCCCGCGGGGGCCGGCGCACGGAGAGAGCGTGGGGCCACCTCCATCTCACCGGTACATGTACCCGCGCTGGAACGGGAAGGTCGACTGCGCACCACGCATCGGCCCGTCGTCGACGTTGCCGCTGGGCCGCGCGGCCAGCATCTGGTGCAGCGAGATCCAGCCGTGCTCGAAGCTCATCGCCGAGCCGGCGAGGTAGAGCCGGTAGGCGCGCACGACCCTGTCGCCGGCCACCTCGGCCGCGTGCGACAGGCGCGACTCGAGCGCGTCGGACCAGGCCCACAGCGTGCGCGCATAGTGCGGCCGCAGATTCTCGACGTCGAGCGCCTCGAGGCCGGCTTCGGCCATGTCGCGTAGCACGTGCGACAGGTGCAGCAGTTCACCGCCGGGGAATATGTAGCGCTCGATGAAGTCACCGATCCCGGCGCCGAGCTGCGCGTTGCGGGTGCCGCCGGCCGTGATGCCGTGGTTCATCAGCAGGCCGCCCGGCTTGAGCAGGCGACGGATCTTGGCGAAGTAGGTCGGCAGCATCGCTCGCCCGACGTGCTCGAACATGCCGATCGAGGCGATCTTGTCCCACGGCTCGTCCTCAGGCAGCTCACGGTAGTCGAGCAGCTGCATCTGCACGCGCCCTTGCAGGCCGCGCTCGGCGATGACTCCGTTGACGTGCGCGTGCTGGTTCTTCGACAGCGTGATGCCGGTGGCTTTGACACCGTAGTGCTCGGCGGCCCACAGCAGCAACCCCCCCCAGCCCGCGCCGATGTCGAGGAAGCGCTCGCCCTCCCGCAGCATCAGCTTGCGGCACACGTGGTCGAGCTTGGCCTCCTGCGCCTGTGCCAGCGGCATGGCGGCGTCGCGGTAGTAGGCGCACGAGTAGACGCGGCGCGGATCGAGCCACAGCGCGTAGAAGTCGTCCGACACGTCGTAGTGGAACTGGATCTGACGCGCGTCGGCATCGGTGGTGTGGTGGCCAACCGATTTGGCGTTGTGCAGCAGCGCGCGCCACCACGAGCCGGCACGGCCCGCCGTGGGGTCGGCCGCGACCATCTGCGCAGCCACCGTCATCACGTCGCGCATGCGCCCGTCGATCTGCAGTCGGCCTTCCACATAGTCGCCGGCCAGCCGGCCGACCTGTCCGGCCGCCAAATGGGCGAGCGGCGCCAGCGCGCGCAGTGTCAGCGTCACGCTGGCATCGCTGGGGCCGAGTCGGCGGCCGCCGGGCAGCACCACCGCCGCGGCGGTGGACAGGCCGGCAACCTTGCGTTCAATCAGGTTCTCGAACGGGTTCATGGCGAGTGGCAGGCGAGTCACGTGCCATGACTGTAAGGAAAAATTCGACCCCTGCCATCCGGGGTCCACAGTACGCCGGGCCCGCGTGGGGCCGGCTGCGGGCGGCTCAGCGCCCGACGACGCGCAGGTGCCGCCCGTGCGCGGCCTGGGCGCGCAGCCGCTGCTCGAAGCTGAATGGGTCGAGCGCAGGCGCGAACAGGAAGCCCTGGAGCTCGTCGCAGCCCTCCTCGGTGAGCAGGCGGCGCTGCGCCTCCGTCTCCACCCCTTCGGCGTTGACCCGCAGGTTCATCGCCCGCGCCAGCTGGATCACCGCGCGCACGATCGCCACGTCGCCTTCGTCGGCCGGAAGATTGCGGATGAAGCTCTTGTCGATCTTCAGCTTCTCGATCGGAAAGCGCTTCAGGTAGGCCAGACTCGAGTAGCCGGTGCCGAAGTCGTCGATCGCCAGCTTCACTCCGAGTTGCGACAGCGCGTACAGGCGCTGCAGCGCCTCGCCGGCATCGCGCACCAGGATCGATTCGGTGAGCTCCAGTTCGAGCAGCGCGCCGGGCAGGTCGGCGCCCTGCAGCGCGGCGGCGACGCGGTCGACGAAATCGGCCTGCTGGAACTGCAGCGCCGACACGTTGACGGCCACTTTGAGCGGCATGCCCTTGCTGCGCCAGCTCGCTGCCTGGCGCACCGCCTGTCCGAGCACCCAGTCGCCGAGCGCGATGATGAAGCCCGACTCCTCGGCCACCGCGATGAATTGCGCCGGCGCCACCTCGCCGAGCTCCGGGTCGCGCCAGCGCAGCAGTGCCTCGGCGCCGACGATGGCATCGCCGTCGATGCCGAACTGCGGCTGGTAGGCCACGCGGAAGCGCTGCGCCGTCAGCGCCTGGCGCATCGCGTGATCCAGGCGCATGCGCGCACGCAGGTCGGCGTCATGGCTGGGCTGGTGGAAGCGGAAGGCCGCACGGCCGCCCTGCTTGGCACGCTGCATCGCCGTTTCGGCGTGGCGGATCAACTCGCCGCTGTGCGCTCCGTCGCCGGGGAAGAGCGCAATGCCGATGCTGCAGGTCAGCGTGAACTGGCTGCCCTCCACGCAATAGCCGCGGCCGGTGACGTCGAGCACGCGTGCGGCGGCGCTCTCGGCGCCGCGCTGATCGGTGCCGTGCACCAGCAGCGCGAACTGATCGCCACCGACCCGCGCCAGCAGGTCGCCTTGGCGCAGGCAGGTCTTGATGCGCTCGCCGACCTCGACCAGCACCCGGTCGCCGACGTCGCTGCCAAGGCTGTCGTTGATCTGCTTGAAGCGGTCGAGGTCGAGCAGCAGCAGCGCGAAGCCACTGCCGTCACGTTGTGCCTGCGCCTGCGCGAGCTCGAGCGCATCGCCGAGGTGGCGCCGATTGGGCAGGCCCGTCAAGGCGTCGGTGGTGATGAGCGCTTCGATGCGGCGGTCGGCGTTGACGATCTCGGTGCGATCGCGAAACGCCCACACGCGGCCGATCGGACGGCCGCGGCAGATCTGCGGTTGCGTGACCAGTTCCAGCGTGGTGCCGGACAGCAGCTGCAGCGTCTGCTCGGCGCGCATCAGCACCGACTCCTGCAGCGCGGCGAGCTGGCGTTGGTACGCACGCGGGTCGACCACGCTGCGCCGCATCCAGTCGAACACGGCATCGTCGTGCGATCCGTTGAGCAGGTCTTTCGGCAGTGCCCAGATCGCCGCGAAGCGCTGGTTGAAGGCGCGGATGCGTCCGGCCAGGTCGGTGACCAGGATGCCGTCCGCGGTGGATTCGAGCGTCGCCTGCAACTCCGCCAGCAACGTCTCGCGGTCGAGTTGCTCGCGCAACTGGTCGCTGCGATCGCGCACCACCACCAGGTAGTGGCTGGGCGTCGCGCCGGCGCGTGCCGCCAGTGGCGTGATGCGCCGTGTCACGTGCAGCAGCCGCCCGTCGGCCGCCAGCGCCGCCGCCTGCGACTCGAGCTGCCCAACGTGGCCGGCCTTGACGTCGCCCCAGAAGGCCACGTCTTCGGGTGTGCCGACCAGCGCCGTGGCACCCAGCGCGCGCGCATCGGCCTCGCCCAGGGACAACAGGTCGAGCGCGGCGCGGTTGATGCCAGCCAGCGTCAGCGCGCGCGCATCCACGATCCAGGCCGCGTCGCCCAGCGAATGCAGCATCGACAGCCATGCCGGCAGGGCGGCCTGGCCTCTCGGAGGTCGGCGGCCAGCGCCCCGCGTGACGGGCGCACCGCTCAACGGTGCTCCCATGGCACTTCGCGCCATCCCTGCGCCTCTGCGGGCTGCAGGCCAGGGCTCACGCCGCCATCTCCTGGCCGAAGTCCGACCGCGCAGTCTGCGCCGGCTCGAAAAAGTAGATCACGCGCTGCTGCGGCGACAGGTAGTGCAGCGCGTCGTCGGGCAATTGCTGTGCGCGCAGGCTGCGCCGGATGCCGAGGTCGCTGTGTTGCTCCAGGTTGAGGTGCAGCGCCTCGTCCACCGGCAACTGCGGGTCGTAAGCCAGCACGCGCGGCTTCAGCGGGCGCGTCGAGTTGACGTTGGTGACCAGCGCGAAGCGGTCGTCGGTGAGCTGCACCACCGAGCCCGGCGGGTAGACGCCCATCATGCGGATGAACGCGTTCAGCATGGAGGCGTCGAACTTCGAGCGCGTCTGCGCGAAGATCAGCGACAGCGCCTCGTGCGGTGTCAGCGCGTGCGCCGGCAGCGCCGGATCGCACAGGTTGTCGTAGCGGTTGACCAGCGCCACGATGCGCGCGGCCGCCGCCATGCGGTCGACATTGATCTTGTTCGGGAAGCCCGAGCCGTCGGCCATTTCATGGTGCTGGCCGATCACCAGCAGCGCCCCCGGGGTCAGGCCCATGCGCTTGCCGATCGCGATGCCGCGCGCGACGTGCTCGCGATACAGCGCCTGATCGGCTGGCGCTGCCTTGGTGTCGGGATGACGCACGCGATCGGGCAACTCGAGCTTGCCGACGTCGTGCAGCAGCGCGCCGATGCCGACATCGAGCATCTCCTCTTCGCTGAAGCCGAACACGCGGCCCATCAGCATCGAGATCACCGCCACGTTCAACGCATGCGCCGTTCCGCGATCGGCACGGGCTTCGGCGAGTACGCGAATGCACAACTCGCCGTCGATCATCATCTTGTCGAGCAACGCGCGCGTCAGACCTTCGGCCGCCTGGCGCGCCGCCTCGGGCTGGCTGAACACGTTGTCGCTGGCGGATTTCAATGACTTGGCCGCCTCGCCATACTGGCGCACACACATGCGAGTGGCCTCGCGCTGCGCCGACAACAACACGCGCCGTTCCTGGGCGCGAGCATGCGCCGCAGCGGCGTCGCGGGCGGCCTGCGCAGTTGCCGCCGTCGACTTGCTCCCGGCTACTTTGTCGATCGGTGCGGGCTCCGTGGCCGCCGCGGGCACAGCCGCGCCGCTTGCGACTGGCCCGATCGTCGCCGGGTCTGCGAGTTCGTCGGCCACTGCCGCCGCGTCGGGGGTCGCGCTCGCCGACGGCTCCGCCGCGTCGGCGGCGCTGTCGAGCGAACTCTTCTCGGGGCTCCAGCGGAGTTGCGTCAACCCGAGGCCGCGGATGGTCGCGATCTGGTCGGCCGACGTCAGCTTGAAGCTCGACAGCGCGAACGGATGGGCCCACCACCCCAGGTCGAGGTGAATGAACATTCCGACACGCAAGTCATCAACGGCAATCCTGGCCGACATCGCGTCCATCCCGCGGGCCGGCGAACGTGAGGCCCGACGCGCTTACATCGGCAGGCGGCGCGCGGAACTTGAAGGCCGGGAACGCGCCCGGTCGTCGCGAGGCCACCGCGCCACGGCCAATCTGTGAGGCATCTCACTGGCGGTCCACTAGCGGTCGATGCGGGTCGACAACACGATCGCCGATTGGGTGCGCTCAACGCCGTCGAGCGTGCCGATGCGGTCGATCAGGCGGTCGAGCTCACCGATCGACGGCGCCGCGACGATCGCGATCAGGTCGAACGGGCCGCTCACCGAGTGCAGCGTGCGCAGCTCGGGGATGCGCCGCAACGCAGTCTCGATGAAGAGCGCCTTGCGAGGCTCCAGCGTGATGAGGACGTGGGCCCGCACTTGGGCGGCTTCGACCTCCGGGCTCACCTTCACCGTGTAGCCCGCGATCACCCGCTCGCGCTCGAGCTTGGCCAGACGACTCTGCACCGTGGTGCGCGACAGCTTGAGCTTGCGCGCCAGCTCGGCCGTCGGCGCCCGCGCGTTCTCACGCAACAGGGCCAGCAAGTCCCGGTCGGTGGCGTCGAGCTGGATTGGGCTCATCGCCGAATATTATCGGCGTATCGATGAAATCAACACTCCGAATCGTCAGGATGAACCGTTCAATTTGCAGCGTTCGCGACGAAAATCAGGGTCAACCCTTGAACTCGGAGACCAGCGCCATGAAGGACATCCTGATCGTCGGTTCGGGCAAGATCGGTCAGGTCGCCGCCGATCTGCTGGCGCACGCCGGTGGTGACTATGAAGTGACCCTGGCCGACCGCTCGCTGACGGCGCTGCGCGCGGCACCAGCGACGTCGCGCCTGCACACCCAGGTGGTCGACGTGGCCGATGCGGACGCATTGCAGCGCGCAATGCGTGGCCGCTTTGCCGTGCTGAGCGCCGCCCCGTATCACCTGACCACCCGCATCGCCGAGGCCGCGCGGGCCGCCCGCACCCACTACCTCGACTTGACCGAGGACGTCGCCAGCACGCGGCGCATCCGCGAGTTGGCGCAAGGCGCCGACAGCGCATTCATCCCGCAGTGCGGGCTGGCGCCGGGCTTCGTCTCGATCGTCGCTGCCGACCTGGCGCGCCGCTTCGACAAGCTGGACAGCGTGCGCATGCGCGTCGGCGCACTGCCCGCGTACCCGAGCAACGCGCTGAACTACAACCTCACGTGGAGCACCGAGGGCGTCATCAACGAGTACATCGAACCCTGCGAAGCCATCGTCGACGGCCGTCGTGTCGAGGTGCCGGCGCTCGAGGAACGCGAGGAGTTTGCCCTCGACGGTGTGCAGTACGAAGCCTTCAACACCTCGGGCGGCCTCGGCACGCTGGCCGAGACGCTCGAAGGCCAGGTGCGCACGCTCAACTACCGCACCATCCGCTACCCCGGCCACGCCGCGATCATGAAGGCGCTGCTGCACGACCTTCGGCTGCGCGAGCGGCGCGACCTGCTGAAGGACATCCTCGAGAGCGCGGTGCCGGCAACGATGCAGGACGTGGTGGTGATCTTCGTCACCGTCAGCGGCTGGCGCGACGGCCGTCTGATGCAGGAGACGTATGCGCGCAAGATCTACGCGCAGGTGCTGGCCGGCAAGCTGCGCAGCGGCATCCAGGTGACCACCGCGTCGGCCGCCTGCGCGATGGTCGACTTGCTGGCGCAGGGACGTGCGCCGCAGCGCGGCTTCGTGCGCCAGGAGGACGTGGCGCTCGACGACTTTCTCGCCAACCGCTTCGGCAGCGTCTACGCGCGGGTCGATCAGGCCCGCGCGGCCTGAGCGGCCGCTCGATTGGCGCCCGGCGCTGGGTCGTGCCGAGCGCGGCGAATCGCGACGCGGGCACGGTCGAGGGCGTGGGCCTGGCCGCGCCACTGCGTCGGCGTGCACCCGCTCAGGCGCTGAAAAAATCGGGTGAAGTAGCCGGCATCGCCGAACCCGAGCCCGAGCGCGATCTGCTTGACGCTGAGCGTGGTGTACGCGAGGTCGCGCTGCGCCTCGAGCAGCACGCGTGCATGCAACAGGGCCAGCGCGCTGCGGCCGGTGAGCTGCTGGCACACCCGGTTGAGCTGCGTCGGCGTGATGCCGAGCTGCCGCGCCAGCGCGGCCAGCGGTGGCTGCTCGCGGTACGACGCATCGACCAGCCCACGAAAGCGCTCCAGGTGCAGCGCTGCGCGTGAGCCGCGCTGTGGGCGTTGGGCCTCGCCGCGCGGTGCTGCGCGCTCCAGCGCCACCAGCAGCGAGCACAGCGCCGCGTCGATCGCCAGGGCGCGCCACGGTTGGGCAGCGGCGAATTCGCGCTTCAGCTCGGTCACCGCGCGCTCGACGGCCATGGCGGCCGCACCGCTCAGCGCGATCATTCGCGGCTGCAGCAGGCGCGCGGGCAGCGCCGGGGCTGCCGCCAGCACCTGCTCCACGTGTGCCTGCAGCACGGTGAACACGCTGCCGTCGATGCCGGGCCTGAAGCGAAAGCCGTGCGGCACCAACGCGGGCACGCTGAGCACGCAGGGCCCGTGCAATGGCCAGGCCTGGCCATCGACCGTCGCCCGCCCGCTGCCGCGATGGATGTACAAAATTTGAAAGAGCGAGGCGTGCCGATGCGCCCGGATCTCCCAGTTGTGGCGGCGGCTGCGCTCGGCGATCGATTCCCAGTGCAGCCAGTCCGTGGCCGGGCGCTGGTCGGCTTCGCCGTAGAGGGTGTACGTGGGCAGCGCGGCGGGGCGGGTGTTCATCGTCGAAAGCGTTCGGTGCCGAGGACCGGAAATGTTCGAATTGTGAAAGCGCTGGTGCCATCCGTCCATTGAGCGCGTGGCTGAGCGCCCGTAGGCTGGCGCCCATCGAGAGCGCGGACACCGCAGTCCGCCCGCAGGAGACACACCATGCGCACCCAGGTCGTCATCGTCGGCGCCGGCCCGTCGGGGCTGCTGCTCGGCGCCCTGCTCGGCAAGGCCGGCATCGACAACGTGATCGTCGAGGCGCGCAGTGCCGACTACGTGCTCGGCCGCATCCGCGCCGGCGTGCTCGAGCAGGTGACGGTCGATCTCCTCGACGCGGTCGGCGTCGGCGCGCGCATGCACGCCGAAGGGCTGCCGCACGACGGCTTCGACTTGTGCTTCGGCGGCCGGCGCCATCGCATCGACCTGCTTGGGCTCACGGGCAAGCGTGTGATGGTCTACGGCCAGACCGAGGTGACGCGCGACCTGATGGATGCCCGCCGGGCGTCCGGCCGCACCACCGTCTACGAGGCCGACGACGTCAGCGTGCACGATTTCGAAGGCCAGCGCCCCAGCGTGCGCTACCGCCAGCGCGGGCAGACGCACACCATCGAGTGCGACTTCATCGCCGGCTGCGACGGCTTCCATGGCGTGTGCCGCGCCAGCGTGCCGAAGGATCGCATCGCGCTGCACGAGAAGGTCTATCCGTTCGGCTGGCTCGGCCTGCTCGCCGACGTGCCACCGGTGTCGCACGAGTTGATCTACCTGAACCACGAGCGCGGCTTCGGCCTGTGCAGCATGCGCAGCCGCACGCGCAGCCGCTACTACGTGCAGTGCTCGCTCGCCGACAAGGTCGAGCAGTGGTCCGACGACGCCTTCTGGGCCGAGTTGCGCGCCCGCCTGCCCGCCGAGACCGCGGCCCAGCTGGTCACCGGACCGTCGCTGGAGAAGAGCATCGCGCCGCTGCGCAGCTTCGTGGCCGAGCCGATGCGCTTCGGCAGCCTCTTCCTCGCCGGCGACGCCGCGCACATCGTGCCGCCCACCGGCGCCAAGGGGTTGAACCTCGCGGCCACCGACGTCGGCTACCTGGCGCAGGGCCTGGCCGGCCACTACAAGGGCAGCCCGTCGGACCTCGACCGCTATTCCGAGCGCTGCCTGCGCCGCATCTGGCGCGCCGAGCGGTTCTCCTGGTGGATGACCTCGCTGATGCACAACTTCCCGAGCGGCGGCTCGTTCGACCGCAAGGTGCAGCTGGCCGAGCTCGACTATCTGGTGCACTCCGAAGCGGCGTCGACGGCGCTGGCCGAGAACTACGTCGGCTTGCCGATGTAGCCCGCGCTCCGTCGCCGGGTGCGTGCGCTGGCATGATGTGCCGGCAGGAGCACACCGCGATGACCACACGGAGCGATGCGCTGGCAGCGGCCGAGCGCGAGTTCGACAACGGGAACTTCCAGCGCACGCTGGCACGTCGCGTCGCCTATCGCACCGAAAGCCAGAACGCCGAACGCGCGGCCGACCTGCAGGCCTACCTGCGCGACGAGATTGCGCCGTCGCTGGCTGCGCTCGGGGTGCGCTCGTCGGTGCACGACAACCCGCTGCCGGGCAAGCAGCCGTTCCTGATCGGCGAGCGCATCGAGGACACCGCGTTGCCCACCGTGCTGGTCTACGGCCACGGCGACGTCGTGCGCGGGCTCGAAGGCCGCTGGCGCGATGCCATCGACCCCTGGACCCTGACGGTGCAGGGCGAGCGCTGGTACGGCCGCGGCACCGCCGACAACAAGAGCCAGCACAGCATCAATCTGGCCGCGCTCGCGGCGGTGCAGGCGGCGCGTGGCGGCCGCCTCGGCTTCAACCTCAAGTGCCTGATCGAGACCGGCGAGGAAACCGGCTCGCCGGGCCTCGCCGAGTTCTGCCGCGCACGCAGCCAGGCGCTGACGGCCGACGCCCTGATCGCCAGCGACGGCCCGCGCCTGCACGCCGAGCGACCCACCGTCTATCTCGGCACGCGCGGCGTCGCCAACTTCGACCTGGTGCTGCGGCTGCGCGAGGGCGGCCATCATTCGGGCAACTGGGGTGGCCTGCTGCGCAATCCCGGCACGGTGTTGGCGCACGCGATCGCCTCGCTGGTCGACGCGCGCGGCGCCATCGCCATCGACGCGCTGCGCCCGCCGCCGATCCCAGCCGCGGTGAAGCGCGCGCTGGCCGACATCGAGGTCGGCGGTGGCGCCGACGACCCGGAGATCGACGTCGATTGGGGCGAGCCCGGCCTGACGCCGGCCGAGCGGGTGTTCGGCTGGAACACGATCGAGGTGCTCGCGATCGGCGTCGGCAACGCGGCGCAGCCGGTGAATGCGATCCCGCACGAAGCGCGGGCGACCCTGCAGCTGCGCTTCGTGGTCGGCACCGACGCGGCCAACCTGCGCCGGCACGTCGTGGCGCACCTGCAGCGTCATGGCTTCGCCGGCATCGAGGTCAGCGAGCCGGTGGTGATGGCCGCGACGCGGCTGGACCCCGACAACGAGTGGGTGCGGCTGGCGCTGCGCTCGATCGAGGCCACCACGGGGCAGCGACCGGCTTTGCTGCCCAACCTCGGCGGATCGTTGCCGAACGACGTGTTCGCCGACATCCTCGGCCTGGCCACCGTGTGGGTGCCGCACTCGTACCCGGCGTGCTCGCAACACGCACCCAACGAGCACGTGCTGGCACCGCTGATGCGCGAGGGCCTGCGCATGATGACCGGCGTGTTCTGGGACGTCGGCGAGCACGCCGCCACGCTGCCGCGCCGGAGCTGAAGCGCGCACGCGCCCCGTGTTTGTCCCAACGGGGGCCGGCGCCGCGGTCCGCACAATCGCCGAACCCGCGGCGGGCACGCGTCGTGCATCGGAGCCGCGCCACTCACACGCGAAGGTGCGCCCATGACTCTCCTGCGAAAGACGTTGGTCGCGCTGCTGCTGGCCGGCAGCGCCTGGCTCGGCTCCTCGGCGGCGTGGGCGCAAGGCTCGGTGCTGCGCGTGGTGCCGCACTCGAACCTGGCGGTGCTCGACCCGATCTGGACCACGGCTTACATGAGCCGCAACCACGGCTACATGATCTACGACACGCTGTTCGGCACCGACGAGAACGGCAAGGTCAAGCCCCAGATGGTCGAGAGCTGGGTCGAGAGCCCCGACCACCGGCTATGGACCTTCAAGCTGCGCAAGGGCCTGGAGTTCCACGACGGCAAGCCGGTCACCGGCGATGACGTGATCGCCAGCCTGCAGCGCTGGGGCAAGCGCGACGCGATGGGCTCGGCGCTGATGCAGTTCGTGCAGCGCATGGACTCGCCGGCGCCGGACACCTTCCGCATCTTCCTCGGCGAGGCCTGCGGCTTCGTGCTCGAGGCGCTGGGTAAGCCGAGCTCGAACGTGCCTTTCATCATGCCCAAGCGCATCGCCGACACCGACCCGTTCAAGCAGATCGAGGAGCACATCGGGTCGGGCCCGTACGTCTTCGTCAAGGACGAGTTCAAGCCCGGCGACAAGGCCGTGTACGCGAAGAACACCAAGTACGTGCCGCGCAGCGAGCCGCCGTCGGGCAGCACCGGCGGCAAGCGGGTGTACGTCGATCGCGTCGAGTGGAACCTCGCCTTGCGCGATGCGCAGGCGCAGCTGTCGGCGCTGCAGAAGGGCGAGGTCGACATCATCGAGGCACTCGGCTTCGACCAGTACGAGGCCGCGAAGGCCGACCCCGACATCCAGTTGCCCAAGTACGCCACCTATGGCCTGCAGTACATGGCGCGCTTCAACCACCTGAACAAGCCGTTCGACAACCCCAAGGTGCGGCAGGCGGTGATCGCGGCGTTCAACCAGGAGGCCTTCCTGCGCGCGCAGGTCGGCGTCAAGGCGCTGTACCACACCTGCGGCTCGCTGTTCATCTGCGGCTCGCCGTACGGCAGCACCGCCGGCTCCGACCTGCAGATGAAATCCAGCCTCAAGAAGGCGCAGGACCTGCTCAAGGCCAGCGGCTACGACGGCACGCCGATCGTGCTGATGAAGCCTACCGACCTCGCCGCGATCCAGAAGCTGCCCGACGTCGGCGCGCAGCTGCTGCGCCAAGCCGGCTTCAAGGTCGATCTGCAGGCGATGGACTGGCAGACGCTGGTCGGCCGCCGCGCCAAGAAGGATCCCATCGACAAAGGCGGCTGGCACATGTTCATGACCGCGTGGCAGGCCTTCGACGTGTGGAGCCCGATCGCCAACCCGACCACCGACACACGCGGCGAGAAGAGCACCTGGTTCGGCTGGGCCAGCGACGACAAGCTGGTCGAGCTGCGCAACGCCTTCATGCGCGCCACCGACGAGGCCGAGAAGAAGAAGCTCGCCGAGCAGATGCACGCGCGCATGTTCGAGATCGGCACCCACGTCAACCTGGGCGAGTACGACCAGCCGATGGCAGCGCGCAAGAACATCAGCGGCTTCTTCGTCACCAACGGCAATATCTACTGGAACCTGAAGAAACAGTAGTCGCCGCCGGGATTGCCCCGGTTCCCGGGGGGCGCTTGGCTCCGCGGCTGCAG
>DATJYZ010000099.1:0-6030 GCA_035499355.1 Burkholderiaceae bacterium | reverse complement strand
AGCAACAGCTCGTTCCTGGATAGACCTGCGCCGGCTTCAGAGTCCAAGTCGGCCTGTGTGCCAATTCCGAACAGAGCAGACGGGAGCTCTCGTATGACCACCATCGCCTTCCTCGGCACCGGCCTGATGGGCACGGGCTTCATTCAACGAGCGCGCGCCAACGGCCTCACGGTGCGCGCATGGAACCGCAGCGCGGCCAAGGCGCAGGCGCTGGCCGCCAACGACGCCGCGGGAGTCACCGCCTGCGCCACCGTGGCCGAGGCGGTGCGCGGCGCCGAGCGCATCCACCTCTCGCTGTCCGACGACGCCTCGGTCGACGCCGTGCTCGAGCCGCTGGCCGGCGCGCTGCCGGCCGGCGCCTGGGTGGTCGACCACACCACCACCGCGGTGCGCCCCACCGCCGAGCGCGTGGTGCGCTGGGATGCGCGCGGCGTGCGCTACGTGCATGCGCCGGTGTTCATGGCGCCGGCCAATTGCGCCGAGGGCACCGGCTGGATGCTGATCTCGGGCGACCCCGCGCGGCACCAGGCGCTGCAGGGCGCGCTGCAGGCGATGACCGGCAAGGTGATCTATCTGGGCCCGCAGCCCGAGCGCGCGGCGGCGTTCAAGCTGTTCGGCAACCTCATGCTGCTGGGCATCCTGGGTGTGCTGGGCGACGTGGGCCGGCTGGCCGCAGCGGTGGGCATCGACATGAAAGACGCGTTCAGCCTGTTCGAGCACTTCAATCCCGGCCAGACGTTGCCGCAGCGCGCCAAGCGCATCAGCGCCGGCCAGTACACCCCGCCGTCGTTCGAGATGTCGATGGCGCGCAAGGACTTGAGGCTCATGGTGGAAGAGGCCGCGCGCGGCGGGCAGACGCTGGCGATGGTGCCGGCGTTGGCGAAGCTGCTGGATGAGGGGATTGCGCGCGGGGAGGGGCAGCTGGATGTGGCGGCGGGGGTGAGGGTGCCGGGGTGATGGTGTCTTCTGCCTGCGCATCGGCATGAGCCGAGGAACGTGGAGACTTGTGTCGCCGTGCGCAGAAGCGGTTCGGTCATGGAGGACTCGGTGCGCTGCGGGCATTGTCCAGTACGCGATGACCTCTTGCGGAGCTACCCCAGGCTCGGCGCCGCGGATCGTGCCGGCGCGAGGATGTGCAGGCCCACGGCCTCGGCCACTTCGATGCCGTCGACGCCGGCCGACATGATGCCGCCGGCATAGCCCGCGCCTTCGCCGGCCGGATACAGCCCAGCCACGTTGACGCTCTGAAAATCCTTGCCGCGTGGCATGCGCAGCGGCGACGAGGTGCGCGTCTCCACGCCGGTGAGCACGGCATCGTGCATCGCGAAGCCGGCGATCTGCCGCTCGAAAGCCGGTAACGCCTCGCGGATCGCGCTCAGCACTGCGTCGGGCAAGCTGCAGCGGCCCGGCTCTGCCAGGTCGGTCAAGCGGACACCGGGGGTGTACGAGGGCAGCACGCTGCCGAACTCACGGGCGCAGGCGTTGCCATGTCGGCCGGCCACGAAGTCGCCCACCAGTTGGCCGGGTGCGTGGTAGTTCTCGCCGCCCAGGACGTAGGCACGCGACTCCCAGTGGCGCTGGAACGCGATGCCGTCCAGCGGCGGCACCGGCCCGCTCGCGTGCGGATCAAGCCGATAGTCCTGCGGCTCGATGCCGACCACGATGCCCGCGTTGGCGTTGCGCTCGTTGCGCGAATACTGGCTCATGCCGTTGGTCACCACGCGTTCGAGTTCCGAGGTAGCGGCCACCACGGTGCCACCCGGGCACATGCAGAAGCTGTACACCGAGCGGCCGTTGCCGGCGTGATGCACCAGTTTGTAGTCGGCAGCGCCCAGAATCGGATTGCCGGCGCTGGGGCCGAAGCGCGCGCGGTCGATCAGGCTCTGCGGGTGTTCGATGCGAAAGCCCACCGAGAACGGCTTGGCCTGCATCGCCACGCCGCGTCGGTGCAGCATCTCGAACGTGTCGCGCGCGCTATGGCCCACGGCCAGCACCACGTGATCGGCGCGAATCTCCTCGCCGCTTGCCAACACCACGCCGCGCAGGCGCCGGGTCGCAGAGCCTGTGCTCTTCGACTTCGCGTCTTCGATCAGCACGTCGGTCACGCGCTGCTGGAAGCGGATCTCGCCGCCCAGGGCCTCGATCTCGGCGCGCATCTTCTCGACCATGCTCACCAGGCGGAAGGTGCCGATGTGCGGCTTGGCCACGAACAGGATCTCGTCGGGCGCACCGGCCTTGACGAACTCGGTCAGCACCTTGCGCGTGAGGTGGCGCGGGTCGCTGATCTGGCTCCACAGCTTGCCGTCTGAGAAAGTGCCAGCGCCCCCTTCGCCGAACTGCACGTTCGATTCGGGGTCGAGCACGCCTCGGCGCCACAAGCCCCAGGTGTCCTTGGTGCGCTCGCGCACGGCCTTGCCACGCTCCAGCACGATCGGCTCGAGGCCCATCTGCGCCAGCACCAGCGCGGCGAAGATCCCGCAGGGGCCGAACCCGATCACCACTGGACGTGGCCGCTGCGCCGCGCGGTAGTCCACCGGCGCGTGAGCGACGAGGTGATACCGCGTGTCGGGGCTCGGTCGCACGTGCGCGTCGCCGGCATGGCGCGCCAGCACGGCGCTCTCATCGGCCAGCTCGCAATCGACGGTGTAGATCAGCACCACGGCCGACTTCTTGCGCGCGTCGTAGCTGCGCTTGAAGGGCGTGAATGCCGTGAGGTCCGCGTCGCGGAGACCGAGGCGCGCCACGATGGCCCTGCGCAGGGCATCCTGCGGGTGGTCCAGCGGCAGGCGCAGCTCGGTGATCCTCAGCATGGTTGCACTCGCCGCCCTACGCATGTCCGGGCCTGCAGGCCCGGACGCCTGGCCAGGCGAACGCCAGCGCGCAGGGGCTGGCGTCCGTCGTGACTCAGCCGCCGCCCTTGCGGGCGCGCTTGCCGGGATTCTTCTTGCTACGGGTGTGCGAACCACGCTCCTTGCTGATCTTCTGGCCTTTGCCGACCGTGAAGGTGACCCCTCCCGGGGCCTTGGGTGGCGGCGTGAAACGCTTGTCGGCTTCGGTCTTGATCTTGTTGCCCATTGAGCGGCTCCGGTGCGTTGGAAATGCTGGACGCGAGATTAGGCCACAAGGCGCCACGCCATCGCGACCAGCTTGCTGACCGCGTCCGCGCGAAACGCCGCTGCTGGCTACTTCGCCGAAGCGCGAATCTCCGGCGCCGTCGGCTGCGCCCAGTAGACGCTCGTCGCGTCGACGGCAATGGATGCTCCGTTGGTGCCAATGACTCCGTCGAAGGCCAGCACAGGGACCACACGGCCACCCGACACGGAGACCTTCGATACGGTGTCCGTGACCAGGCTTCCCAGGGGTCCGATCCAGTAGAGGTATTGGCTGTCGAGCACGAATGGGCTCAGTCCTGCCGGGCCGCTGGCGGAGCTGGTGCATGGCACGGCGGTGGCCAGCTCCGTCGGCGCCGCGCCGGATAACGGCTGCTTCGAGATGCTGCCGCTGGTGGCAATGAAGTAGGCGTTGTCTGCGTCGAGCACGAAGCATCGCGAAGCGTTCTGCGCCACGACGCTCAGCGACCCGCCCGCGGCCGGTACGCTGACGAACGCGTTGCTGCTCGTCACCCAGTACAGGTTGCCGTTCGCGCCGAGGCGGATCGGGCTGCTGGACCACGGCAGGGAAGCGCCCTGATCGGCCAGCACGGTGACCGCACCACCGCCGATCGGTGCCTTGCGCGCCGACAACCGATCCTGGCGGTTCCAGTACGCCCACGCGTTGTCGGCGGTGACGCCCGCGATCGGCCCGTCTTCGGCGGCCACGGTCACGGCCATACCGCCCGACAGGGGCACGCGCTTGATGCGCCAGAGATCGGCGATCAGCACGTCGGTCGCGCTCACCGCGAAGGGCGGCGCCTGCGTGGAGATACCCGACAGTACCGTCTGCGCGCTCCCGTTCTTGAGCGCGGCCACGCGAGAGAAGCCCTCGGCGAGTCCGACGGCACCGCCTTCGCTCCAGTGGATCTGCGATTGCGAGTCCAGCGCCAGCCGGCGCGGCGCGTCGCCACCCTGCACCAGCACGGCAGGGCTGCCGCCGGCCAGCGCCACGCTCTTCACCGTGCCGGTTTCGCCGTGGTTTGCGCCGGTCGTCTCGGTCCACAGCAGGTTGCTGCCGTTGACCATCAGGTCCAGCGCCTTGTTGGGTGCGAACGATGCGAGCTGGGCGATGCTGCCACCCGCCGTGGAGATCGTGTTCAGACCGATGTCGTCGATCCATGCCAGCTGGCCCGTGGCGGCAACCAGCTTGGTCGGCGCCAGGATGGCGCTCGACAGCATGAGCGCAGACCCGCCTGCGAGCGGCTGTGCGACGAGTGTCTCGGTGGGCGAGGGCGTGCGCGGGAAGTTGGCGGTCGTGTAGTAGACGTTGTTTGCGTCGACCGCAAACGTGTTGGCCGCGGAGCTGGCGAACGAGGCCACCGTGTCGATGGTGCCGGTGGCGGTGGCTCTCCGGCGGATGACACCGGGGTCCGGGTAGGCGCTCTCCATCCAGAACAGTGCCGAGGTGCCGCCGGTGACGAGTGCGACGATCGGCGTGAAGCCGGTCGTGACGGTGGTCGTGGGCCCGCCGGACAGCGGCGTGGCATTGAGCGTGTAGGTGTTGGGGCTCACGGTCGAGCTGACCCAGTACACCGAGGTCGCATCGACGGCGATGTCCGAGGTGCCCCCGGCGCAGGCCGAGCCGCTGGCTAGCACGGTGGTCACGCCCACGCTGCTGGTGCGATGGATGAAGCGCTGCCGGGTGTCTGTTCCACACGCGCCGAAGCCGGACACGGGGCGGTCGTCTTCCCAGATGAGATCGGACCCGGCGAATGCGAATGCCTGGATCTGCACGACGCGGGTCGCGAGATCGGCGACCGTGCCGCCGGTGGTGGCCACGCTGCGCAGCGCGCTGGTTCCGGTCTCGGACCAATAGACCTTGCCGTTGGCGACTTGCAGCGATGCCGGGCCTGGCCCGGTCGCGGCGACGAGCCTGCCCTGGCTTGCGACGGCCACGACGTCGAAAGGCCCCGAAAGCTCGTTCGATGTCGCGCCGGCCTGGTCTGACACCGAGACGTGGATCGTGTAGGCGCCGACACCCGGTCTGGCCGCGAGGACCGAGCCGACGATCGTGCCCGACGTCTGGCCGGAAATGCCCTGGATCGGCGAGCTCGCCGAAGAAACCGTGGCTCCGGTGGCATCGGTGATCCGCAACGTCAGTGTGGCCAGATCACCCCCGGAGTCGCTGAATGTGATCGACCCGCTCACGGTGAAGGTACTGTCGCCCGTCACGGGCACTGCCTGCGGCGAGTAGCTCAGGTTGGCGATGCTGGGCGGCGTTGGTGAACCACCGCCACCGCCCCCACAAGCAGAAAGGATTGCGACGAGTACCACGCCGATCGCAACCCGGACGCGACGCTCGAAGCCGGCGCGGCGTTGGTCGAAGATCGCCTTCATGAGCCTCTGCATGCACCTCACCACTTGCAAGCCATGATGACTCGCGGTGGCCCGAGGGCGCATTGACTCAGCGCAAGTTGGGGCAGCGAGGTGGCCAGGCGCGCCGTCGCGCTGGCGGCGTCAGTGAGGTGACGAGGTCGGCGATCAAGGCATCGACCGCGGAGCCACGGTCGAGATGCTGCGCTGGCGGCGATAGACCAGCATCGGATTGTTCGCCGGCCTCTCGACCAACCGCGTGCGCGCGAAGGCGCGCGCGTTCGCGGCGGCGTCGAGATCCTCGACCCGGCGAAGCCGTTGGATGAGGGGATCCAACGCGGTGAAGGGCACTTGGATGTGGCGGCGGGGGTGAGGGTGCCTGTCGTGTGACCCGCGCCCCTGGGCCTGCCGGAGCGCTCAGCCAGGCCTGCGTGCTGCGGCCATCAATGGCGGCGAGGCGCGCGTCAGCGCGTGCGCCGCAGCGTGGCGCGCGGCAGCTCGCCGAACCGGCTGCGATATTGCGCGGCAAAGTCGCCCAGGTTGCCGAAGCCCCAGCGCAGGGCCA
>DATJYZ010000098.1:0-65957 GCA_035499355.1 Burkholderiaceae bacterium | reverse complement strand
GTCGTACGGCAGCGTCTCCCAGTCTGGGAAAACCGCCACCCGCAATGCCGGCGAGAAGAACAGCAGTTCGTCGGCCAGGCGCTGCGAGTCGGCCGGATCGGCCGTCAGGATCGCCGTGGATGAGCCATCGGCCTTGTGCGCATCGGCCAGTCGCGCCAACAGCAGCGCGTCCGCCGAGCCGGGCGGCAGCGGCAGCACGAAGCGTTTTCCAGGGGCGATGCGCGGCAGTTGCATGTGATGGGTGACGTCTCCCGGTGTTCACCGGGAGAGCCGGCACCGCGCGTCGTTCGAGGCCGATTCTAGAATCGCCGCCATGACGACGACGCCACCATCGCCCGCACGATTGTTCGGGTTGGTGCCCTGTGCGGGTGTCGGCGTTCGCGCCGGCACGCTGGGGCCGAAGCAATACGCGCGCATCGCCGGCCTGGCGATGGTCGCGCACACGTTGCGTGCGCTCGGGCGCGTGGCGCGGTTGCACGCGGTGCTGGTGGTGCTCGCCGAGGACGACGCCCAGTTCGAGCATGAGGTGCCCGAATTCGAAGGCCCGCGGTGCTGGCTGGCGCGCTGCGGTGGCGTGACGCGGGCACAGACGGTGGCCAACGGCCTGCACGTGCTGCGCGATCGCGGCGCCAGCGACGACGACTGGGTGCTGGTGCACGACGCGGCTCGCTCGCTGATCGAGCCGGCGACGGTGGACCGCTTGATCGACGCCTGCCTCGATGACGCGGTGGGTGGCCTGCTCGCGCTGCCGGTGGCCGACACGCTGAAGCAAGAGCGCGACGGCCGCTCGTCGAGCACGGTCGACCGCCGCGACAAGTGGGCCGCACAGACACCGCAGATGTTCCGCATCGGTGTGCTGCGCGACGCACTGGCGCGCGCCGGCGACGCCGTCACCGACGAAGCCGGCGCCATCGAGGCCAGCGGCCAGCAGCCGCGCTTGGTGATGGGTGACGCCGCGAACATCAAGATCACGTGGCCCGAAGACCTGGCGCGCGCGCAGGCGTTGCTGGCCATGCGCGGCGATCTGGCGGGGGTCGGGGTGGTGCCGACCCTGCACATCGGCGAGGGCTGGGACGTGCACGCACTGGTCGCCGGCCGTCCGCTGGTGCTCGGCGGGGTGACGATTCCGCACAGCCACGGCCTGCTGGCGCACTCCGACGGCGATGCGCTGCTGCACGCGATCACCGATGCGTTGTTCGGTGCCTCCGCGTTGGGCGACATCGGCCGCCACTTTCCCGACACCGACGACGCGTTTCGCGGCGCCGACTCGCTGGCGCTGCTGCGCGAGGCAGCGCAGCGCGTGCGTGCGGCAGGCTACCGCATCGTCAATGTCGATTCGACCATCGTGGCGCAGGCGCCGAAGCTGGGCCCGCACATCGACGCGATGCGCAGGCGCATCGCCGAAGCGCTGGCGCTGGAGCTACCGTGCGTCAACGTCAAGGCCAAGACGGCCGAGAGGATGGGGCCGGTCGGCGAAGGCCTGGCGATCGAAGCGCGTGCGGTCTGCCTGCTGCAGCGGCTGGCGCTCTGAGGGCACCACCAGTCTCAGGGCGCGCGCTTCAGCCGCACGTGCGCGACCAGGCCGCCGTCGGCGGCATTGTCGAGTTCGAGTGCGCCGCCCATGCGCGCCAGTGCCTTCTCGACGATCGCCAGCCCCAGCCCGGCTCCGGTGGCGGCAGTGCGCGCCGCATCGCCGCGGAAGAACGGTGTGGTCAGCTGGCCCAGCTTTTCCGGCGCCACGCCCGATCCGTGGTCGCGCACGCTGACGATCACCCAGGGCCCGGTGCGCGCATAGGTCACCTGCACGAGCGCGATGCCGGTGTCGATCGAGCGGCCATAGCGCCGTGCGTTCTCGAACAGGTTGGAGAACACGCGGCCAAGCTCGATGTCGTCGGCCATGACCGAAATATCGATCGCCACCCGGTGCTGGATGCGGATCGTCGTCGGATCGCGGAAGCCCTGCATCTCACGCTCGATCACCTGCGTCAGGTTCACCGGCTTGAGCTTGGACTCGCCCGGCCGCGCATAGTCCATGAACTTGTCGATGATGGCGTCGAGCTGATCGATGTCCTGCGCCATGTTGCGCTGGGCCTCGTCGTCATGCACGCTCATCTCGGCCTCGAGACGCAGCCGCGCCAGCGGCGTGCGCAGATCGTGGCTGATGCCGGCCAGCATCACGGCGCGGTCTTCTTCGACCTTGGCGAGTTCGCGCGCCATCCGGTTGAAGCCCATGTTGACCTCGCGGATCTCGCTGGTCATCGTGTTCTCGTCGAGGCGCGAGTCGAACTCGCCCTCGCGGATGCGGCTGGCCGCGAAACTGAGCTCGCGCAGTGGCTGGTTGATCAAGCGAGCGATCGCCACCGAGCCGAAGATGGTGGCCAGCAAGGCGATGCCGACCCAGACGAACCAGGTGGGCCCGGTCAGTGCCTGCACGCGCCCGAGCTCGGTCTGCAGCCACCAGGCATCTCTCTCGATGCCGAAGCCGACCCACAGGCCGGCTTGACCGTTGACGCTGCGCGCCACGATCGTGTCGGCGCCAAGGCGGTTGTGCAGCTCGGCCGCCACCACGCGCGTGAAGCGGTCCTCCTCGAACGGGTCCCACTTGTCGCTGGGTTCGTGCGGCGCGATGCGGATCGCCTCCTGACCCGCCAGCGTCTTGACCATCGCCACGCGGTTGATCGCATCGGTGTTCTTGAGCGCCGCGCGCGCCAGGTTCACCAAGCTCGCGATCTGCTGCGCGGCGGCCACCGCGCGCGGCTCGAACTCGAGCGAGCGCAGCGTCCACACCCAGGCCATGATGCCGCTGCCCAGCAAGATGGCCAGCAGCACGAAGGTGCGCCAGAACAGGCTGAGGGCGACACCTTGCGAGCGGGGCATGTCAGGGCAATCGGGTTCGGCGCGGGCCGCACGATACACGACCGCTCGGGCGCCACGTAAGCGAAGCGCCGAAGGCGCAAGCGCCCGTCAAGGGGATGCCACGGATCTGGCTCTGCCAGGCCGTTGGCGTCGCCCCCTCGAGGGGGAAGCGGCCCGGAGGCCGCTCGGGGGTGGATCAGTTCGCGCCGTCTGGCACGAACACGTAGCCCACGCCCCAGACCGTCTGGATGTAGCGCGGCTGCGAGGGATCGGACTCGATCATCTTGCGCAGGCGCGAGATCTGCACATCCAGGCTGCGGTCGAACGGCTCGAACTCGCGGCCGCGCGCCAGCTGCGCCAGCTTGTCGCGCGACAGCGGTTGCCGCGGGTGCCGCACCAGCGCCTTGAGCATCGAGAACTCGCCGGTGGTCAGCGCGATCTGCTCGCCGTTCTTCATCAGGCGGCGCAGGCTCAGGTCGAACTCGAACGGACCGAAGGCGACCGTCTGGGGCTCCTTCGACGGCGCGCCGGGCGCTTCCATCGCCGGGCGGCGGCGCAGCACCGCATGCACGCGCGCCAGCAGCTCGCGTGGGTTGAACGGCTTGGGCAGATAGTCGTCGGCGCCGACCTCGAGACCGACGATGCGATCGACGTCTTCGACCTTGGCCGTCAGCATGATGATCGGCGTCACGTCGTTGGCGGCGCGCAGCCGACGGCAGATCGACAGCCCGTCTTCACCGGGCAGCATGAGGTCGAGCACGATCAGGTCGATCGTCTCGCGGGTCAGAATGCGGTTCAGCGCCTTGGCGTCTTCGGCCAACAGCACCTCGAACCCTTCCTGGGTGAGGTAGCGGCGCAAGAGATCCCGGATGCGCGCGTCGTCGTCGACCACGACGATGCGGTCGGGTCGAGTGTTGGCGGGCGTATTCATCTGCAACTCCACATTTGTAACAGCGGCATTTTGCCGGGGGAAAACCCATGCAAACGCTGAAAACCGACCGGCTGTTACATCTATTTCGGGCTTTGCTTGCGGTTCCGTGACGTGGGACACGGCCGGTGCGACGCATGCAGCGGTCGATGCCCACGCGGCACACTGGCGGCCCTGTCACGAAGTCGCGAACGAGGACCTGCCATGACGCGCATGGACACCATCGGTTTGATTTTCGGCGCCGCGCTGACAGCGTGTTCAGTGGTACACGCTCAGCCCGCAGCACCGGCTCTGCAGCCCAATGATACCTTGACGCTGTCGGCGTCCGCCGCGGTGGAGGTGCCATTCGACATCCTCTCGATGACGCTGGCCACGTCGCGCGAGGGGAGCGACGCGGCGACGGTGCAGAGCCAGCTGCGCCAGGCGATCGATTCGGCCCTGAGCGATGCGCGCAAGGCGCATCGACCGGGCCAACTCGACGTGCGCACCGGTGCGTTCAGCCTGTCGCCGCGCTACGGACCCAAGAGTTCCGCCATCAGTGGCTGGGTCGGCCAGGCCGAACTGGTGCTCGAAGGCAGAGACATGAGCGCGATCGCGCAGCTCGCCGGCCGGCTCGGCACGCTGACCGTGGCCCGCGTGGGCTACGCGCTGGCGCGCGAGACGCGCGAGCGCGTCGAGGGCGATGCGGCTGCGCAGGCGATCGCCAAGTTCCGCGCCCGCGCGGGCGACTACGCCAAGCAGTTCGGCTATGCCGGCTACACGGTGCGCGAGGTCAACGTCGGCACGTCGGAGCCGCCGATCGGATTGCCGATGCCGCGCGTGCGCGCCATGGCGGCCGCGAGCGCGGACGACTCGATCCCGGTCGAGGCCGGCAAGGCCGGCGTCACCGTGCAGGTCAACGGCAGCGTGCAGATGACCCGCTGACGCGACGCTGCTACTGCGCCACCCAGCCGCCGTCGACGTTCCAGGCCACGCCACGCACGTTGTCGGCTGCGGGCGAACACAGGAACACCGCCAGCGCGCCGAGCTGCTCGACCGTGGTGAACTGCAGCGACGGTTGCTTCTCGGCCAACAGTTCCTTCCTGGCATCGGCAGCGCTGAGCTTCTCTTGCGCAGCGCGCGCGTCGATCTGCTTCTGCACCAGCGGCGTCAGCACCCAGCCCGGGCAGATGGCGTTCACCGTGACCCCGGTGGTGGCGGTTTCGAGTGCGATGCTCTTGGTGAAACCGACGATGCCGTGCTTGCTCGCGACGTAGGCCGACTTCTCCGCCGACGCCACCAGCCCGTGGGTCGACGCGACGTTGAGAATGCGGCCCCAGTTGCGCTTCTTCATGCCGGGCAGGGCCAGCCGCGTGGTGTGGAAAGCCGAGGTCAGGTTGATCGCGATGATCGCGTCCCAGCGTTCGGGCGGGAAATCCTCGACCTTGGCGACATGCTGGATGCCGGCGTTGTTCACCAGGATGTCGAGCGCGCCGAACTCCTGTTCGCAGGTGCGCACCATGGCTTCGATCTCGGCCGGCTTGCTCATGTCGGCACCGTGGTACGACACCTTGACGCCGCATTCGGCCACGGCGCGCCTGGCCGCCTCGAACTCACCGAAGCCATTGAGCATGATGTTGGCGCCATCGCGCGCCAAAGACAGGGCCATACCCAGGCCGATGCCGCTGGTGGAGCCGGTGACCAGGGCGGTCTTTCCCTTCAACATGGTGGTTCCTCGTGTTCCGTTGTTAGGATCATTATCGGCAAAGGAGTTCACCGTGTCCGATCCCCGACTGCTTGACGTGTCATGCCTCAGTGGCCGCAACCTGCACCGCATGGCGTACTGGGAGTGGGGTGATCCCGACAACGACACCGTGCTGGTGTGCGTCCACGGCTTGACGCGCCAAGGGCGTGATTTCGACACCTTGGCTCGCACCATGCTCGACCGCTATCGCGTCGTGTGTCCCGATGTGGTGGGCCGCGGGCGCTCCGACTGGCTGCGCGATCCGATGGGCTATGGTTTGCCGCAATACGTGTCCGACATGGTGGCGCTGCTCGCGCGGCTGAACGCGCGCACGGTGCACTGGCTCGGCACGTCGATGGGCGGGCTGATCGGCCTCGGCGTCGCGGCGCTGGGGGGGTCACCGGTCGGCAAACTGGTGCTCAATGACGTCGGGCCGCGGCTCGATCCGGCGGGCATCGCTCGCATCGGCGGGTACGTCGGCCAAGTGCGTCGCTGGAAGACGCTCGATGAAGCGGCCGATGCGATCTGGGCCATCTCCACCGGCTTCGGCCGCCACACCCGCGAGCAGTGGCTGGCGCTGACTGAACCGCAGCTGAAGACCGATGGCGATGCGCTGGTTCCGCGCAGCGACCCCGACATCGCGGTGCCGTTCAAGGCCATCACGCCGCAGCTGGCGGCCGCGGGCGAAGCCGCGCTCTGGCAGACCTACGACGCGCTGCGTTGCCCGACGCTGCTGTTGCGCGGCGCCGAGTCCGACCTGCTGTCGCGCGACACCGCGCGCGAAATGGGCCAGCGCGGTCCGCGCGCGCGCTTGGTCGAATTCGCCGGCGTCGGCCACGCCCCCATGCTGGTGCAGCCCGATCAGGTGCAGGCGGTGCGCGAGTTTCTGTTGTCGCCGTGAAGACCGAGCTGGTCCCCGTCGGCAGCGACGCCGCGCCGATCGTGCGCCTGGCCGAGGTCGACGTGCCGGTGGCAGGCACGCTGGCGGTCGACGTCAACGCGGTGCAGGAGGCCGGCGCGCTGCAGCGTGCCCGCGCCTTCGCCGAGCCGCTGCTGGCCGGCCACGTGCTCGACACCGGTGAGCCGGCCCTGGCTCACGCCGACGGCGTCGCGGCGATCCTCGAAGGCATCGGAGCAGCGCCCACGCTGCGCGCCGCGGCCTACCTGGTGTACGCGTCGGACTTCCTGCAGCGGCCGGAAGAGATGGTGCGCAATGCGTTCGGCGAGTCGTATGCCGGGCTGGTGGAGCACACGCGCAAGCTGGTGGCGGTGCAGCGTGCCGCGCGCGCGGCCAGCGTCGAGGACGAGCGGCGCGAACTGCAGACCGAACGCGTGCGCAAGATGCTGCTCGCGTTCTCGCGCGACCTGCGCGTGGTGCTGCTGCGGCTGGCGTCGCGCCTGCAGACGCTGCGCTGGCACGCGGCTGCGAAGCAGCCGTGTCCGCCGGCGCTGGCGCTGGAGTCGCAACAGGTGTTCGCGCCGTTGGCCAATCGCCTGGGCATCTGGCAGATCAAGTGGGAGCTCGAGGACCTGTCGTTCCGCTTCCTGCAACCGGCTCGGTACGCGCAGATCGCGCGCGCGCTCGACCAGACCCGGGCGCGCCGCGAAGGCGCGGTGCGCGAGGCCGCCCAGCGCATGCGCCGGGAGCTCGTGGTCGCCGGCATCGATGCGCAGGTGCAGGGCCGGCCCAAGCACCTGTACAGCATCTGGAAGAAGATGCAGGGCAAGGGAGTCGACCTGGCATCGATCTACGACCTGCGCGCGCTGCGCGTGATCGTGCCCGACGTGCGCGACTGCTACGCGGCGCTGTCGTGCGTGCATGCGCGCTGGCGTGCACTGCCCGAGCAGTTCAGCGACTACATCGCCAGGCCGAAAGCCAACGGCTACCAGTCGCTGCACACCGTGGTGCTCGACGACGACGGCGCGCCGCTGGAAGTGCAGATCCGCACGCGCGCGATGCACGAGCATGCCGAGTACGGCGTCGCGGCGCACTGGGCCTACAAGGAGGGGGGCGTGCGTGGCTATGGCGGCGCCAGCGCTGCCGGCCAGTTTGAGGAGCGGGTGGCGCAGGCGCGCAAGGCCGTGCTGCGCCAGCTGCTGGCCTGGGAGCGCGATCACGCCGCGCAGGTGTCGCACGACGGCACACAGGGCTTCGACGACCGCATCTTCGTGTTCACGCCGCAGGCCACGGTGATCGAGCTGCCAGCGGGTGCGACACCGGTGGACTTCGCGTACGCGCTGCACACCGACCTCGGTCACCGCTGCCGCGGCGCGCGGGTCGATGGCGCGATGGTGCCGCTCAACACGGCGCTGGCCAATGGCCAGACGGTGGAGGTCACCGCCATCAAGGACGGCGGGCCGTCGATGGACTGGCTCAATCCGGAACTCGGTTACCTGAAGAGCCCGCGCGCGCGCGCCAAGGTGCGCGCCTGGTTCAACGCCAAGGCTCAGCACGAGACGATCGCGCGCGGTCGCGAGCTGGTGGAGAAGCTGCTGCAGCGCGAAGGCCGCACGGCGCTCAAGCTCGACGAGCTGGCGGCACGACTCGGCTTCAAGGGCGCCGACGCGCTGTTCGAGGTGGTCGGCAAGGACGAGTTCTCGCTGCGCCACATCGAGACCCTGCTCAAGCCGCCCGAGGCTGCAGCGCCGGTGCCCGAAACCATCGCGCTGCGCCGCGCCAAGGCGAGTGACGGCGGCGTGCTGGTGGTCGGCGTCGAATCGTTGTTGACCACGCTGGCGCGTTGCTGCCGGCCGGCGCCGCCCGACGCGATCGGTGGCTACGTCACGCGCGGCAAAGGCGTGGCGATCCACCGCGCGAGCTGCAGCAACTTCCGCCAGATGCTGCGCGCCAATCCCGAGCGCGCGATCGCGGTGGCCTGGGGCAGCCGGACCGCCGGCAGCGACGCGGTCTATCCGGTGAAGGTGTGGGTCGAAGCGCAGGAGCGCGCCGGACTGTTGCGCGACATCTCCGAGCTGTTTGCCAAGGAGCGCATGAACGTGACCGCGGTGCAGACGCAGCCGGCGCCGCAGGGCGGCCTCGTGCACATGGAGCTGACGGTCGAGGTCGATCAGGCGACCCGGCTGCCCGTGGTGCTGGCGCAGATCGCCCGCATTCCAGGCGTGCGCAGCGCGCGGCGGCACTGAGGTGCGCTGCTAGAATGCCGCCCTCGCAGGCGCGTAGCTCAGCTGGTTAGAGCACCACCTTGACATGGTGGGGGTCGTTGGTTCGAGTCCAATCGCGCCTACCAAGGATCACTGGGGACAGACGGCACCTGCGGGTGCCGTTGCGCGTTTGGATGTTGGGAGCCGGCATGCGAACCCCGGATTGCGGCCTCGCCACGCATGGCTGAACTCGAAGTCAAGCTGTGCGTCCCGGAAGCAGCGGTGCCTTCGTTGCGTGCCGCGCTGCGCGCGCACCGCGCGCGCACGACGCGCATGCAGGCCACCTATTTCGACACCGCCGACGGCGCGTTGGCGCGCGCCGGTGTCGCGCTGCGCCTGCGTCTGGAAGGCCGGCGCTGGATGCAGACGCTGAAGGCGGCCGGCGCAGGGGCCGTCCACCGCCAGGAGCACGAGGTGCGGGTACCGGGCCCGGCATCGCCCATGCCAGCGCTCGACATCGCGCGCCACGACGGCAGCGAAGCGGCATCGGCGCTGCACGCGGCGCTGCACGACGCGCCGGCGCCGGCCCTGATCGAGCGGCACGGCACCGACGTCGCTCGGCTGCGCTGCGCGTTGCGCGACGCGCGCGGCACCGAGATCGAGGTGGCGCTCGATACCGGGCAGGTGCGCGCCGGTGCGCTCAGTGCACCGCTGTGCGAGCTCGAGCTCGAGCACAAGGCAGGCCCCGTGCAGGGTGTGTTCGACCTTGCCGGCGCCTGGATCGAACATGGCGGGCTCTGGCTGTGCACGACGACCAAGGCCGCACGCGGCGAGCGCCTGTCGAGCGCCAGCGCCGCGCCGCCACCGACGCGCGCGCGAGGCACCGGGCTCGCGGCGGACGCCGACGGGCCGACGCTGCTGCGGGCGCTGCTGCAGTCCGCGCTCGAACACGTGCTGGCCAACGTGAGCGACCTCGCCGAAGGCGTGAACGCGCTGGAGACGATTCACCAGGCACGGGTCGGCTTGCGGCGCCTGCGCACCGTGCTGCGCGAGCTCGCCGCACTGTCGCCGGCGATCGCGCCGCAGTGGGATGGCGCGCTTTCCGCTGCCTTCGCGCGCCTGGGCGAACTGCGCGACGACGAGGTCTGCGCGCTCGCCGTGCGGCCACTGCTGCAGGCCGTCTCCGCACCCTTGCTGGCGTGGCGGCCGCGCGGCCAGGCCGACCCGATGGCCACGGCGCGCGATCCAGCGTTCCAACGCACGCTGGTGGCGATCCTGGCGCTGGCGCATGCGGGCGACGAGCGCTTCGCCGCGTTGTCGCCGGCGGCGACGCGCGACTGGCTGGCGCAGCGACTGGGCGGCCTGCATCGACAGGTGACGCGCGACGGCCGCCGCTTCCACCGGCTGCCGCTGGAACGCCAGCATCGCGTTCGCAAGCGCCTGAAGCGACTGCGTTACCTCGCCGAGTTGACGCTGGACCTGTGGCCCGAGGATGCCGCCCGGCGCTATCTCAAGCGGCTCGGCGCCGCGCAGGACGCGCTGGGCCACCACAACGACGTCGCGGTCGCCGCAGCCGCGTTTCGCGCCGAGGCGGCCGAACGTCCGGCCGCCTGGTTTGCCGCCGGCTATCTCGAAGCGCACCTCGCGGTGACGGCGCGTGTCGCGCGCAAGGTGCTGGTGAAGGTGGCGCAGGCCGACGAGTTCTGGACCTGACGCGCGCCGTCAGCGGCCGGGCCCGAGCATCTGCTCCGGCCTGACCCAGCGATCGAAATCATCGCCGCTCACGCCGCCCATGCCGAGCGCGGCCTCGCGCAAGGACAGGCCCTTCCGATGCGCGTGCTTGGCGATCGCCGCTGCGCGGTCGTAGCCGATGTGGGGCGTCAGCGCCGTCACCAGCATCAGCGAGCGATCGAGCAGCTCGCGCACGCGCTCGGCGTTGACCTGGATGCCCGCGACGCAATGCGCGCCGAAGCTGCGCATCGCGTCGCCGAGCAGCCGCAGGCTGTCGAGCACATTGGCTGCGATGACCGGCTTGCAGACGTTGAGCTCGAACTGCCCCTGACTCGCTGCGATCGACAGCGCGACGTCGTGGCCGATCACCTGCGTGCACACCATCGTCAGCGCCTCGACCTGCGTCGGATTGACCTTGCCCGGCATGATCGAGCTGCCCGGTTCGTTCTCCGGCAACTGCAGCTCGCCGATGCCGGCGCGCGGGCCGCTGCCCATCAGGCGGATGTCGCTACCGATCTTGGTCAGCGCGACCGCCAGTCCCTTGAGCGCGCCGTGCAGCGCCACCAGGGGCTCATGGCCGGCGAGGGCGGCGAACGGGTTGTCGGCCACCACGAACGACGCGCCGAGCCGCTGGGTCAGCCGCGCCGCGACGCGTGCGCCGAACAGCGCGTGCGTGTTCAGGCCGGTGCCCACCGCCGTGCCGCCGATCGCCAACTGATGCACCGCGGGCAAGGCGCGCTGCACGGCAGCGTCGGCGAGCGCGAGTTGGGCCTCGTAGCCGCCGAACTCCTGGCCGAGGGTGACCGGCGTCGCATCCTGCAGGTGGGTGCGGCCGATCTTCAGCACCTGGCTGAACGCGGCGGCGCGTTCGCGCAACGTCGAGCGCAGGTCGTCCAACGCGGCGATCAGCGGACGCGCATGCAGCACGGCGGCAACGTGCATCGCGGTGGGAAACACGTCGTTCGACGATTGCCCCAGATTGACGTCGTCGTTGGGATGCACGAGACGCTTGGGACCGATCTCGCCGCCGAGGTCACGCGACGCCAGGTTGGCGATCACCTCGTTGACGTTCATATGGCTCTGCGTGCCCGAGCCTGTCTGCCACACCGAGAGCGGAAACTCGTCATCGAAGTCGCCGGCGGCCACGCGCGCCGCCGCGCGTGCGATGGCGTCGGCCTTGGCGGCATCGAGCAGTCCGAGCTCGCGATTGACTTCGGCGGCGGCGCGCTTGATCTCGGCCATGGCATGGATCAGCGCCAGCGGCATGCGCTGCGTGCCGATGTCGAAGAAGCGCCGACTGCGCTCGGTCTGCGCGCCCCACAGCGCTTCGCGCGGCACGTCGATGGCGCCGAAGCCGTCGACCTCGGTTCTCGTCGTGCGGGTGTCCCCGGTGTTCATGGCAAAAGTCTAGCCGTTGCCGTCGCGCGGGTGCAGCCGGCGGCCGGGGAAACCCGGCGCGGCACGCGGCGAAGCCCCGCCTAGAATCCAGCGCACCGACAAGGAGCTCTCCGCAATGCCAGCGTCACGCCGCGCTGCAGCCCAGGCCGCAGACACCCAGGGTCCGCGCATCCTGAAGAAGTATCCGAACCGGCGTCTGTACGACACGCGGGCCAGCAGCTACATCACGCTGGCCGACGTCAAGAAGATGGTGCTCGACAACGAGCAGTTCGAGGTGCGCGACGCCAAGAGCGGCGAGGAGCTGACGCGCAGCATCCTGCTGCAGATCATTCTCGAGGAAGAGACCGGCGGCGTGCCGATGTTCTCCGCGCAGACGCTGGCGCAGATCATCCGCTTCTACGGCCACGCGATGCAGGGCATGATGGGCCAGCACCTGGAGAAGAACCTGCAGGCCTTCGTCGACCTGCAACGCCGCTTGAGCGAGCAGGCCCAGGGCATGTTCGACGCCAACACGTTCACGCCGGAGGCGTGGTCCAAGCTCCTGGGCGGCCAGACGCCGGTGATGCAGAACCTGATGGGCAACTACCTCGAGCAATCGAAGCACCTGTTCGAGCAGATGCAGGAGCAGATGCAAAAGCAGGCCGGCGCGATGTTCACCGGCATGCCGGGGTTCGGCGGCAAGCGCTGACGGGTTGTCCCCGGCCGCGGGGCCGCCGGCGGATTGCTCGACAATCGGGCATGTCCGTCACTGAAGACGCCGCGCGGCCTGTGCCTTCGCCCACCGTGGGGTTCGTGTCGCTCGGCTGTCCGAAGGCGCTCACCGACTCCGAGCTGATCCTCACGCGCCTGGCGGCCGAGGGCTATCGCACCAGCAAGACCTTCGAGGGCGCCGACCTGGTGATCGTCAACACCTGCGGCTTCATCGACGCCGCGGTGCAGGAGAGCCTAGACACGATCGGCGAGGCGCTGTCGGCCAACGGCCGGGTCATCGTCACCGGCTGCCTCGGCGCCAAGGCGGGCGAGGGCGGCGGCAACCTGGTGCGCCAGGTGCATCCGAAGGTGCTCGCAGTCACCGGACCGCATGCCACGCAGGAGGTGATGGATGCGGTGCACGCCCACGTGCCGAAGCCGCACGACCCGTTCGTCGACCTGGTGCCGCCGCACGGCGTGAAGCTGACGCCGAGACACTATGCCTACCTGAAGATCAGCGAAGGCTGCAACCATCGCTGCACGTTCTGCATCATCCCGTCGATGCGCGGCAACCTGGTGTCGCGCCCGGTTGGCGACGTGCTGGCCGAGGCGCGCGCGCTGTTCGATGCCGGCGTGCGCGAGTTGCTGGTCGTCAGCCAGGACACCAGTGCCTATGGCGTCGACGTCAAGTACCGCACCGGCTTCTTCGACGGCCGCCCGGTGCGCACGCGCATGCACGAGCTGTGCGAGCAGCTCGCGATGCTGGCCGAGCCGCACGGCGCGTGGGTTCGGCTGCACTACGTGTATCCGTACCCCCATGTCGACGAGCTGCTGCCGCTGCTGGCCAGCGGGCGCGTGTTGCCCTACCTCGACGTGCCGTTCCAGCATTCGCACCCGGCGGTGCTCAAGCGCATGAAGCGACCGGCCAGCGGCGAGCACAACCTGGAGCGCATCGAGGCCTGGCGCCGTGCCTGTCCACAACTGGTCGTGCGCTCGACCTTCATCGCCGGCTTTCCCGGCGAGACCGACGAGGAACACGAACACCTGCTGCAGTTCCTGCGCGAGGCCGAGATCGATCGCGCCGGGTGCTTTGCCTACTCGCCGGTCGCGGGGGCTGCGGCCAACGAGCTGCCCGGCGCGCTGCCCGATGCGCTGCGCGAAGAGCGGCGGGCGCGCGTGATGGCGGTGGCCGAAGCGGTGTCTGCGCAACGGCTCGCGCGGCGCGTCGGCTCGACGCTGCAGGTGCTGGTGGACCAAGCGCCGGCGCTCGGGCGCAGAGGCGCAGCGGGCCGCAGCTACGCCGACGCGCCCGAGATCGACGGCACCGTGAAGCTGTTGCCGCCGACCAAGGCCTCCACGCGCATCCAGGTGGGCGAATTCGTTCGCGCGCGCGTGGTCGCTGCCGACGGACACGACCTGATCGCCGAGCCGATCTGACGCCACGACCATGACCGAACCGATCACTCCGCTGTCGACCGCGCTGATCCATCACGACTACCAGCCGCCATCGGGCTTCGGTGCCGTCCCGGTGGGCGTGCACAAGGCGTCGACGGTGATCTTCCCCAACGTCGCCGCTTTGCGCGCGCGCGACTGGCGCCACAAGTCCGGCTACACCTATGGCCTGCATGGCACGCCCACCACGTTCACGCTCGAGGAGCGCCTGGCCACGCTCGAAGGTGGCAAGCACTGCGCGCTCGCACCGAGCGGGCTGGCAGCGATCGCGATGACCAACGTGGCGCTGCTGCGCCGCGGCGACGAGGTGCTGCTGCCGACCAACGTGTACGGGCCGTCGCGCGAGATGGCGCGCACGCTGCTGACCGAATGGGGCATCGCGTACCGCCTGTACGACCCGATGGACGTGGCCGGTTTCAAGGCGATGCTCGGCGAGCGCACGCGCCTGGTCTGGCTGGAGGCACCGGGGTCGATCACCATGGAGTTCCCTGACCTGCGCGCACTGGCGCGCGCAGCGCGACAGGCTGGCGTGCTTAGCGCGCTCGACAACACCTGGGGCGCCGGCATCGCGCTGAAGCCATTCGAGCTCGGCGAAGGCGCGGCAGTCGATCTGTCGATGCACGCGCTCACCAAGTACCCATCCGGCGGTGCCGACGTGTTGATGGGCTCGGTCGTCACCCGCGACGCCGCGCTGCACGAGAAGCTGCTGTTGGCGCACATGCGGCTGGGCGTCGGCGTGGCCGCCAACGACGCCGAGCTGGTGCTGCGTTCACTGCCGACGCTCGAGGTGCGCTACCGTGCGCACGACGCGTCGGCGCGGCGCGTGGCGTCGTGGCTCAAGACGCAGCCCGCGGTGCGCCGCGTACTGCACCCGGCGCTGGCGGATGCGCCGGGCCACGAGCACTGGGCCAGCCATTGCCGCGACGCCGCGGGCCTGTTCTCGATCGTGCTCGACGCGGCCTTGCCAACCGAGCGCGTTGACGCGTTCTGCGACGCGCTGAAGCTGTTCAAGCTCGGCTACTCGTGGGCCGGCCCCGTCAGCCTCGCGGTGCCGTACGACCTGCGGGCGATGCGTGGCGACGCGGGCCGCGTCGACGGCCACCTGGTGCGCTTCTCGATCGGACTCGAGGCTGCCGACGACCTGATCGCCGATCTCGATCGCGCTCTGCAGCTGCTGCGCTAGGCGCGCTGCGCGGCTGGCACCGGGCGTGGCCACAGTCCCATCGCCAGTGCAGTGCCGACCAGAATGACGGCGCCGCCGATCATCATCGACACCGTGACCGTTTCGCCGAGCAACAGCCAGCCGAACGCCGCCGCGAACACCGGGATCAGAAACGTCACGGCGGCGGCGTTGGTGGGTCCGGTGCGAGCGATCAAGCGGAAGTACAGGATGTAGGCGACCCCGGTGCACAGCACGGCCAGCAGCACCAGGGCGATCCAGGCACGCGCGCTCGGTGGCGCTGCCGGACGCTGCAGCCACGCCGGCACCGCCAGCACGATGGCAGCCGACAGCTGGCTGCCGGCGGCCAGCGCCATCGACGGCAAGCCGGCCAGGTGCTTCTTCGTGAAGTTGCCGGCGTAGCCATAGAACGCGGTGGCGAGCAGGCAGGCCCCGATCGCCAGCGCCGCGCTGACGCCGTGCTCGTTGGCGGTGAAGGCCGCCTTGTCCCAGGCCAGCCCCGCGACACCGGCCAGGCCGATCAGCAGTCCGAGCACGCGCGTGAGCCCGAGCCGCTCGCGCAGCCAGACGGCACCGATGGCTGCCGCCCACAGCGGCGTGGCGGCGTTGAAGATCGCCGACAGCCCGGCGTTGATCGCCAGCAGCGCGACCCCGTACAGCGAAAAAGGGACCGCCGAGTTGACGATCCCGACCCAGGCGACGCCGCGCCAGCGTGTCTTGAGCGCAGCGCCCTGGCCGCGCCACAACAGGATCGGCAGCAGGAACAGCGCTGCCCCGAGGCAGCGCAGGGCGGCCAACGGCACCGGCCCGAACTCCGCTGCGCCAAGGCGGATGAACAGGAATGACGCGCCCCAGAGGGCAGCGAGCAGCAGCAGGTCGGCGACGTCGCGCGACTTCATGCCGACCGACGCCGTGCCGCTCCCAAGCCGAGCGAGCGGCCCCCCGGGGGGCAGCGAGCGAAGGGAGCGTGGCGGCTCATCGTCACGCCAGCAGCGCGCCCTCGTGTTGCAGCAACGCCTCCTTGCGGGGCAGGCCACCGGCAAAGCCGGTGAGCGAGCCGTCGCTGCCGACGATGCGGTGGCACGGCACGATGATCGCCACCGGGTTGCGGCCGATCGCTGCGCCGGCGGCGCGCGACGCCTGTGGCGCGCCGACCTGGCGCGCGATCGCACCGTAGGTGCTGGTGTGCCCCGGCGGCACGTCGAGCAAAGCCCGCCACACCGCGCGCTGGAACGATGTGCCCAGCAGGTCGAGCGGCACCTTGAAGCGCAGTGGGCAGCGGCCACCCCAATAGGTGTCGAGTTCGTCGGCGGCCGCGGCCAGCCAGCGCTGCGACGCGTCGACCGGAACGTCGAGCTCGGTGTCGTAGTGCACCGGCTCGTCGAACAGCAGGAACGCCAGGCCCTTGTCGGTCGCCGCCAGAGTCAGCGGGCCGACCGGCGATTGCAGGCGGGTTTGCGCCACCAGGCGCGAGGTGTCGATCGTCGTCATCATGCGTCCTCCAAGGTCTGCCACAGCCGCATCACGGCATAGCTGCGCCAGGGTTGCCACGCTCGTGCCTGCGCCGCAGCAGCTGCGACGTCGCGGGTACCCAGCGCATTGAGCACGCCGATGTCGCTGGCCGGAAAGGCGTCGGGCCACGACAGCACACGCATCGCGATCACCTGCGCCGACCACTGCCCGATGCCGGGCAGCGCCTGCAGGCGTTGCAGCGTCTCTTGCAGCGGCGCGGCGCGGTGCAGTTCGAGCGAACCGTCGCAGACCGCGCGCGCGAGTGCCTGCAGCGCGCCGACGCGCTGGCGCACGATGCCCAGGCTGCCGATCGCGTCGGGGTCTGCGTGCGCGATGGCATCGGCCGATGGGAACAAACGATTCAGGTCGTCGAACGGCGTGCTCAATGCCTCGCCGAAGCGCTCGACCAGGCGCAACGTCAGGGTGCGGGCGGCCTTGACGGTGACCTGCTGACCGAGCACCACACGCGCAGCGGTCTCGAAGCCATCGAACGAGCCGGGCAGGCGAATGCCGGGGCGCGGCGCCACCGGCATCGCGGCCAGCACCGCGTCGATGCGCGTCGGGTCGGCGTCGAGGTCGAGCGCCTGGCGGGTGCGCTGCACCAGCGCTCCGGTCAGCGGCGCCAGGTCGGGCGCGAGCGCGAGTTCGATCTCGTGGCGCTGCGGCGCGAAGCGCCACGCCAGCCAGCCCTTCAGCACGCGTCCACGGTGAGGCAGCGCGACCGTCCGGCGCATGCCGTGCGCGTCGACGGCCTCGATGCCCGCAAGCGCGCGTGCCGCGAAGAAGCGCAGCACCGCGTCGTGCTGGTACGGCGGCCGATAGGCCAGGCGCAGCCGCAGCGTGGTCGACGCCGCGCGCTGCGCATCGTCGTCATCGCGCGCGCGCCGCAAAGCGCTCGGGTTCATGCGATAGCGCTCGGCGAAGGCGGCATTGAAGCGGCGCAGGCTGGCGAAGCCGCTGGCCAGCGCCACCTGCGTCACCGGCATCGTGGTGTCGGTCAGCAACTGCTTGGCCAGCAACAGGCGCTGCGTCGTCAGGTAGTCGATCGGCGCCACGCCCACGTGCTGCTGGAAAATGCGCCGCAGGTGGCGATCGGTGACGCCCAGGCGCTGCGCCAGGCGCGGCATCGAGAGTGTCTGCCCGTCGTGCGCGGCCTGCTCGATCGTGCGCGCCGCCTGCTGCGCCAGGGCCTCCGACGAATCCATCAGCGACAGGCCGGGCGCGAGCTCGGGGCGGCAGCGCAGGCAGGGGCGGAAGCCATGCGACTCGGCGAGCGCCGCGTTGCTGAAGAAGCGGCAGTTCTCGCGCCGCGGCAGGCGCACCCGGCACACCGGTCGGCAATAGACGCGCGTGGTCGTCACGCCGACGAACAGGCGGCCGTCGAAGCGCGCGTCGTGCGTGCTGATGGCGCGGTAGGCAGCGTCGTCGTGCAGGGTCATGGGCGGATGATAGGCCGCACGCGGGCGCCTACTCGCCGTTTTCGGACTCGTGCCTCGAGCCCCCCGCGCGCCCTCGAAGCGGTATGCGCGGCCGCGACGAGCGCGCTGCCTACAATCGCCCGTTTCGCAGTGCAGGCAGCGCGCATGAATCCAGCATCCAGTGTGTTCAAGGCCTACGACATCCGCGGCGTCGTCGGGCAGACGATCGACGAGATGTTCGCCGAACACCTGGGGCGCGCGTTCGGCAGCGAGGCCGTGGCCGCGGGCGAGAAGGCGATCGCGGTGGGCCGCGACGGGCGGGTGTCGGGGCCCAAGCTGCTGGCCGCGCTGGCGCGCGGCCTGGTGTCGACCGGGCTCGATGTCGTCGACCTCGGTGCCGTCACCACACCGATGCTGTACTACGTGGCCGCCACGCGTGGCAGGCATGGCTGCCACTCCGGCATCCAGGTCACCGGCAGCCACAACCCCAAGGACTACAACGGCTTCAAGATGGTGCTGGCAGGCCGCGCCATCTACGGCAACGACATCCAGCGCCTGCGCGAGCGCATGCAGCGCGAGGAGTATGCGAAGGGAGTCGGCCGCCTCGGCAACATGACGATCCTCGGTGAATACACGCGGCGCATCGTCAACGACTGCAGGCAGGCGCGGCGCATGCGCATCGTCGTCGACTCGGGCAACGGCATCCCCGGCGCCTCGGCGCCGGGCATCCTGCGCGCGCTCGGCCACGAGGTGATCGACCTGTACTCGCGCGTCGACGGCGACTTTCCGAATCACCATCCCGATCCGAGCAAACTCGAGAACCTGGCCGACCTGATCAAGGTCGTGCACGCCACCGAGGCCGAGCTCGGCCTGGCGTTCGACGGCGACGGCGACCGCCTCGGCGTGGTGACGCGCGACGGCCAGGTGATCTTTCCCGACCGCCAGCTGATGCTGCTGGCGCGCGACGTGCTCGCGCGCAACCCCGGCGCGTCGATCATCTACGACGTCAAGTGCAGCCAGCGCCTGGGCACCGACATCCGCGCCGCCGGCGGCGTGCCGCTGATGTGGAAGACCGGGCACTCGCTGATGAAGGCCAAGCTGAGGGAAGAGGGCGCGCCGCTGGCCGGCGAGATGAGCGGCCACATCTTCTTCAACGAGCGCTGGTACGGCTTCGACGATGCGATGTACACGGCGGCACGCATGCTCGAGATCCTGTCGCGAGGGCCCGACCCGAGCGCAGTGCTCAACGCACTGCCGACGTCGTTCAGCACGCCGGAGCTCAACGTGCCGTGCGCCGAGGGCGAGCCGCCGCGCGTGATCGACGCGCTGCGCGCACAGGCGCGCTTCGACGGTGCGCGCGAGCTGACGACGATTGACGGCCTGCGCGCCGACTACGACGACGGCTTCGGCCTGGTTCGCGCGTCCAACACCACGCCGGTGCTGGTGCTGCGCTTCGAGGGTCACACGCCGCAGGCGCTCGAGCGCATCCAGCATGCGTTCATGACGGCGCTGCGCGCGGTGAAGCCCGACGCGCAGGTCGCGGCCGCGGCCCATTGATGGCCCGCCGCTCCCGGGGCGGCTTGGCGGCCGCCTCGCTCGCGAGGGGAGGACTCCGAAGAACCGGAGGGAGCCGGATCCGTGGTGTCCGCTTGAAGGGCCTGGTTTGATCGCTCGCACCCTCTACGCCTTCGCGCTGCGTCTGGCGCTGCCGCTGGTGTTCGTGCGGCTGTGGTGGCGCGGTCGGCGCGAGCCGGGCTATCGCCTGGCGTGGCGTGAGCGCCTGGGCCTGGGCGCGCACACCGAGCCCGGGGCAGTCTGGCTGCACGCGGTGTCGCTCGGCGAGACGCGCGCGGCCGGCGCGCTGATCGATGCGTTGCGCGCAGCGCGTCTTGGTGTGCACCTGCTGCTGACGCATGGCACCGCCACCGGCCGCGAGGCGGGTCGCGCGTGGTTGCGCGAGGGTGATCATCAGTGCTGGCTGCCGTACGACACGCCGGGCGCGGTGCGCCGCTTCCTGCGGCGACATCAGCCTGCGATCGGCGTGCTGATGGAGACCGAGGTCTGGCCCAACCTGATCCACCAGGCGACCTTGCAGGGCGTACCGATGGTGCTCGCCAACGCGCGGCTGAGCGAGCGCAGCGCGCGCAAGGGCCGGCGCCTGTCGGCCCTGATGGAGCCCGCGGCCGCCGAGCTCAGCCTGGTGCTCGCGCAGTCGCACGACGATGCGCTGCGCATGCGCGAAGCCGGCGCACGCGACGTCGAGGTGTACGGCAACCTGAAGTTCGACATGACGCCAGACCCCGCGCTGGTGGCTCGCGGCCACGAATGGCGGCGCGCGCTGGCGCGCGAGGTGGTGCTGATGGCGAGCAGCCGCGAGGGTGAAGAGGCGCCGCTGCTCGCCGCCTGGCGCGCACAGGCCGCGCCCCGTCCGTTGCTGCTGCTGGTGCCGCGGCATCCGCAGCGCTTCGACGAGGTGGCGCAGTTGGTCCACGCCGCGGGCCTGACGCTGGCGCGACGCAGTCAATGGGGCGACGAGCCGCCGGCCGGGTGCGCGGCCAGCGACGTCTGGCTCGGCGACTCGATGGGCGAGATGCCGCTGTACTACGCCGCGGCCGACGTGGCGTTGCTCGGCGGCAGCTTCGCGCCGCTCGGCGGGCAAAACCTGATCGAGGCCGCGGCCTGCGGTTGTCCGGTGGTGATGGGCCCGCACACGTTCAATTTCGAACAGGCCGCCGTCGGCGCGCTGGGCGAGCGCGCCGCGCTGCGTGTGGCGGACATCGACGAGGGTGTGGCGCGTGCGTTCGCGCTGGCGCGCGACCCGCAGCGCGCGCAATGGGCCCAGCGTGCGTTGGCCTTCGCGGAGTTGCACAAGGGCGCCGCGCGGCGCATGGCCGAGCGCATCGTGCGCCTGATGAACCGGCGCTAGCGCGTCACGCGCGCAGCACGTCGAGCGTCCGTACGCTGGCGGCGCCGGGCAGCACTGAGGCGTCGATCGTCGTGCGTGCGATGCGCAGGTGGTCGGTCAGCGCGGTCTTGATCAGCGCGCGCAGGTCGGTGGTGATGCGCAGGTCGCGGCCTTCGAAACGGTCCTTCGACGCCAGCCCCGGCCAGTCGGCGAGCACGCGGCCGCCGCGCACGGCACCGCCGAGTACGAACGCCACGCCGCCGGTGCCGTGGTCGGTGCCTTGCGTGCCGTTGACAGCGACCTCGCGGCCGAACTCGGTGACCACCAGCACCATCGTGCGCGACCATGCCGGCCGCGTGCCGCTCAGCGACTCGCGCAGCGCGGCCAGCGTCTCGTCCAGCAACTTGAGGTTGTTGGATAGCGCGCCCTGCGGCAGTGCCTGATTGGCGTGGCTGTCCCAGCCGCCGATCTCGAGCACCGCGGCCTGCGGGCCCTCGGGCAGTGACAGGAACTCACCGGCGCGACGTGCCAGCGACACGGCCTGCGCCCGGGCGCTGCCGCCGCCCATCGCGTTGGCCTCGACGGCGTCGCCCATGGCCGGATCGGCCCGCAACGCGCGGGCGCGCTCGAGGGCCTGCGCGAGGGCAGGATCGTTCCGGTACAGCCGCTGCACGCGAAGAACCAGGTCCACCGACGGATCGGGCAGCGCCGATGGCGCCCAGGTGTCGATCTCGCCCGGTCCGCGCATCACCAGCGGCACCGCGGTCTGCAGCGCCATGCCCTTGCGGCCATTGGCGGCCAGCGCGCGACCGAGCCAGCCGGTGGCCAGCTCGTGCGGGCGCGTGCCGCCGGATTCGAGCAACTGCTGCGCGTCGAAGTGCGAGCGTTCGCGATACGGCAGGCCGGTGGCGTGCACCACCAACAGTTCCTGGCGCCGGTACATGGCGTGCATCTCAATCAGCCACGGGTGCAGCGCGAACGGGCCATCCAGTGGCAACGCGGCGGCAGGCAGCTGAGCCAGCGGCCCGCGTGCCGCGACGAATTGCGAGTCGCCGGGCAACGGCACCGCCGTCAGGCCATCGAGGCCACCGCGCAGGATGAGCAGCAAGAAGCGGGCGTCGTCGCCGCGCCCCTGGCCGGCCAGGCTGAGCTGGCTCCACGGCGCCAACGCGGCGCTGCTCAACATCGTGCGCATGAACTCTCGGCGTGCCGTCATCGCGATTCCTAACGGCGTTGAAACTCAGGGGCCATGAGCAACAGCGCCAGCGCCTGCGGACCATCGGCCGCGCGCTCGATCTGCAGGCGGGCGTTGTCGCTCAGCGCAGGGCCGAGGGCGCGCCCGGCGAGCGTGCGCGCATCGAGCTGCCGGCCGAGCCGGTCTCCGACGCGCGTGGCCCATTCCAGCCGCTTCCACACGGCCTCGGGGCCGAGCCATTCCTCGGCACGGTCGGGCCAGCCGGCGGGCGAGGGCGCTGCCTGCACGCGTTGGCCCATCAGCGTGACGCCGCCGTCGCGGCCGCGCGCGACCATGGCTTCGCCGACGCGCAACACCCGCGCACTGGAAACCACCAGTTCCTCGGGCGTCTTGAGCTTGGTCGCGGACGCCTGCCACCCTTCCGGTGCGCGCACGAGTTCGCGGTACACCGTCGGCAGGTCTCCGCCGCTGTCGGAGAAGGCCTTGGCCAGGCGATCGACCAGCACCGGCGGCGGGTCGTCGGCCACGAAATGGCGCGCCAGTTTGGTGGCGATGAAGCGCGCGGTCGCGGGGTGGCGCGTCAGATCGTGCAACACATCGGCGAGCGCCTGCGGGCCTTCGGCGTAGCGCTTGCCGAGCACCGTCTTCGCACCCGGTTCGTGCCACGCTGCATCGAAGAAGCTCGCCTCGTCGCCGCGCGGCAGGCGCGGGGCGCGCCAGCCGGTGAGCACGGCGGCGAATGCGGTGACGTCGGCCTGCGTGTAGCCGCCGTCGACGCCGAGCGTGTGCAGCTCGAGCACCTCGCGCGCCAGGTTCTCGTTGAGCCCGGTGATGCGCGGCACGACGCCGTCGCGCTGCTGCACGCGCGCCAGGCGCTCGACGGCGCGCGAGTGCGGCCCGGCAGAAAGCGCGTTGTCGAGGTAGCGCAGCATCGCTGCGTGCCTCGTCGACGCGCCGAGCAACTGCTCGAAATTGCCCGCGATGTGGGGCCGGATCGCCTCGCGCTCGAAGGCGCCCGCCAGTCCGCGCGAGGCACCCTTGGCGATCGACACCGTGAAGTGGTTGGACCAGAACAGGGCCAGCCGCTCGGTGAACGGGCGTTGCGTGGTGGCGGCCGTCGACAACCGCGCAGCGATGTCGGCCTGCACCAACTCGCGGAAGTGTTCGACGAACTGCTGTTCGATGGGCTTGCTGGTCATCGCATCGCCATCGGCGCGCATCTGCCGCAGCGTGCGCAGATAGGCATCGTGCGCGCGCAGGCCGTCGGCCGCGCTGGGCAGGCCCGTGCCGCGCTGCGGATCGGCCGCGCCGATCTGCGCCAGCAGCCAGCCCTGCGCATCGGCGCCGACGACGCCGAGGTCGGGCTCGCCCAGCCCGAAGCGGTGAGCGGCGATCGCAGCCGGCAGAGACGACATGCGCGACAGTATGGTCGCGCAACGACGCCGCGTGGTTGCGCGAGCTCGACGGCGCGCGAAAAGATGCGTAAAGCCGCGGTCGGCCGCTCTAGCGTGCCAGCAACGCGTTGACGTTGTCGACGTCGCCGGGCTGCAGTTCGCCCGCGGCCTGGCGCAGCCGCAGGCCGTTGACGACGACGTCGTAACGGGCGCGCGCCAGGTCGCGCTGCGTGAGGTTGAGCTGCGTCTGCGCGTTCAGCACGTCGATGTTGACGCGCACGCCGACCTTGTAGCCCAGCTGCGTGGCCTCGAGCGCGAGCTTGCTCGACGACTCGGCGGCCTCGAGCGCGCTGACCTGCGCGCGCCCGGACTTCAGGCCGAGGAACGCCGTGCGCGTGCCTTGCGCGACGCCGCGGCGCGCAGCCTCGAGGTCGTTGCGCGACTTGTCTTCGAGCGACAGGGTTTCCTTGATGCGGTTCTGCGTCGCGCCTCCGGTGTACAGCGGGAGCTTCAGCTGCAGGCCGATCAGCGAGTTGGCGGTACTGCCCGGCGCGGTGGTCGCGGTGCCGGTGGTGCGGTTGGCGCCGACCGAGCCGATCAGGTCGACCGTCACCCCTTCGGCCGCCCGCGCGCGCTCGGTCTCCAGGCGGGCGATTTCGAGGCCGAGTCGCGCCTTGCGAATCTGCGGATGCACGCGATCGGCGGTGTCGACCCAGGCGTTGATGTCATCGGGCATCGGCCCGGGCAGCGTCACCGGCTCGGCCAGCGGCTTCGGGACCACGTTGGTGCGGCCGACCAGCTGATCGAGCGCGACGCGCTTGGTGCGCAGGTCGTTCTCGGCGGCGATCTCCGCGGCGGTGGAGAGGTCGAACCGGGCCTGCGCCTCGCGCGTGTCGGTGATGGTGGCAGTGCCGACCTCGAAGTTGCGCTTGGCCGACGCGAGCTGCTCCGCGATCGCCGCCTTCCCGGTCTGCGAGGTGACCAGCGCATCGTAGGCGGCCAGCACGTCGAAGTAGGCCTGCGCAACCCGAATGATCAGGTCCTGCTCGGCGCTTTCGAGGTCGGCCTGCGCGGCCTCGTAGGCGCGCTGCGCCTGATTGATGGTGGCGTCGTTGCTGCGGTTGTAGAGCGGCTGCGTCGCACTGACAGCGGCGTCGACGCGGTTGTTGTAGAAATGGCCGTCGGTGCCCGGGACGGGCACTCGATTGATGCCGGCGACCGTGCTCGGCACGTTGACGTCGGTGCGCGCGGCGTTCGCCAGCAGGCCCACGTTGGGCCGATTGAGGGCCTCGACCTGGGCCAGACGGTATTGCGAGGAATCGGCCAGCGCACGCGCCGCCAGGTAGGTGGCGTCGTAGGCGCGCGCCGCGTCGTAGAGCTCACGCAGGTTCTGCGCACACACCCACGTCGGCGCGAACGCCAGTGCGCCGGTGAGCGCCAGCAGGCAGCGACGGACAAGGTGCGAACTCGGGCGCGGCGGCGCGAAGGTCATACGGGGCGTCCTCGGTGGGGCGTTGGCGAAACAGGGGCTCGAATCGGCAGCCGGGTTTGTAGGCCGGCGGCCGCGGCGGCGGCAACGCCTTTGCGATGCATCGCCGATTGACGGCACCGGCCGGTCGGCTGGCGCCGATGAGTGGTCGAAACAGCCGCGTCCCGGCGCGCTGCGGTCACCTCGTGGTCAGAAATGGAAGCGGCTCGGCTCGTCGAAGCCGCGCAGGCGCGGGGCCACCGTGTCGAACAGATCTCGGGTCTCGAAGCTCGATGCCGCCAGCCGTTGCACGCGCACCGCCCGCATCACCGGCTCGTCGCCGACGATGGCCATCAACCGCCCCCCCGGCGCGAGCTGGTCGAGCAGCACCTGCGGCACCGAACTGGTGGAACCCGACAGCATGATGACGTCGAAGGGCGCTTCGTCGGGCATGCCGCGCGAGCCGTCGAGCACCCGCACCTTGCAGTTGGCGATGCCGGCGCGCTGCAGATTGGCCGCGGCCATCTTGGCCAGGCTCGGATGCACCTCGAGCGAGAGCACCGAGCGCGCACGGTGCGCGAGCAGCGCCGCCATGAAAGCGGACCCCGCGCCGACCTCGAGCACGCGCTCGTGCCGTTGCACGCCGGCCTCCTGCAGCAACCGCGCCTCGACCTTCGGCGCCAGCATACATTGCCCCTCGGGCAGCGGCACCTCGGTGTCGACGAAGGCCAGCGCGCGATAGGCGCTGGGCACGAAGTCCTCGCGGCGAACCACCGCCAGCAGGTTGAGCACCGCGGGATCGAGCACGTTCCACGGCCGGATCTGCTGCTCGATCATGTTGAAGCGCGCGAGTTCGAGGTTCATGTCGGTCGATGTCCGGACGCAAACGGCAAATTTTACGGGCGCGTCAGTGCGCGCGGCCGCGGCGTGTCGAGGGCGAGGGCGAGGCGCCGGCGGGCCGCGCCAACCCGCGGATCACCAGGTCGATGTGCGCGCGCACGAAGGCTGGGGCATCGAAATCCTCATGGTGCCCCGGGCAGGCACCCAGCGAATGCTTGTGCATGCACAGCATCACCATCGGCAGCACCAGCGAGTGCACCACCACCGAGACGTCGATGTCGTCGAACTCGCCGCTGTCGATGCCGCGCTGCACGACGCGTGAGATCAATTGCTCACCCGGTTGCACCACCTCACGGTTGTAGAACTCGGCGAGGTCGGGGAAGTTGCGCACCTCGGTGATGATGAGCTTGAACACGCCCGACGTCGGGCTGTCCAGCACCTCGAGCCACCAGCGGCTCAACACTTCGCGCAGCAGCTCGGCCGCCGACCCGCGGTGTCGCTCGGCCTCGGCGGCGCCGGCCGCGATACGGGTCGACAGATGCTCGCGGATCACCGCCTTCAACAGTTCCTCTTTGCTCGGGTAGTAGAGGTACAGCGTGCCCTTGGACACGCCGGCGCGTTGCGCCACCTCTTCGGCGCGCGTGGCGGCGAAGCCCTTCTCGACGAACAGCACCAGCGCGGCGTCGAGCAGCTGCTGAGGCCGCGCCTCCTTCTGGCGTCGTCGGGTGGGTGCGAGGAAGGCGCTCATTGTTAATGACCAACGGGTCAGTAATGTAATCGAGCCTTGTCGCCAGGGTCAACCGCACCGGCTCGGTGCGCATATCGGCCAGGCCAGGGTGCGCAGTCGTCGGGCGTCGACGCCACGGGTGGTTCAACCAGGCGACAGGAAGCGGCCCGTATCATCGGCCGCGCCAAATAGCGGGAGGACGATTTGGATTGGGTGTTGCTGGCCAAAGCCGCGGTGATGGGTGTCGTCGAAGGCTTGACCGAGTTCCTCCCGGTGTCGTCGACCGGGCATCTGATCCTCGCCGGGGCCCTGCTCGACTTCAACGACGAGCGCGGCAAGCTGTTCGAGATCGTCATCCAGTCCGCCGCGATCGTGGCCGTGGTCTGGGAGTACCGGACGCGCCTCGGCTTCGTGCTCGCCAATGCGGGTCGCGACGAGAAGGCGCGCCGGCTGCTGCTCAACGTGGCGATCGCCTTCATGCCGCTGGCGCTGCTCGGGCTGGCCTTCGGCAAGGTCTTGAAGGCCCACCTGTTCAACGCGCCGACGGTGGCCACTACCTTCATCCTCGGCGGCCTGATCATCCTGTGGGCCGAGCGGCGCGAGCACCGCGTGCGCGTGGCCGAGGTCGACGACATGACGCCTCTCGACGCGCTGAAGGTCGGCATCGCGCAGGCGTTCGCGCTGATCCCCGGCACCAGCCGCTCGGGCGCCACGATCATCGGCGGCATGCTGTTCGGCCTGTCGCGCCGCGCCGCCACCGAGTTCACGTTCTTTCTCGCCATTCCCACGCTGGTGCTGGCGGGCGCCTATTCGCTGTGGAAGGAGCGCGCGCTGCTCGCGGGCAGCGACCTCGGCATGTGGGGCGTCGGCATGCTGACGTCGTTCGTCTCGGCGTTCCTCTGCGTGCGCTGGCTGCTGCGCTACATCGCGAGCCACAGCTTCGTGCCCTTCGCCTGGTACCGCATCGCGTTCGGCGTGGTCGTGCTGCTCACCGCCTGGAGCGGCGTGGTGCATTGGGTCGACTGAGCCGCGCTCAGCGCTTGCGGAACACCAGGTCGAAGCTGGCGTGGCCCAGGCGCTCGCCGCGGCGCTCGAACTTGGTGATCGGCCGGTAAGCGGGGCGCGGCGCGAACCCGGCTGCGCCGTTGACGAGCGCCGGCTCCGCGCTCAGCACGTGCAGCATCTGCCGGGCATACGGCTCCCAGTCGGTGGCCAGGTGCAGCGTGGCACCGCGAGCCAGTCGTGATGCCAGCAGGGCCACCAGCGGTGGTTGGATCAGGCGCCGCTTGTGGTGGCGCTTCTTCGGCCACGGATCCGGAAAGAACACGAACGCGCCGGCCAGCGAGTCCGGCACCAGCATCTCGGCGAGCACGGCGACCGCGTCGTGCTGCACGATGCGCACGTTGCAGAGCCCCGACGTGTCGATCCGCTGCAGCAGCGCGCCGACCCCGGGCGGATGCACCTCGACGCCCAGGAAGTTCAGGTGCGGCGTCGCCGCGGCGATCTGTGCGGTGGCATCGCCCATGCCGAAGCCGATCTCCAGGATCAGCGGCGCATCGCGGCCGAACGCGGCGGTCACATCGAGCGGCCGTGGTTGGAACGGCAGCACGTAGCGCGGCGCCAAGTCCTGAAGCGCGCGTTGCTGACCCGGGCCCATTCGTCCAGCGCGCAGAACGTAGCTGCGCACGCCCCGACGTCCCTCAGGTGCTCGCGCGTCGTCGGGAACCGGCGGATCCGGCTGCATGAGCGCCAAGGGCTACTCGGCGGTCTGGCGCGCGCGCCGCGCGTCGAGCGTGGCCACCAAGGTGTCGCGCAGCCGCTGGGCATCGATCGGCTTGGTCAGGAAGTCGTTCATGCCCGCCGCCAACGCCAGTTCGCGCTCGGAGGTCAGCGCCGCGGCGGTCAACGCGATGATCGGCAGCGTCTGCGCGTCGTGCCGCTCGCGCAACAGGCGGGTGACCTCGTAGCCGCTCATCGCCGGCATCTGCACGTCCATCAGCACGGCGTCGAACGGCGTGCCCGCGCGCACGGCCTGCGCCACCGCCTCGAGCGCCTGCGCGCCGTCGCCGGCCTGCGACACGATGGCGCCCCATTGCTCGAGCATCGCCACCGCGATCGTCATGTTGACCGCGTTGTCCTCGGCCATCAGCACGCGCGCGCCGCAGAGCGCGTCGGGTTGGCCGTCGTCGCCGAACGCGGTGTCCTGCGCGTGTGTCAGCGCGTCGTCCAGAGGCAGTTCGGCCCAGAAGCAGCTGCCGCGGCCCGGCGTGCTGTCGACGCCGACCCCGCCGCGCATCAGGCTGGCCAGCTCGCGACAGATCGACAGCCCGAGCCCACTGCCGCCGAAACGCCTCGTGGTCGACTGGTCGGCCTGCGTGAACGGGGTGAACAACTGGCGCTGCACGTCGGGCTCGATGCCGGGGCCGGTGTCGCTCACCTCGATGCGCAGCCAACCCGGCCGTGGCGCCGTGGCCGTCAGCGCGATGTCGCCGCGCTGGGTGAACTTCAGCGCGTTGTTCAGGTAGTTGGTCAGGATCTGGCGCAGGCGCACCGGGTCGCCCATGACACGTCGCGGCAGCGCTGGATCGACCGACTGCCGGTAGGCGAGCCCGCGCGCGTCGGCCAGCGTGCCGTAGACGCGGCCGAGCGAGTCGAACAGCGAACCGAGGTCGAACGCGATCTGGTCGATCAGCAGCTTGCCCGCCTCGATCTTCGACAGGTCGAGCACGTCGGAGATCACCGCCGTCAAGGTCTCGGCGCTGTCGCCGATCTGCTCGAGGTACTGGCGCCGCCGTGCCTCGTCGACCTCCGGCCTGCGCGCCAGGCGCGCCAGGCCGACCAGACCGTTGAGCGGCGTGCGGATCTCGTGGCTGGTGTTGGCGAGGAACGCGCTCTTGGCGCGGTTGGCCGCCTCGGCGTCGTCGCGCGCCTTGGCCAGCGCCTGGTCCGTGCGGCGCCGTTCGGTGATGTCTTCGACGATCCAGATCGTGCCACCGCGCATCGGGTGCGACGGGTCGACGGCCTTGGCCAGCATGCGGCACCAGAACCGCGTGCCATCGCGGCGCGTCAGCTCGTGGACGAGCTCCACCGGTTCGCCCAGGGCCAGACGCGGGCCGATCAGTCGGCCGACCTCGGCGTATTCGGCGTCGTCCGCCCAGACCGCGCGGCCGGGCTGCCCGACCAGCGTGCCGCGGCCCCAGCCGAGCATGGCTTCGATGGCAGGGTTGGCCTGCACGAAGTGCTGGTCGCGCGTGAACGCGATGCCCAGCGATGCGTTCTGCAGCACCGCCTCGTGCGCGAGCCGCGTGCGCTCGACCTCGGAGATGTCGCGTCCGTTGAGCACCAGGAAGCGCTTGCCCTCGAGGTCGAACTGGGCCGCCGACAGCATGAGCTGGAAGCGCTCGCCATGGCGGGCGACGAACTCTTGCGGCCAGTCGCTGACGGTGCCCCGGGTGCGCACCGCGTCGACGAACGCCGCGCGCTCGTGCGGCTCGACCCAGATGCCGAGCTCGACCGCGGTGTGGCCGACCGCCTGCTCGCGCGTGTAGCCGGTGAAGCGCGTGAAGGTGTCGTTGACCATCACGTAGCGGCCGCTGTCGAACTCGGTCAGCGTGATCAGATCGGGGCTGGTCGCCACCAGGTGCGACAGCGTGGTCTGCGAGCGACGCAACGCCTCCTGCGCGTCGTGCAGCTCGGTGATGTCGCGGCCCACCCCCCAGTAACCCGCGAAGCGGCCGAAGGCGTCGACGCGCGGTTCGCCACTGATCAGCTGGTGGCGTGTGCTGCCGTCGCGCCGCCGCCATTGCGTGTGCAGGTCGCGGAACGGCCGCTGCGCCGCCAGGTCGGCTCGGTGCGCCTTGAACAGCTCGGCATCGGTCTGCCACTCGGGCATCTCCCACGGCGCCGGGTAGCGGCGATCGACCAGCGCAAACCGGTTGTCGCGGCCGCGCCGCCACACGGTGGTGGACTGCAACGCGGCGTCGATCTCCCAGTACGTATCCACCGCGATGCCGAGCAGGTGCACGAAGCGCGCCTCGCGCTCCTCGCTGGCGCGGCGGTGCAGCAACAGGACCCGCGAGATCATCACGCCGCAGGCCAGCCCGGCGCCGAGCACCAGCAAGTGATTGAAGAGCCGGCGCTCGAGGCCGAGGTCGGGCAGCAGGGCGGCCCCGGCGATCGAGCCGCGCTGCTCGGCCCAGGCCAGCGCCAGCAACAACACGGCACTCGCCGCGGCCGTGATGGCGCCGAAGCGCGTGCCGACGGCCGCGCAGATGGCCATCGGCAGCAGCGTCATGAAACCGATCGCCGGCGCGTTGAGCCCGAGGCCGCTGAAGGCCGCGTACAGCGCGAACAGCGTCACCGCAAGCACGTTGACGCCCAGTGCCGCCCACTGCACCGCCGCGCCGCGAATGCGTGTCGCCAGCAGCGACAGCAGCGCTGCCGCGCCGAAGCTGCTGGTCAGCGCCGTGCGGTTGGCGATCGGGAATGGCCCGGTCGCCAGCAACAGCGCGGCCAGCCCGAACACCGCGGTCGCCACCACGAGCACGCGCCGCGCGATCGCGGTGCGCGCGTCGTCGAAGGGATCAGTGTGTGAAAGGCGAATCACGGGCGGGGGGCGCGCCTGGGGTGCGCCACTTTGTCACCATCGGCGGGCGCCATCGAGAGGGCTAGCCCGCGATGGCTCGGCCGGGCGGCCCAGGGCCGACGGGCCTGGCGGTTGACGTAGACTGCTCGCCGCGCGGGTGTAGTTCAATGGCAGAACGGCAGCTTCCCAAGCTTCATACGAGGGTTCGATTCCCTTCACCCGCTCCACGACGCGCCTGATGCCCTGAGGCCCCGGGCCGTGCGTTGCGCGGCGCTGACGGTCGGTGTTTCCGAGGCTGACAGCGTCGCACGGCTTGCCGCACGCTCATCGACCGATGAGTGCACCGATCCAAGTGCTGTTCCAGGGTGCGTCGCCGCCCGACCTGACGACGTCGGCGTTCGGGCCGTTCATCGTGCAGGCGTGCGGGAGTCTGGAGGACGCCGCCGGGCAGCTCGAGTCGAGCCACTTCGACGCGCTGCTGCTGCAGGTGGCCACACCCGGCGAGCTGCAGACGCTCGAGCACTGGAGCGCGCTGTCGCACGCGGCGCTCGACATGGCGCTGGTGGTGGTGACGCCCGAGCCGACGGCCGCCGAGCTGGCGCGCCTGCTGCGCCTGGGCGTGCAGGAGGTGGTGCCGTCGCGCGACGCGCATCCCGACCGCCTGGCCCTGGCGCTGCGGCAAGGCGCCGAGCGCAAGTGGCTCGACACGGCGGCGCGTCGTGCCTACGCCACCGACCTCGGCACCGGGTTGCCGAACCATGCCCAGCTGATGGAGCACATGACGCACCTGCTGGCGCTGCGCGAGCGCGAGCCGGCGCCGATGGCGCTGCTGGCGCTGCGCGTCGAGGGGCTCGCCACCGCCGAGGCCAGGCTCGGCAGCGAGGCCGCCAACGTCCTGCGCCGCAAGATCGCCGTGCGCCTGCGTTCGGGGTTGCGCGCCAGCGACGTGGTGGCGGCGATCGGCGCCGACCGCTTCGCGGTGCTGCTGGCCTGGATCGACGACGCGGCCGATGGCGAACGGGTCGCGGCCAAGCTGGCGCAGAGCCTGCAGCGGCCGCTCAACGTGGCGGGTCAGGACCTGCAGGTGGCCATCGGCGCTGGTGTTGCGCGTTACCCCGGCGACGGCCGCGACGCCGACACGCTGCTGCGCCTGGCCGCGAGCCAGGCCTCGCAGAGCCAGCCGCAAGGCCGGGCGCGGTTCACCAGTCGCATCGACCGCGGCGACGCCGCCAACGACGAGCTGCCCACGCAGCCCTGACGCCGCGCCTCGCGCGCGGCGGCGGCACGGCTATTTGTTCAGGTCGCCCAGGCAGAGGTACTTGACCTCGACGTACTCGTCGATGCCGTGGTGCGAGCCCTCGCGGCCGAGGCCTGATTGCTTGACGCCACCGAACGGCACCTCGGCCACCGAGATCAAGCCGGTGTTGATGCCGACCATGCCGTACTCGAGTGCTTCGGCGACGCGGAAGATGCGGCCGACGTCGCGGCTGTAGAAGTAACTGGCAAGCCCGAACTCGGTGGCGTTCGCCAGCGCGATGGCCTCCGCCTCGGTCTTGAAGCGGAACACCGGCGCCACCGGCCCGAACGTCTCCTCGCGCGCGCACAGCATGTCGGAGGTGGCGTCGGACAGCACGGTGGGCGTGTAGAAGCGATCGCCGATGCGTTCACCGCCAGCCAGCACCTTGGCCCCCTTGGCCAGTGCGTCGGCGACATGCGCTTCGACCTTGGCCATCGCCTGGGCGTCGATCAGCGGGCCCTGGTTGATGCCGGGCTCGAAGCCGTTGCCGACCTTGATGGTCCGGGACTTCTCGGCCAGCTTGCGCACGAAGGCGTCGTAGACGCCGTCCTGCACGTAGAGGCGGTTCGCGCACACGCAAGTCTGGCCGGCGTTGCGGTACTTGCTGACCATCGCGCCGTCGACCGCCGAGTCGACGTCGGCGTCGTCGAACACGATGAATGGCGCGTTGCCGCCGAGTTCGAGCGACAGCTTCTTGATCGTCGGTGCGCATTGCGCCATCAGGATGCGGCCGACCTCGGTGGAGCCGGTGAACGACAGGTGGCGCACCGTGTCGGACGCGCACAGCGCCTTGCCGACGTCGATCGACCGGCCGGCATCCGCGGTGACGACGTTCAGCACGCCGGCGGGCATGCCGGCGCGCTGCGCCAGCTCGGCACAGGCCAGCGCCGACAGCGGCGTGGCCTCCGCCGGCTTGATCACCACCGGGCAGCCGGCGGCCAGCGCCGGCGCCACCTTGCGCGTGATCATCGCGATCGGAAAGTTCCACGGCGTGATGGCCGCGCAGACGCCGATCGGCTGCTTGATGACGACCGTGCGCTTGCTCGGGTCGGTGGTCGGGATCGTTTCGCCGTAGACCCGCTTGCCTTCCTCGGCGAACCATTCGATGAAGCTGGCGCCGTAGACCACCTCGCCGCGCGCCTCGGCCAGCGGCTTGCCCTGCTCGGCGGTCATGATGCGCGCCAGGTCGTCGGCATGCTGGTTGAGCAGCGCGAACCATTTCATCAGGATGGCGTGGCGCTGCTTGGCGGTCATCGCGCGCCATGAACCCCAGGCGGCATCGGCGGCGGCGATCGCCTGCGCGGTCTCTTTCGCGCCGAGGTTGGCGACGTCGGCGAGCTTGAGGCCTGTGGCCGGGTCGTTGACCGCGAATCGGCTGCTGCCGCCGACCCAGTGGCCGTCGATCAAGGCGTTGGTGCGCAGCAGAGCGGCATCCTGCAACGAGGCCAGCGGCGAGGTCTTCATGTCCATGGCGTTCTCTCCTGATGCGATTCACTGCGCCGACGGCCACGCGTCGGCGCGTGCCAGCGCATCGCGAATGGCTTCGCCGTGCTCGTCGAGGCGGGGTGCGGGTTGGTCCGACACCGCGCGCACGCCGTCGAGGCGCATCGGCGCGGCCACCATCGGCATGCCGCCATTGTCGATCTTCATGCCGCGCGCCATCACCTGCGGGTGCCTGAAGACCTCGGGCAGCTCGAGGATCGGCGCGCACGGCACCGCGTTCGGCTCGAGCAGCGCGGTCCATTGCGCGGTGGTGCGCTCGCGCATCCAGCCGGCGATCAGCGGAGCGAGCTCGTCGCGGTGCCGGATGCGCAGCGCGTTGGTCGAGAAGCGCGCATCGGAGCCGATGGCCTCGCGGCCGGCCAGCTTGCAGAAGCGCTGGAACTGCCCATCGTTGCCGACCGCCAGCACGATGTGCCCGTCGAGCGTCTTGAACACCTGGTACGGCACCACGTTGACGTGCGCATTGCCCATGCGCTTGGGCGTGCCGCCCCCGACCAGGTAGTTGCTCGCCTGGTTGGCCAGCATCGCCAGTTGCGTGTCGAGCAGTGCGGCGTCGATCCAGCGGCCCTGGCCGCTGCGGTGGCGCTCCTGCAGCGCCGCCAGGATCGCCGTGGTCGCGTACAGCCCGGTGAAAAGGTCGGCCACCGCGACGCCGACCTTCTGCGGCTCGGCGCCAGGGGTGCCGTCCTTCTCGCCGGTGACGCTCATCAGGCCGCCGGTGGCCTGGATCGCGAAGTCGTAGCCAGCGGCCAGCGCGTAGGGCCCATCCTGCCCGTAGCCGGTGATCGAGCAATAGATGAGCCGCGGGTTCAGCGTCCGCAACGACGCATGGTCGAGCCCGTACTTGGCGAGCTGGCCGACCTTGTAGTTCTCCAGCAGGACGTCGGCGTGCACGGCGAGCCGCCTCACCAGCGCTGCACCGTCGGCACTGGCGAGGTCGATCGCGATCGAGCGCTTGCCGCGGTTGGCGCTCAGGTAGTACGCCGCCATGCGGTCGGCGGCATCGCCCCACCAGGGCGGTCCCCATTCGCGGGTGTCGTCGCCGCTCTCGGGCCGCTCGACCTTGATCACGTCGGCGCCGTAGTCGGCCAGCAGCTGGCCACACCAGGGGCCCGCGAGCACGCGGCTCAAGTCGAGCACGCGCACCCCCGTGAGAGGCCTCGGTGTCTCGCTCATCGGTGCGTCAGGCGGTGAACGCCTGGATGCCGGTGATGGCGCGGCCGAGGATCAGCGCGTGGATGTCGTGCGTGCCCTCGTAGGTGTTGACCACTTCCAGGTTGACCAGGTGGCGGGCGACGCCGAACTCGTCGCTGATGCCGTTGCCGCCCATCATGTCGCGCGCGGTGCGGGCGATGTCGAGCGCCTTGCCGCAGCTGTTGCGCTTGAGGATGCTGGTGGTCTCGACCGCGGCCTTGCCGTCGTCCTTGAGTCGGCCGAGGCGCAGGCAGCCTTGCAGCCCGAGCGCGATCTCGCTCAGCATGTCGGCCAGCTTCTTCTGCACCAGCTGGTTGGCCGCCAGCGGCCGACCGAACTGCTTGCGGTCGAGCACGTACTGGCGCGCCCGGTGCAGGCAGTCTTCCGCGGCACCCAAGGCGCCCCACGCGATGCCATAGCGGGCGCTGTTCAGGCAGGTGAACGGGCCTTTCAGGCCGCGCACGTCGGGGAACGCGTTCTCCTCGGGACAGAACACCTCGTCCATCACGATCTCGCCGGTCACGCTGGCACGCAGCCCCACCTTGCCGTGGACCGCAGGTGCCGACAGGCCCTTGGCGCCTTTGTCGAGGATGAAGCCGCGGATCTGGCCGCCGTCGTCCTTGGCCCAGACGACGAAGACATCGGCGATCGGGCTGTTGGTGATCCACATCTTGGCGCCGCTGAGCGCGTAGCCGCCGGACACCTTGCGCGCGCGCGTGACCATGCTGCCCGGGTCGGAGCCGTGGTTCGGCTCGGTGAGGCCGAAGCAGCCGATCCATTCGCCGCTGGCGAGCCGGGGCAGGTACTTGCGCTTCTGCGCCTCGGTGCCGAACTCGTTGATCGGCACCATCACCAGCGAGCTCTGCACGCTCATCATCGAGCGGTAGCCCGAGTCGACGCGTTCGACCTCGCGCGCCACCAGGCCATAGCAGACATAGTTCAGGCCGGCGCCACCGTAGGTCTCGGCAATGGTGGGGCCGAGCAGGCCGAGCGATCCCATCTCGCGGAAGATCGCGGCGTCGGTCTTCTCGTGGCGGAACGCCTCGAGCACGCGCGGCGCCAGGCGCCCCTGGCAGTAGTCGCGCGCGGCGTCGCGCACCTGGCGCTCATCGGCGTTGAGCTGCTCGTCGAGCAGCAACGGATCTTCCCAAACGAACTTGGCGGCGCTGGACATTCGCTTGCTTCCTGCAATGGCTCCGGCCCGAATGGCCGGAGGCGGAATCATCCTATATCGCGGCCAGGCCGCGGCCGACGTACCGCCGGCTAGCCGCGGGTCACTTCTTGGCCGTGCCGCCGGTCGATGGCACCGTGGTCGCCAAGGTGCTCGCCGCCGGGGCCATGAGCTTCGCCTCGCGCATCAGCAGGCGATGGAAGCTCTGTGCACGGTCGAGCCAGTCGACGAAGGCCTGGCCACTCATCGTGGTCTGCTTGTACGCACCCTCGTCCATGAAGGCTTTCCACTCGGGCAGCGCCCGCACACGGTCGAGCAGTTGAATGTAGAACGCCACCTGGTCGGGCGTTGCGCCCGGACTCATGAAGATGCCCCGCATCATCAGGTACTGCACCGGGATGCCGGCGGACATGCAGGTGGGCAGGTCGCTCCAGCTGGCGTCGGGGGTGATGCGGGCCGGGTAGGCCAGGCGCGCGCCGTCGAACACGCACAGCGGCCTCACCTTGCCCTCGCGCCACAGCTTTGCGGCCTCGATCGGGTTGTTGACCGTCAGGTCGACCTCGCCGGCAGCGAGCGTGCTGGCAACGTCGCCTCCGCCCTTCAGCGGCACGTAGGTGATGCGCGCGCCCGCCGCCGTCTCGAGCAGCACGCTGAGCAGCTGATCCTCCTGCTTGCTGCCGGTGCCGCCCAGCTTGAACGAACCGGCCGGCGCGGTGCGCATCGCTTCGAGCACGTCCTGTGCGCTGCGGTACGGCGACTTCGCGTTGACCCACAGCACGAACTGGTCGAGCGCCAGCATCTGCACCGGTGTGATGTCGCTCCAGAGGAACGGCAGGCCGGTGGCCAGCGGCGTCGTGAACAGGTTGGACAGCGTGATGATCAGCTTGTGCGGGTTGCCCTGGGCGGCCTTGACGTCGAGCAAGCCCTCGGCGCCGGAGTTGCCCGCCTTGTTGACCACCTTGATCGGCTGCGCCATCAGGTTGTGCTTCTGCACCATCGACTGGATGAAGCGCGCCATCTGGTCGGCACCGCCACCGGTGCCGGCAGGCACCACCAGCTCGACCGGGGCGCTCGGTTCCCACGCGAGGGCGGGCCCGGCGACGCCGGCCAGCACGGCGAGCAGTGCCGCCATCCAGCGCGGTTGCCGTGGGGTCGTGAGAGTTGCTGTCATGAGAGTTGGCCGGCGCACGCCGTCTGCAAGGTCGGGTTGGGGGCCATCCTATCGGGCGGGCCGGACCCGCTGCGGCGAGCGGGCGCAGCCCCGACTGTAAGCGGCGCCGACTAAGTCACGCCGCCAGACACCACGACGTCGCCGGGGCCGTCGGGTGCGGGTCCTGCCGGCGTGGCGAGGGCAGTGGCTGCGGCTTGTATCCTCGGGCCTGCTCGATCGCGCGTTCGGAGTTGCGCCATGCCGCTGCCTCAGCCGCCAGACATCCGTCGCCGTCGCCTGTTGCGCGACGCATCCGGCGCCGCGTTGGCGCTCTGGGGCCTCGACGCCGTGGCCGACGATTCCTACCCGAGCCGGCCGATCCGGCTGGTGCCATTCGGCACTGCCGGCGGGCCGATCGACGCCATCGCGCGCGTCTACGGTGAGGCCGTGAAGCAACGTCTCGGGCAGACGGTGATCGTCGATGCGAAGCCCGGCGCCAGCGGCATCGTGGCCGCCGATTTCGTCGCCAAGGCGCCGCCCGACGGCTACACGCTGATGCTGACCTTGTCGTTGACGCACACCACGGTGCCGCTGCTGCAGCAGAAGGTGCCCTACGACCCGGTGCGCGACTTCCAGCCGTTGACCAAGATCGCGACCGGCGGCCCGATGTTCGTGGTGCCGGCCGGTGCGCCGCCGAACAACCTGAGGGAGTTTGTCGAGTGGGCCAAGGCCAAGGGCCGCGTCACCTACGGTACCTGGGGCAACGGCTCGGCCGCGCACCTGTTCGGCGAGTTGTTCAAGCGCCAGACCGGCGCCCCGCTCGAGCACGTGCCCTACAAGGGCGAGGCAGCCGCGCACCTCGACATGTTCGGCGGCGTGCTCGATACGGCGTGGGCCAACCCCGCCACCGCGCGGACGCACCTGCAAGCCGGCAAGATCAAGGTGCTGGGCATCGTCGGTTCGCGACGCGTCGGCACGATCCCGAGCGTGCCGACGTTCACCGAGCAGGGATTCGAGGGCTTCGGCCTGGAAAGCTGGATGGGCTTCTTCGCGCCCGCTCGCACGCCGCCGGCGGTGCTCGACAGGCTGGTGCCGACCCTGCGCGAGATCACGCAGTCGACGGAGGCACGCAACAAGCTGCTCGACATGGGGTTCGAGCCGCTCGGCAGTACCCCTGACGAGTTCGCCAACGGATTGAAGGCCGAGTTCCCGGTCTGGGCCGCGCTGATCAAGGCCGCGGGCGTGATGCCGGAGTAGCGTGCCGATGAAATCGATTCCGATCGAACCCGACACCGGCACCGCCTATGGGAGGCCGGCGCCGACCTATGCGTCCGAACTCACCGAGGTGCGCGCGGGCACACCGATGGGTGAGTTGCTGAGGCGCTACTGGCACCCGATCGGCCTCGCCGCCGATGCCGACGCCACGCCGCGGTTGGTGCGCGTGCTGGGCGAAGACCTGGTGCTGTTCCGCGACCGGCAAGGGCGCCCCGGTCTCGTGTACCCGCACTGCACGCATCGCGGTGCCTCGCTGGTGTACGGCAAGGTCGAAGAACGCGGCATCCGCTGCTGCTATCACGGCTGGCTGTTCGACGTGCAAGGCCGCTGTCTCGAGCAGCCGTGCGAGCCGAACCTCGGTGCGCCGAGCCGCGAGCGGCGCCGCCAGCCGTGGTATCCGGTGCAGGAGTTGTACGGCCTGGTGTGGGCCTACCTGGGCCCACCCGGCAAGAAGCCGGTGCTGCCGCGCTACGAGGCACTCGAGGTGCTCGACGACGGCGAGTTCGTCGATGCCGACGACAACTCGATCGGTGGCGGCGGCCCGAAGATCATCCCGTGCAACTGGCTGCAGCACTACGAGAACCTGGTCGATCCGTTCCACGTGGTCATCCTGCACGGCAGCTTCAGCGGCACGCAGTTCGTCGAGGCGATGTCGCTGATGCCCGACGTCACGTGGGAGGAGGCGCCGCTCGGCGTGAAGACGGTGTCGCTGCGCAAGCTGCCCGATGGCTCGACGCTGCGGCGAATCAGCGAAGCCGCGCTGCCGACGTTGCGCGTGATCCCCAACCCGCGCGTCGGCCAGTACGGGCGCGTCGAGTCGATCGGCTGGGTGCTGCCGATCGATGACACGCACTTCCGCATTTACGTGGCCGGGCGCGTCAAGGCCAAGGGTGACCTGGTCAAGATGCGCTCGCGGCTCAACGGCAAGCTGTGGGAGCAGCTCACCGAGGCCGAGCACCGCGACTTCCCCGGCGACTACGAAGCCCAGGTGAGCCAGGGCGCGATCGCCTGGCATTCCGAGGAGCACCTGGCCACCAGCGACCGCGGCATCGCGATGCTGCGCCGGGTGCTGCAGCGCCAGCTCGACGCGCTGCGCGAGGGCCGCGACCCCGCAGGCGTGGATCGGGACCCGGACGCGCCGCCGGTGCGCTTCGAGGCCGGCAACTACCTCGTGCCGGCGGGCTAACTAAAATCACGGGTCCGATTGCAAGGGCCCGCATGAAAGCCGCCGAGATCCGCGCCACGTTCCTGTCGTTCTTCGAGTCCAAGGGCCACCAGGTGGTGCCGAGCTCGCCGGTGGTGCCGGGCGAGGACCCGACGCTGTTGTTCACCAACGCCGGGATGAACCAGTTCAAGGACGTGTTCCTCGGCTTCGACAAGCGGCCCTACACGCGCGCGGCGACCGCGCAGAAATGCATCCGCGCCGGCGGCAAGCACAACGACCTCGAGAACGTGGGCTACACCGCCCGCCATCACACGTTCTTCGAGATGCTCGGCAACTTCAGCTTCGGCGACTACTTCAAGCGCGACGCACTGAAGTACGCGTGGGAGTTGCTGACGGTGAACTTCAAGCTGCCGAAGGACAAGTTGTGGGCCACCGTCTACGCCGAGGACGACGAGGCCTACGACATCTGGGTCAAGGACATCGGCCTGCCACCCGAGCGCGTGGTGCGCATCGGCGACAACAAGGGCGCGCGCTACGCGTCGGACAACTTCTGGATGATGGGCGACACCGGCCCGTGCGGCCCGTGTTCGGAGATCTTCTACGACCACGGCCCCGAGGTGGCGGGCGGCCCGCCGGGCAGCGCCGAGCAGGACGGCGACCGCTACATCGAGATCTGGAACAACGTCTTCATGCAGTTCAATCGCACCGAAGACGGCGTGATGCACAGGCTGCCCAAGCCGAGCGTCGACACCGGCATGGGGCTCGAGCGGCTGACCGCGGTGCTGCAGCACGTGCACTCGAACTACGAGATCGACCTGTTCGCGCGTCTGCTCGCGGCGACGCGCGATGCCGTGGTGGCATCCGGCGGCGCGCCGATCGCTGATCTGCAGACGCCGTCGCTGAAGGTGATCGCCGATCACATCCGCGCCTGTGCCTTCACGGTGACCGACGGCGTGATCCCGGGCAACGAAGGACGGGGCTACGTGCTGCGCCGGATCGCGCGGCGCGCGATCCGCCATGGCTACAAGCTGGGTGCGAGGAAGCCGTTCTTCCACAGGCTCGTCGCGCCGCTGGCCGCCGAGATGGGCGATGCGTATCCCGAGCTGCGGCGCGACACCGCGCGCGTCACCGAGGTGCTGAAGGTCGAGGAGGAGCGCTTCTTCCAGACCATTGCCAACGGCATGGAGATCCTCGAGGCGGCGCTGGCCACGATGCCGGTCAAGCCGGGCGAGGGCCGTGCCGCTGCGCTGCTCGATGGCGAGCTGGCGTTCAAGTTGCACGACACCTACGGCTTTCCACTCGACCTCACGGCCGACGTCTGCCGCGAGCGCGGCTTCGTTGTGGACGAAGCCGGCTTCAACGCTGCGATGAACCGTCAGCGCGAGCAGGCGAGGGCGGCTGCGAAGTTCAAGATGGCCGCCGGCCTCGCCTACAGCGGCGCCGCCACGACTTTCCACGGCTATGACGGCCTTACGCGCGATGGCGCCAAGGTCACCGCGCTGTACGTCGACGGTGCTCCGGTGCAGGGGCTGAAGGCCGGCGACGACGCCGTGGTCGTGCTCGACCACACGCCGTTCTATGCCGAGAGCGGTGGCCAGGTCGGCGACACCGGTGAGCTGCGCAACGCAACGTTCCGGGCAATGGTCGAGGACACCACCAAGATCCAGGCCGACGTGTTCGGCCATCAGGTGCACGTGATGGAGGGCACGCTGGCGGTCGGTGACACGCTGAGTGCGCGGGTCGACGCCGACAAGCGCGCCAAGACGATGCGCAACCACAGCGTCACCCACTTGATGCACAAGGCGCTGCGCGAGGTGCTCGGCGCGCACGTGCAGCAGAAGGGCTCGCTGGTCGACGCCGAGCGCACGCGCTTCGACTTCGCCCACAACGCACCGCTGAGCGACGGGCAGATCCGCAAGGTCGAGGCGATCGTCAACGCCGAAATCCTGACCAACACGGCGACGCAGGCCCGCGTGATGCCGATGGACGATGCGCAGAAGCTCGGCGCGATGATGCTGTTCGGCGAGAAGTACGGCTCGCAGGTGCGCGTGCTCGACATCGGCTCGAGCCGCGAGCTGTGCGGCGGCACCCACGTGCAGCGCACCGGCGATATCGGCGTCTTCAAGATCGTGTCCGAAGGCGGCGTCGCGGCAGGCGTGCGCCGCGTCGAGGCGGTCACCGGCGACAACGCGCTCGCCTACCTGCAGCATCTCGAATCGACCGTGTCGCAGGTGGCAGCGGCACTGAAGGTGACGCCCGGCGAGATGCAGGGCCGAGTCGGTGCGGTGCTCGAGCAGGTGCGCGGACTCGAGAAGGAGCTTGCCGCGCTCAAGGGCAGGCTGGCGTCGGCGCAGGGCGACGAACTGCTCGCGCAGGCCGTCGACGTCAAGGGCCTGAAGGTGCTGGCCGCCACGCTGCAAGGCGCCGATGCCAGGACGTTGCGCGAGACGATGGACAAGCTCAAGGACAAGCTCAAGACCGCGGCCATCGTGCTTGCCGCCGTCGACGGCGCGAAGGTGCAGCTCGCCGCCGGGGTGACCAACGACAGCATCGCGCGCGTGAAGGCCGGCGAGCTGGTCAATTTCGTGGCGCAGCAAGTCGGCGGCAAGGGCGGCGGCAAGCCCGATCTGGCCATGGCCGGTGGCACCGATGTCGCCAAGTTGCCGCAGGCGTTGGCGTCGGTGAGAGGCTGGGTCGCCGAGCGCCTGTAGCCGCCCGCTCGCGGTGCGCCGGCGCGCCTGCGTTTCCGCGAACCCACGGCGCGGCGATGCTGCAGCACCTTGACCCAGCGGCGGCATCATCGAGCGGCATGCCGTACAGTGCGCCCGCAGATGCGCAAGCGAGGCAATCCGTCGTTCGGCCGCCGCGCGCTGCTGGGTGCCGCGCTCGGCCTGGCCACGGGGGTGCGGGCTCATCAGTTGCGGCCGTGGAGCGCGACGCGTCCGGTTCCGCCGCTCGCACTCACCGACCTCGAGGGCAAGGCGTGGGATCTGGCCGCGCTGCAGGGGCGCGCGGTGCTGGTCAACTTCTGGGCCACCTGGTGTGAACCGTGCCGTGAGGAGATGCCGTCGTTGGAGGCAATGGCCAAACGGCACCGGGCCGACCCGATGGTCGTGCTGACCGTCAACTACCAGGAGACCGAGCCGGGAGTCCGGCGCTTTCTCGAGCGCGTACCATTGAGCCTGCCGGTGCTGCTCGACCGCGACGGGTCGGTCACCAAGGCGTGGACGCCGCGTGTGTTCCCGACCACGGTGTCGATCGATCGCAGCGGCCGGCCGCGACATCAGATCGTCGGTGCGGTCGACTGGACTGGCGACGATGCCCGCCAGTGGGTGCGTGAGCTGCTGGCGGCGGGCGGTGTCTGACCACGCGTTCGAGTTGACAACGAGAGCAAGAAGGTTGCAGAAACGATGAGTGCGGAGGCTGCCGTAGCGGAGGCGGTGGGCAGCGACTTCGAGCGCGTGTGCTGGCGGCTCGCGGGTTTCGACGGCCGGGTGTCGCCCGAGTGGGTCGACGGCTTCCTCACCGGCGTGCTCGCAGGGCCGCGCGCGATCGCGATCGAGCAGTGGCTGCCGGCCATGCTCGGTGATGCCTTCGGCCGCGTGTTCGGGGACCCGCTCGACGCGCGCCAGGCGCAACGCGCGCTGTCGTCGCGCTGGAGCGAGCTGGCGCAGCAGCTCGATGCCGAAGGCTTGATCGGCGACCCGGGCAGCGTCTACCTCGAGCCGTGGATCCTCGCCTACGAAGACCACGACCGCGACGCTTTCGTCGCGCAAGGCCTCGGCAACGCCGAGCAGGCGAGCAACGAGTTGCGCCCCGGCGTGGCCTGGTCGCGCGGCTTCCTGGCCGCGGTGGAGCACTTCGCATCCGATTGGACGGCACCGCCGGCCGACGGCGACGACGCGCAGCGCTATCACGATGCGATGCGCTGCATCCGCGACCTGCAATCGCCGGCACCGGGCGACGCGCCGAGCGCCGACCGCGACGCGCAGATCGACGCCGCCTGCATGGCTGCGCAGCAGTTGCGCCTGTACTGGGTCGATCACGCACCGAAGCCTTCGACGCGCCGAGTCGAGGCGCTGCCCGGCCGCAACGATCCGTGCCATTGCGGCAGCGGCCTGAAGTTCAAGAAGTGCCACGGCGCGGCACGTTGAACCCAGCTGCGTCGCTCGCTGCCATCGCGCGCTGCTACATTGCGCGCCATGCCTGACGCGCTGCAACTCGACGGCCACCACATCGTGCTCGGACTGAGCGGCGGCATCGCTTGCTACAAGGCCGCCGAACTGACCCGCGAGCTGGTCAAGGCAGGTGCCAGTGTACAGGTGGTGATGACCGAAGCCGCCGAGGCGTTCATCACCGCGGTGACGATGCAGGCGTTAAGCGGGCGCGCGGTGTACACCAGCCAGTGGGACGCGCGCGAACCCAACGCGATGGCGCACATCAATCTGACGCGCGAGGCCGATGCGCTGGTCGTCGCGCCGGCGTCGGCCGACTTCATCGCCAAGCTGGCCAACGGCCACGCCGGCGACCTGTTGAGCCTGGCCTGCCTGGCGCGCCCGATCGAGCGCTGCCCGTTGCTGGTGGCGCCGGCGATGAACCGCGAGATGTGGGCGCACCCGGCCACGCAGCGCAACGTCGCGCGCATCCGCGACGACGGCGCACAGGTGGTCGGCCCCGCCAGTGGCGACCAGGCCTGCGGCGAGATCGGCGACGGCCGCATGCTCGAGGCCGACGAGTTGCGCGACGAGGTGATCGCGGCGCTGCAACCCAAGCTGCTGGCCGGGCGCCGTGTGATGGTGACGGCGGGTCCGACCTTCGAGGCGATCGATCCGGTGCGCGGCATCACCAACCTGTCGAGCGGCAAGATGGGCTTCGCGATCGCGCGCGCCGCGCAGGAGGCCGGCGCCGACGTCACGCTGGTATGCGGCCCGGTGCACCAGCCGACGCCGCGCCACGTGCGGCGCATCGACGTCGCGAGTGCTCAGCAGATGCACGACACCGTGCTGCCGCTGGCGGGCCTGCAGCACGTGTTCGTCGCCACCGCAGCGGTGGCCGATTGGCGGCCCGCGAGCTACGCGCAGCGCAAGATCAAGAAGGACGGTTCGCACAGCGCGCCGGCGCTCGAGCTGGCCGAGAACCCCGACATCCTGGCCGCGGTGGCGCGGCTGCCGCAGCGCCCGTACTGCGTCGGCTTCGCCGCCGAGACCGAAGACCTCGCGGTCAACGCGCGCGCGAAGCTCGAGCGCAAGAAGGTGCCGCTGATCGTCGGCAACATCGGGCCGTCGACGTTCGGCCGCGACGACAATGCGCTGCTGCTGGTCGATGCGCGCGGCGAGCGCCAGTTGCCGGCCGCCGACAAGCTGACACTGGCGCGCGAGCTGGTGCGCGAGATTGCAGCACGCCTGGACGCAAGCCCATGAGCATCATCGACGTGCGCGTGCTCGACGAGCGCGTGGCCGATCAGCTTCCTGCTTACGCCACCGCTGGGAGCGCAGGGCTGGACCTGCGCGCGTGCATCGATGCTCCGTTGCTGCTCGAGCCCGGACAGGCGGCGTTGATTCCGACCGGCCTGGCGATCCACATCGGCGACCCCCGGCTGGCGGCGATGCTATTGCCGCGCTCTGGCCTGGGCCACAAGCACGGCATCGTGCTCGGCAACCTGGTCGGCCTGATCGACAGCGACTACCAGGGACCGTTGATGGTCAGCTGCTGGAACCGCGGTGCCGTGAACTACACGGTGCAGCCGTTCGAGCGCATTGCGCAGATGGTGATCGTGCCGGTCGTGCAGGCGCAGTTCCGGCGCGTGGAGTCGTTCGAGCACAGCGCGCGCGGCAGCGGCGGCTTCGGCTCCACCGGCGCGGCCTGAGCTGGGGCTAGTGCAGGGTGCCCGAAGCGGGCATGTCGTCCAGCGACAGCAGCTGCCCGGCGACGCTGCGTTGCTGCAGCTCGACCTCGGTGGCGTCGCGCACGTCGTGCACCTTCAGGCGCAGCCGCAATGCGATGCCGGCCAACGGATGATTGCCGTCGAGCACCACGTGCGACGGGTAGATTTCGGTCACCGTGTAGACCGTGTCGCCCGACATACCCTGCGTGCGCGCGCCTTCGGGCAGACCTTCGAGCTGCATGCCTTCGCGCAGGTCAGACGGGAACAGCGCGCGGTCCTCGAAGCACACCCTGGCGGCGTCGTAGTCGCCGAACGCCTGCTCGGGCTCGAGGTGCAGCGTGGTCTCGAAGCCCTCGCGCTGGCCCGCCAGCGCCTCCTCCACCTTGGCGAGCAGATCGTCGCCGCCGTAGAAGAACTCCATCGGCTCCTGCAGTTCGTCGATCGGCTGGCCCTGCGCATCGTGCAGGGCCCAGGTCAAGGTGACGACGCAGGGTGCGGCGATCTCCATGGCTCGATGATCGCACAGCGGGCGCGACGACGGGCCGACGACAATGCGCCGTGGATCTGCACGCTCCGCTGACGCTGCTCGGCGGCTTGACGCCGGCGCGGTTCATGCGCCGGCACTGGCAGCGCGAGCCATTGCTGGTGCGCGCCGCATGGCCGCGGGTGGTGCCGCCGTTGCCGCGTGACCGCCTGTTCGCGCTCGCCTCCGACGCCGATGTCGAATCACGCCTGGTGACGGGCGGCGACGGTCGCTGGTCGGTGCGACACGGGCCCTTGCCTCGGCGCAGTCTGCCGCCGTTGCGCCAGCCACGCTGGACGCTGCTGGTGCAAGGCGTCGACCTGTTCGACGACGCGGCCCATCGCCTGTTGCAACCGTTCCGCTTCGTGCCCGACGCGCGGCTCGACGATGTGATGATCTCCTACGCCAGCGACGGCGGTGGCGTGGGCCCGCACGTCGACGCCTACGACGTGTTCCTGCTGCAGCTGCACGGCCGGCGCCGTTGGCGCGTCGGCCGCGTGCGCGACGCACGGCTGGTCGAGGGAGCGCCCCTGAAGCTGCTGCGCCGGTTCACGGCCGATCACGACTGGCTGCTCGAGCCGGGCGACATGCTGTACCTGCCGCCCGGTTGGGGCCACGATGGCGTGGCGGTGGGCGAGTGCATGACTGCGTCGATCGGCTTTCGTGCGCCGCGCAGCGCCGAGCTGGCGCACGCGCTGCTGCTCGGCGTGGCCGATGCCATCGACGAGGCGAGCGGCGACGACAGCACGTTGTACGGCGATCGTGCCAGCGCGCCGACCGACACGCCGGCACGCGTGCCGCCGGCGTTGCAGTCGTTCGCCCGTCAGGCGTGGCAGCGGGCCTTGCGCGATCCGCAGGCATTGCCGCGTGCGCTCGGCCAGTGGTTGAGCGAGCCGAAACCGCGCGTGTGGTTCGAGCTGGGTCGACGCGGCCGCGCGATGGGAGCGCGCGCGCTGGTGCTCGACCGCCGCACCCGCATGCTCTATGACGCACATCACGTCTACATCAACGGCGAAGCGCTGCGCGCCGCGGGACGCGACGCACAATGCCTGCGCCGTCTGGCCGATGCGCGTGCGTTGCCGGCGGCGGAGGTGGGCCGCCTGAGCCGAGGCGCGCGCGCGATCGTCCAGCAGTGGTTGACGTCGGGGTGGGTTCATGAGCGATGAGGCGGGCCAGCGTACGAGCGTGTCATCGCGCGGCGATTTCATGGCCCTGGCGCGCGGACTGTTGGCCGCGCTCGACGAGACGTCGGGCCGCGACATCACGCTGGTGGATCTCGACTTCTCGCCGTGGCCGCTCGACGACGCCGCGGTCGTCGACGCGCTGACGCGCTGGATCCAGCTGCCGGGCCGACGGCTGCATCTGGTGGGCGCGCGATTCGATGTCGTCGAACGCGCACAGGCGCGCTTCGCGGCCTGGCGCAAACCGTTCGCGCATGCGGTGGAGTGCCTGACACCGACCGAGGTCGATGCGAGCGACGTGCCGTCGCTGCTGTTGTTCGATGCCGGCTGCCTCGAGCTGCTCGATCGCGAGCATTGGCAGGCGCGTTGGAGCACCGAGCGACGCACGTGCGTGCTGCAGCGTGAGCGCGTTGATGCGCTCGTGCAACGCTGCGAGCCGGCATGGCCGGTGACCGTGCTGGGACTCTGAGTCGCTCAGGGTCCGCCCCAATATAATCGCGGGCTGGACACCGCATCGCCTGGTCGCGCGGATCCGGAACGCAGCCCAGGCGCGCATCGCATCGAGTGCCGGTGAGATCCATCCTCCCCACAAAATCCCGGTTTACCCCTTTGAGGACAAGCATGAACAAGTCGCTCCTGATGGCCCTGGTTGCTACCGCTGCGCTGGCCGCCTGTGGCAAGACCGAAACTCCACCCGCTGCCGCTCCCGCCGCTGCGCCGGCCGCCCCGGCGGCACCGGCGGCCGCTGCCTCGGAGCCGGCCACTGCGGCTGCCCCCGCCGCGGCTGACGCCGCCGCCTCGGCAGCTGCTGCTGCCACCGATGCGGCGACCAAGGCCGCCGAGGCTGCTGCCTCGGCTGCGATGAAGAAGTAAAGCTCGGCCCCCGAGCGAGAACGGGCCGCCCTCGGGCGGCCCGTTTCCTTTGTCGGCTGAACGACAGCTGAACGCGGCGCGTTCGACCGAGTCGCTACTTCAACTCGTCGACCAGCAAGGCGACGATGCGCTGACCGGCCTCGCCGTTGTCGGGCGCGCCTTGCGAGTTCTGCACCGCCACTTGCGTCTTCTCGCCCGAGCGCTTGACCGCGATGCGGTAGCGCTGCGGCGTGCCAGCATTCTTGTCGGAGGTGAAAAGCTTGGTAAAGAAGTTCGGTTCCTCGCGGCCAGCGTACTTGGGGTCGATGTAGCGCACGAAGTAGACGCCGGCGGCACGGTCGCGGTCTTCGACGGTGAAGCCGCTGCGATCGAGCGCCAGCCCGACACGCCGCCAGGCCTTGTCGTAGCCCTCGTCGAACTCCATCGTGGCACCGGGCTCGCCGGCGACCACGCGTGCACGCGCCGGCGGCCCCGCCTTGGTCGCGCCGGCTGCCGCGGCCTGCGCGGTGGCCGCGTCGGCGCTCGTGCTGCCCAACTTCGCCATCAGGCGCACCAGCATCGCGGCCTCGAGCTGCGGATCGTTCGGGCGATTGCCCCATATCGGCACGTCGCGCGTGTTGCCGGTCATGTACTCCTCGATGCCGCGGTGCGAGATGTAGACCTCGCTGCCGTTCGCGGTGCGCTCGATGCGGGTGCGGAAGCGATCGCGTTCGCCGGTGGAGTACAGCGGTTCGAGCACGCCACCGAACAAGCGCCGCAAGCCATCGATCGGAATCTTGGCGCGGTTCTCGGCCCAATCGGTTTCCATCACGCCGGCCTGCGCATCGTCGATGGCGAGGCTGAAGCCCCCGTCGGTCCAGAACTGGCGCACCTGCGGCCACAGTTGCTCGGGCGGGATCGGCGTCACCAGCCAGCGCTGGTTGCCGTCGCGCTCGATGCGCATGTCGCCGATGGTGTTGGGCGCCACGGCCGCCACCCCCGACGCTGCAGGCGCCGCCGGCGCCGCCCCGCTGGCCTGACGCCCGCTGGCACTGATCACCCCGCCCTGGGGCTGGTAGCGGCTGTCGCGCGACAACTGCGAGAGGTCGGGCGGCACTTCGAGCGGCGTGGTCTTGTTGGCCTGGCTCTTGTAGTCGATCTTGTCACCGGCAAGGAACGACTCGACGCTCGAGCACGCGGCGGCGACCAAGGCCACACCGCCGACCACGGCGCAGCGCGCCACAACAGAACGAACGGTCACGTCAATGGTCTCCATTGCACCGGCGGCAGACCACCGGCTCGCGCCCACGGCAAGGCCGTCAAACCAGGCCAGCCTCGCGCAACGCCTGCTCCACCTGAGCTTGGCCGGCTGCGGTCAGCGCGACCATCGGCAGCCGCACTGCGGCACCACACAGGCCGAGGCGCGCCATCGCCCACTTGACAGGCGCGGGGCTCGGTTCGCAGAACAACTGCCGATGCAGCGAAAGCAACTTCATGTGAATCTCGGCGGCGCGCCGCGCCTGGCCGTCGACGGCAGCCATGCACAACTCGTGCATCAGCCGCGGTGCGACGTTCGCGGTGACACTGACGTTGCCGTGGCCGCCGAGCAACATCAACGCCACTGCGGTGCCGTCGTCGCCCGAATAGACCGAGAAGCCGCGCGGCGCCTGCTTGATCAACCACGCCGCACGCTCGATGTTGCCGGTGGCCTCCTTGATGCCGACGATGCGGTCGACCTGGGCCAGCCGCAGCACCGTGTCGTGCTGCAGGTCGGCCACCGTGCGGCCGGGTACGTTGTAGAGCACCACCGGAAGGTCCACCGCTTCGGCGATGGCGCGGAAGTGCCGGTACATGCCCTCTTGCGACGGCTTGTTGTAGTAGGGCACGACCTGCAACGTGCAATCGGCGCCCACCTTCTTGGCGAAGCGCGACAGCTCGATCGCCTCGTGCGTCGAATTGCCGCCTGCACCGGCCATGATCGGCACGCGGCCGCGCGCATGCTCCACGGCGACGCGGATGACCTCGCAGTGCTCCTCCACCGTCACGGTGGGCGACTCGCCCGTGGTGCCGACCACGCCGACGCAATCGGTGCCCTCGGCGATGTGCCAGTCGATCAGGCGCCGTAGGCCGGCGTAGTCGACGTCTCCGTTGTCGAGCATCGGCGTCACCAGCGCGACGATGCTGCCTACGATGGGTGTCATGGCGGTTCTCGGCTTCCGGGCGGGATTTTAGGGCCTGTCGAGACAGGGCCAAGGCAACCGTGGGGGCAGGTCGTCCCCGTGGGCGCGCCAGGCGGCTAGCCGCTGCACACGGCGCTCGGGCGCCGCGGCGATGCCGTCCTCGTAGCCCAGCACGTGCAGGCCGCGCGCCACGGTCAGCAACTCGCCAGGCCGCAGCAGGAAATCGGGGTTCGTCGGTCGGCCCAGCTGCTCCTGGCCGAGCGCGAACGTCTCGTACAGCAGCACGCCACCCTCGGCCACGCTGTCGACGATCGTCGGCAGCAGCGCGCGCCACAGGTAGTTGGTGACGACCACCGCATCGAAGCGTCGCCCGGGCAGCGGCCAGGCGGCGCCTTCGAGGTCGGCCTCGATCACCTCGGCGGCGACGCCGCGCGAGTGCGCGAGGGCGTCACGATCGCGATCGACCGCGGTCACGCGCAGGCCACGCGCCGCGAGGTGGCGCACGTGACGCCCCGAACCGCACGCGAGGTCGAGCACGGCGCCACCGGCGGGGATGCTGTCGGCCCAGCGCATGATCCAGGGCGACGGCGTCTCGTGCATGCGCGCAATCTAGTCGAAGGCGCCCGTGGCGGTATGACACAGCGGCCATCGGTACAGTTGGGGCCGGAAGGCGGGCGACGGAGCGGACGATGCGGGTTCTCGTTCTCGGCGGTGGCGTGATCGGCGTCTCGGCGGCGTACTACCTGGCAGACGCCGGCCACGAGGTCGAGTTGGTCGAGCGCCGCAGCGCGGCGGCGATGGAGACCAGCTTCGCCAATGCGGGCGAGGTGTCGCCGGGCTACTCGTCGCCCTGGGCCGGACCCGGCGTGCCGGTCAAGGCGATCCAGTGGATGCTGATGACGCACAGCCCGTTGGTGATCTGGCCACTGCTCGACCCGGCCATGTGGCGCTGGGGCCTGGCGATGCTCGCCAATTGCACCGAGCGCGCCTATGCGATCAACAAGAGCCGCATGGTGCCGATCGCCGAATACAGCCGCGATTGCATGAAGGCGCTGCGCGCCGCGACCGGCATCGCGTACGACGACCGCGCGCAAGGCACGCTGCAGCTGTTTCGCACCCAGAAGCAGCTCGACGGCACCGCCAAGGACATCGCGGTGCTCAAGCAATACGGCGTGCCGTTCGAGGTGCTCGATCGCGCCGGCTTCATGCGCGTCGAGCCGGGCTTGAAGGACACGCAGCACAAGTTCGTCGGCGCACTGCGGCTGCCGGGTGACGAGACCGGCGATTGCCACCTGTTCACGCAGCGCCTCGCGGCCATGGCCACGGCGCGCGGCGCGACCCTGCGCTTCGACACCACCATCGTCGGCATCGATCGCGACGGCGATCGCATCACCGGCGTGCGCACCACCGCCGGCACGTTGAACGCCGACGCCGTGGTGATGGCGCTGGGCAGCTACACGCCGCTGATGCTGAAGACGCTGAAGCTGCGCATTCCGGTGTACCCGGTGAAGGGCTACTCGATCACGCTGCCGATCGTCGACACCGCGCGCGCGCCGGAGTCGACCATCATGGACGAAACGCACAAGGTCGCGGTCACGCGGCTGGGCGGCCGCATCCGCGTCGGCGGCACCGCCGAGCTCGCCGGCTACAGCCTGGCGCTGCGCGAAGCGCGGCGCGCCACGCTGGTTCACGTGGTGACCGATCTCTTTCCCGGCGGCGGCGACCTCGCGCGCGCCGAGTTCTGGTGCGGCCTGCGACCGATGACACCCGACGGCACGCCGATCGTCGGCCCGACACCGATCACCAACCTGGTCCTCGCCACCGGTCACGGCACGCTGGGCTGGACGATGGCCGCCGGCACCGGCCGCGTGATCGCCGACCTGATCTCGGGCCGCAAGCCCGAGATCGACATCGCCGATCTCGCGATGGCGCGCTACCGCCGTTGACGCTCGCGTCGTCACAAACAGATTCAAGTGACCACCGCGGATCCGGCTCAGCCGGTCCGCTGGTGGTGCCCCCTGGGGGGAAGCGGCCGCCAAGCCGCTACGGGGGGGTCCCATAATCCGCCGCCATGGCAACCAAGCAGGGCAGGTACGCGGAGGAATCGATCCGCGTGCTCAAAGGCCTCGAGCCCGTCAAGCAGCGGCCGGGCATGTACACGCGCACCGACAACCCGCTGCACGTGATCCAGGAGGTGATCGACAACGCCGCCGACGAGGCCTTGGCCGGCTTCGGCAAACGCATCGCGGTCACCGTGCACGGCGACGGCTCGGTGTCGGTGGCCGACGACGGCCGCGGCATCCCGTTCGGCCTGCACCCCGAGGAGCAGGTGCCGGTGCTCGAGATCGTGTTCGCGCGCCTGCACGCCGGCGGCAAGTTCGACAAAGGCAGTGGCGGCGCCTACAGCTTCTCCGGCGGTTTGCACGGGGTGGGGGTCAGCGTGACCAATGCGCTCGCCCAGCGCCTCGAAGTCACCGTGGTGCGCGAAGGCCAGGTGGCGACGATGGCATTCGCCAGCGGCGACGTGGTCGACAAGCTCAAGCTGCGCAAGGCGAAGGCCGACGATCGCGCGCAAGGCACCACCGTGCGCGTGTGGCCCGACCCCAAGTACTTCGAGAGCAGCGAACTGCCGCGCCAGGACCTGATGCACCTGTTGCGCAGCAAGGCGGTGCTGATGCCCGGAGTCACGGTCAACCTGACGTACGAGAAGGGCGGCGCCAAGGACGACAAGCAGAGCTGGCTGTTCGAGGGCGGCCTGCGCGACTACCTGACGCAGTCGCTCACCGGCGAGCCGGTGATTCCGCTGTTCGAAGGCGAGCAGTTCGCCTCGGGGACCGAGACCGATAACGTCGCCGAGGGCGAGGGCGCCGCCTGGTGTGTGGCCTTCACCGAAGAAGGTCAGCCGCTGCGCGAGAGCTACGTCAACCTGATCCCTACGGTGGCCGGCGGCACCCACGAGGCGGGACTGCGCGAAGGGCTGTTCGCCGCGGTGCGCGCCTTCATCGAGGTGCACGCGTTGCTGCCCAAGGGCGTGAAGCTGATGCCCGACGACGTGTTCTCGCGCGCCAGCTTCGTGCTCTCGGCCAAGGTGCTCGACCCGCAGTTCCAGGGCCAGATCAAGGAGCGCCTGAACAGCCGCGACGCGTTGCGCCTGGTGGCGCAGTACGTGCGGCCGATGTTCGAGGTCTGGCTCAACCAGCACGTCGAGCACGGCAAGAAGCTGGCCGAGCTGGTGATCCGCCAGGCGCAGACGCGCCAGCGCGCATCGCAGAAGGTGGAGAAGCGCAAGGGTTCCGGCGTGGCCGTGCTGCCCGGCAAGCTCACCGATTGCGAGAGCCGCGACCTGGCGCTGAACGAGCTGTTCCTCGTCGAAGGCGACAGCGCCGGTGGCTCGGCCAAGGGCGGCCGCGACAAGGAGACGCAGGCCATCCTGCCGCTGCGCGGCAAGGTGCTCAACGCCTGGGAGGTCGAGCGCGATCGCCTGTTCGCCAACACCGAGATCCACGACATCGCGGTGGCGGTCGGCGTCGACCCGCACGGCCCCGACGACGAGCCCGATTTCAGCGGCCTGCGCTACGGCAAGGTGTGCATCCTGAGCGACGCCGACGTCGACGGCTCGCACATCCAGGTGCTGCTGCTGACGCTGTTCTTCCGCCACTTTCCGAAGTTGATCGAGCGCGGCCACATCCACGTGGCCAAGCCGCCGCTGTACCGCATCGACGCGCCGGCGCGCGGCAAGAAGCCGGCGGCCAAGATCTACGCGCTCGACGACGGCGAGCTGACCGCCGCGCTCGACAAGCTGCGCAAGGAAGGCGCGCGCGAGGACAGCTGGACCATCAGCCGCTTCAAAGGCCTGGGCGAGATGAGCGCCGAGCAGCTGTGGGAGACCACGCTGAACCCCGACACGCGGCGGCTGCTGCAAGTGGCCTTCAACGAGCTCGGCGTCGCGGCCACCACCGAATCGCTGACGCGGCTGATGGGCAAGGGCGAGGCGCAGGCGCGGCGCGAGCTGATGGAGCTGAAGGCCGACACGGTAGAGCTGGATGTCTGAGCCTCATGCGCTGCGCCAACGTCTTCGGCTGCGTCCGACGATGTTGTCGGACCTCGACTTCGTGATTTCGGTCGAGGCCGACGCGCAGAACCTGCCGTTCATCACGCCGTGGGAGCGCACGCAGCACGAAGGCGCTGTGCGCTTTCCGGACTTCCGACATTTCATCGTCGAAGCGGGCGAGGGCTACGACGCGGCCGGTTTCGTCATCCTGCAGGGCTGTCGCAACCCGCACGGCAGCGTCGAGCTCAAGCGCGTGGTGCTGCAGCCCAAGGGCCTCGGACTCGGCCGCGAGTGCGTGCGGCAGCTGAAACGCATGGCGTTCCGCGACCTGCGCGCGCACCGCTTCTGGCTCGATGTGAAGCAGCTCAACACCCGCGCGCTGGCGCTCTACCAGAGCGAAGGCTTCGTCGAGGAGGGCCGACTGCGCGAGAGCGTGCGCATCAAGATCGACGGCGTCGGCCCCGACGGCGCCGGCGGCGGCGCGGGCTACGACTCGCTGATCGTGATGAGCATGCTCGATCGCGAGTACGCGGCACGCGTGGCGCTGGGCCAGGAGTCGACGTGAAAGCCGCTGTCGTCGCCGCCGCGACGCTCGGCAGCAGCCTGCTGGCGCATGCCGCACTGTGGGGCTATGTGGATGGCGACGGGGTCGCGCACTTTGCCGACCGCCAGATCGACTCGCGCTACGGCCTGGTGATCGACGATGCGACCGGCGCGCCGGCGAAGATCGACAAGGTGCCGGGCAAGGCCACCGCGCCGGCAGCGATTCTCACCTGGCTGGAGATCGCGCCCGAGGTCAAGCGCGTACAGCCGTGGATCCGCGAAGCGTCGGCCAAGCATGGCGTCGACAGCGAGCTGATCAACGCGCTGATCGCGGTGGAGTCCGGCTTCAACGAGCGCGCGGTCTCGCCGCGCGGCGCGGTCGGGCTGATGCAGATCATGCCGACGACCGCCGCCCCGCTGATGGGCAAGGCCGACAGCCCGCGCAACGTCGCCGACCGCCTGGCCGAGCCGCGCACCAACATCGGCGTCGGCACGCAGCTGATGGCCGGCCTGCTGAAGCGCTACCAGCGCATCGACCTGGCGCTGGCGGCGTGGAGCGCCGGCGACGAGGCGGTGCGCCGCAGCGGCGGCGAGCTGCCGCCGATCGGCGAGACGCGCGCCCACGTGCAGCAGGTGCTGGAGCTGTATTGGGTGCTGCTGCAGCGCCGCCAGTCGCGCGGCGCGCAACAGATGAAGGTGCATCCCTGAGGAGGCCGCACGTGCACGCCACCATGATGGACGTCAGCCTGTCGCTCAACGACGTGCTTGAGCGCGCGCGCACGATCTTCGCGGGCAACGAGATCGTGTCGCGCCTGCCCGACAAGTCGCTGCGTCGCCACACCTACGGCGAGTACGCGCAGCGCACGCGCAGGCTTGCCGCGGCGCTGCTGAAGCTGGGCCTGAAGCGCGGCGAGCGCGTCGCCACGCTGGCGTGGAACCACCATGCGCACCTGGAGTGCTACCTCGGCATACCGGCGGCCGGCGGCGTGATGCACACGCTGAACCTGCGCCTGGCACCCGACGAGCTGGGGTGGATCGCCGCCGACGCCGACGACCGCTTCCTGATCGTCGACGACGTCCTGCTGCCGCTGTACCGGCAGTTCGCTCACCTGCATCGCTTCGAGCACGTGATCGTGTTCCCGTTCTCGGGCGCACCGGTGGAGCCGCCGTTCATCGACTACGAGGCGCTGCTGCACGACGCCGATGCATCGCGCTTCGAGTACCCGAAGCACGACGAGAACGACCCGGTGGCGATGTGCTACACGTCGGGCACCACCGGGCGGCCGAAAGGCGTGGCTTACTCGCACCGCTCGACCATCCTGCACACGCTGGTGGCGATGGGCGCCGACATCTGGGGCCTGCGCAACACCGACGTGGTGCTGCCGGTGACACCGATGTTCCATGCCAACTGCTGGGGCATTCCGTACGGCGTGGTGATGCAGGGCGCGAAGATGGTCTTTCCGGGGCCGCACCTGCACCCCGACGACCTGCTCGACCTGATGACGCTGGAGCCGCCGACGCTGTCGCTCGGCGTGCCGACCATCTGGCTCGGGCTGATCCAGACCTACGAGCGCGCGCTGGCCGAGGGCTCGACGCGCTGGAAGCTGCCCACCGGCATGCGCTCGCTGGTCGGCGGCGCGGCGGTGCCGGAGTCGCTGATCCGCGCCTTCGCCCGCCAGGGCATCACGATCCAGCAGGGCTGGGGCATGACCGAGACCTCGCCGCTGGCGACCGCGGTCTTCCCGCGCACCGAGCTGCGCGATGCCGGTCCCGACGAGCAGTTCAGGCGCGCCGCCACCGGCGGCATCGTGGCGCCGCTGGTGTCGCTGCGCCTGCAGACCGACGATGGCTCGTTCGCGCCGTGGGACGGCAAGACCATGGGCGAGGTGCAGGTGCGCGGGCCGTTCATCACCGGCGCCTATCACCGGGTGGGCTCGCCGCCCGACAAGTTCACCCGCGACGGCTGGCTGCGCACCGGGGACGTCGCCACGCTGGACCCGCTGGGCTACCTGCGCATCACCGACCGCACCAAGGACCTAGTGAAGTCGGGCGGCGAATGGATCTCGTCGGTCGACCTGGAGAACGCGCTGATGGCGCACGCGGCGATCGCCGAGGCCGCGGTGATCGCGATTCCGCACGACAAGTGGGGCGAACGACCGCTGGCGTGCATCGTGTTCAAGCCGGGCAAGAGCGCGACGGCGGGCGAGATCGGCGAGCACCTGATGCGGCATGGCTTCGCCAAGTGGCAGCTGCCCGATCGCTGCGAGGTGATCGACGCGATCCCGCGCACGTCGACCGGCAAGTTCTGGAAGCTCAAGCTGCGCGAGCGCTTCCCGCGCTGATCCATCGAACTCTTCGAACACGCCTGCTCCCATGCCCGAACAACTCTCGTTGATGCCACCATCCGACGGCGGTGAGGCCGTCTCGCTGGCGCAGTACGCCGAGCGTGCGTACCTCGAGTACGCGCTGTCGGTGGTCAAAGGCCGTGCGCTGCCCGACGTCTGTGACGGCCTCAAGCCGGTGCAGCGGCGCATCCTGTACTCGATGCACCGCATGGGGCTCAGCTTCAGCGGCACCCAGGGGGCGCCCAAGGCGGTGAAGAGCGCGCGCGTGGTCGGCGACGTGCTCGGCAAGTTCCACCCGCACGGCGACACCGCGGCCTACGACGCGCTGGTGCGCATGGCGCAGGACTTTTCGCAGCGCTATCCGCTGGTCGACGGCCAGGGCAACTTCGGCAGCCGCGACGGCGATGGTGCCGCGGCGATGCGCTACACCGAGGCGCGGCTGACGCCGATCGCGCGGCTGCTGCTCGACGAGATCGACGAGGGCACGGTCGACTTCGCGGCCAACTACGACGGCTCGACCGAGGAGCCGACGCTGCTGCCGGCGCGGCTGCCGTTCGTGCTGCTCAACGGCTCGTCCGGCATCGCGGTGGGCCTGGCCACTGAGGTGCCGAGCCACAACCTGCGCGAGGTGGCCGCCGCCGCGGTGGCGCTGCTGAAGAACGAGAAGCTCGGCGACGACGAGCTGTTCGAGCTGCTGCCGGGGCCCGACTACCCCGGTGGCGGCCAGGTGATCAGCAGCGGCGACGAGATCCGCGCCGCCTATGCGGGCGGCCGCGGCTCGTTGAAGGTGCGCGCACGCTGGAAGATCGAAGACCTTGCGCGCGGCCAATGGCAGATGGTGGTGACCGAGCTGCCGCCGTTCACCAGCGCACAGAAAGTGCTCGAAGAGATCGAGGAGCTGACCAACCCGAAAGTCAAGGCCGGCAAGAAGGCGTTGACGCAGGAGCAGGTGCAGCTGAAAGCCTCGGTGCTGGCGGTGCTCGATGCCGTGCGCGACGAGTCGGGCAAGGACGCGCCGGTGCGCCTGGTGTTCGAGCCCAAGACCCGCACCATCGATCCGGCCGAGCTCGCGGCGACGCTGCTGGCGCACACCAGCCTGGAGACCAGCGCGCCGGTCAACCTGACGATGGTCGGCCGTGACGGCAAGCCGACACAAAAGGGCATCCGCCAGGTGCTGACGGAGTGGATCGCGTTCCGCCAGGCCACCGTGGAGCGCCGCTCTCAGCACCGGCTGCGCAAGGTGCTCGACCGCGTCCATATCCTCGAGGGGCGGCAACTGGTGCTGCTGAACATCGACGAGGTGATCCGCATCATCCGCAAGAGTGACGAGCCCAAGCCCGCGCTGATCGCCAAGTTCAAGCTCAGCGAGCGACAGGCCGACGACATCCTCGACCTGCGGCTGCGCCAGCTGGCGCGGCTGGAGGCGATCAAGATCGAGCAGGAGCTGAAGGAGCTGCGCGAGGAGCAGGGCAAGCTCGAGGAGATCCTCAAGAGCGCGGCGGTGCTCAAGCGCACCGTGATCAAGGAGATCGAGGCGGACGCCAAGACGCACGGCGACGAGCGCCGCACGTTGATCCAGGCCGAGAAGCGGGCGGTGGCCGAGATCCGCATCGTCGACGAGCCGGTCACCGTGGTGGTGAGCCTGAAGGGGTGGCTGCGCTCGATGAAGGGCCACGAGGTCGACCCCGCGACGCTGGCGTTCAAGGCCGGCGACGGTCTGTATGGCACCTTCGGCTGCCGCAGCGTCGACACGCTGCTGGTGTTCGGCAACAACGGTCGCGTCTACAGCGTCGCGGTCTCGGGCCTGCCCGGTGGCCGCGGCGACGGCCAGCCGATCACGTCGCTGATCGACCTCGAGACCGGCACGCAGGCGGTGCACTACTTCGCCGGACCCGGCGACACCACGCTGATGCTCGCCAACACCGGTGGCTTCGGGCTGCAGGCGAGAGCGTCGGACATGCAGACGCGACAGCGCGGCGGCAAGGCGTTCCTGTCGGTCGAGTCGGGTGACAACCTGCTGCCGCCGGTCGCGGTGGCGGCCGATCACGACCGACTGGCGTGCCTGTCGCTGTCGGGGCACTTGCTGGTGTTTCCGCTCGAGGAGGTGAAGCTGCAGGCCAACGGGGGCCGCGGCTTGACGTTGATGCATGTCGACGCCAAGGATCCGCTGCTGTCGGTGGCCACCTTTCGCGCGGCGCTGACGGTGCACGGTGCGAGCCGAGCCGGTAAGCCGAAGCAGGAGACCTTGCAGGGCGCGGCGCTCGCGGCCTACGCAGGCAAGCGTGCGCGCAAGGGCAAGCTGGCACCCGGCATGAAATCCGGCGTGCGCGTGATGCCTGCCTGATCGCCAACGCGGCATCCGGGCTGGCACTCAGGTCCGGTCTTCCCAACCGGCGTAGACTGCCTGCGTTTGCGGTTCACGGGTCCGATCGGAGCGGCCGCGCTGCGGTTCGAACGAATGGCCCCGGAGGAGACACCCTGAGTGCACCCCACTGACGTGGCGGATCCGACCTATTTCCACAAGGTCGTCGATTGCCAATGGGCTTGCCCGGCCCATACCCCCGTCCCCGAATACATCCGTCTGATCGCACAGGGCCGCTACGACGACGCCTACATGGTCAACTGGGAGAGCAACGTCTTTCCCGGCATCCTCGGTCGCACCTGCGACCGTCCGTGCGAGCCCGCATGCCGGCGCGGCCGCGTCGAGGAGGACAACACCGCCAAGCCCGAGGCGGTGGCGATCTGCCGCCTCAAGCGCGTCGCCGCCGACTTCAAGGACGGCGAGATCCGCGCGATGCTGCCGCGCGCCGCGCCGAAGAACGGCAAGCGCGTCGTCTGCGTCGGCGCCGGGCCGGCGTCGCTCACGGTGGCGCGGGACCTGGTGCTGCAAGGCTACTCGGTCACCGTGCTCGACGGCGACGCCAAGGCCGGCGGCTTCATGCGCACGCAGGTGCCGCGCTTCCGCCTGCCCGAGCCCGTGATCGACGAGGAGGTCGGCTACATCGTCGGCCTCGGGGTCGAGTTCAAGGGCAACGCACGCGTCGACTCGATGAAGGCGTTGCTGACGCAGAACTACGACGCCGTGTTCGTCGGCTGCGGCGCGCCGCGCGGCCGCGACCTCGAGATTCCCGGCCGCCAGGAGGCGAAGGCGAAGATCCACATCGGCATCGACTGGCTGGCGTCGGTGTACTTCGGCCACGTCAAGAAGGTGGAGAAGCGTGTCATCGTGCTCGGCGGCGGCAACACCGCGATGGACTGCTGCCGCTCGGCGCGCCGCATGGGCGCCGACGACGTGAAGGTGATCGTGCGCTCGACCTTCGAGGACATGAAGGCCTCGCCGTGGGAGAAGGAGGACGCGATGCACGAAGGCATCCCGATCCTGCCGTGCCACGCGCCGGTGGCCTTCCTGCACGACAACGGCCGGCTCACCGGCATGCGCTTCCAGATCGTCGAGTCGGTCTACGACGCCAAGGGCCGACGCACCTTGAAGCCCACCGGGGCGCCCGACGTCGATTTCGATTGCGACGAGGTGCTGGTGGCGGTGGGCCAGGAGAACGCCTTCCCCTGGATCGAGCGCGACAGCGGCATCGCGTTCAACGACTGGGGCCTGCCGGTGCTCGACGAGGTGACCTTCCAGGCGTCGCTGCCCCACGTATTCTTCGGCGGCGATGCGGCCTTCGGCCCCAAGAACATCATCACCGCGGTGGCGCACGGCCACGAGGCGGCGGTGTCGATCGACCGCCTGCTGAATGGCGAGGACGTCAAGCGCCGTCCGGCCCCGCACGTGAACCTGATGTCGCAGAAGATGGGCATCCACGAGTGGAGCTACGACAACGCACCAACCAACGACGTTCGCTTCAAGGTGCCGTGGGAGAAGGCCGAGAAGGCGCTCAAGAGCATCAAGATCGAGGTCGAGCTGGGCTTCGACCTGGCCACCGCGTTCAAGGAGGCGCAGCGCTGCCTCAACTGCGACGTGCAGACCGTGTTCAGCGACAAGCTGTGCATCGAGTGCGATGCCTGCGTCGACATTTGCCCGATGGACTGCATCACCTTCACCGGCAACGGCGACGAGGCCGACCTGCGCACGCGCCTGAGCGCGCCGGCGCAGAACAAGACGCAGGATCTGTACGTCGGCGCGCCGCTGAAGACAGGGCGCGTGATGGTCAAGGACGAGGACGTCTGCCTGCACTGCGGCCTGTGCGCCGAACGCTGCCCGACCGGTGCGTGGGACATGCAGAAGTTCCTGCTGCAGACCACCAAGGCGGGGCCGGCGTGTCGCGATTCGAGCCCGGCGGTGCAGCGTGCGAAGGTGTCCGTATGAAGCGCATCGAAGCCGTCAACGACTTCGTCATCAAGTTCGCCAACGTCAACGGCTCGGGTTCGGCGTCGGCGAACGAGCTGTTCGCCAAGGCCATCCTGCGCATGGGCGTGCCGGTGAGCCCGCGCAACATCTTCCCGAGCAACATCCAGGGTCTGCCTACCTGGTACGAGGTGCGGGTCAGCGAGAAGGGCTGGCTCGGGCGGCGCGGCGGCATCGACATGATGGTGGCGATGAACCCGCAGACCTGGGAGCAGGACGTCGCCGAGATCGAGGCCGGCGGCTATCTCTTCTACGACAGCACCAAGCCGCTGCCCGAGAGCGCCTTTCGCAGCGACATCACGGTGATCGGCATGCCGGTCACCGCCATCTGCAACGCCACCTACGAAGACCCGCGGCAGCGCACGCTGTTCAAGAACATCATGGTGCTGGGTGCGCTGTCGGTGCTGATGGAGGTCGACCCCGCGGTCATCGAGAAGTTGTTCTCCGAGCAGTACAAGGGCAAGGAACGGCTGCTCGAGAGCAACGTGCGTGCACTGCACGCCGGCCGCAGTTTTGCCACCGATCACCTGAGCCCGCCGATCGGGCTGCGCGTCAAGCGCGCCGACGCGGTGGGCAACCGCATCTTCGTCGACGGCAACGCCGCCGCGGCGCTCGGCTGCGTATACGGCGGGGCCACGGTCTGCGCGTGGTACCCGATCACGCCGTCGTCGTCGCTGGCCGAGGCGTTCGAGAAATACTGTCGCAAGCTGCGCGTCGACCCCGACACCGGCGAGAACCGCTTCGCGATCATCCAGGCCGAGGACGAGATCGCGTCGATCGGCATCGTCACCGGGGCCGGCTGGAACGGCGCGCGGGCCTTCACCGCGACCTCGGGCCCCGGCGTGTCGCTGATGACCGAGTTCATCGGGTTGGCGTATTTCGCCGAGATCCCGCTGACGATAATCGATGTGCAGCGCGGCGGGCCGTCCACCGGCATGCCCACGCGCACGCAGCAGGCCGACCTGATCTCCTGCGCCTACGCGTCGCACGGCGACACCAAGCACGTGATGCTGCTGCCGCAGGATCCGGCCGAGTGCTTCGAGCACGCCGCCGCCGCGCTCGACCTGGCCGACCGCCTGCAGACGCCGGTGTTCGTGATGACCGACCTCGACATCGGCATGAACCAGCGCCTGTGCGAGCCGCTGCAGTGGGACGACGCTCGCGCCTACGACCGCGGCAAGGTGATGACCGCGGCCGAGCTCGAAGCGGGCAGGGACTTCGGCCGCTACAAGGACGTCGACGGCGACGGCATTCCCTGGCGCACCTATCCGGGCGCGCATCCCACCAAGGGGGCGTACTTCACGCGCGGCACCACCCGCGATGCCTACGCGCGCTATTCCGAGGCCGGCCCTGACTACGTCTACAACGTGCAGCGGCTGCTGACCAAGTTCGACACCGCCGCCAATCTGGTGCCGGCGCCGCTCGTGCGTGCGGCCGCCAGGAAGACCCGGCTGGGCGTCATCTACTTCGGCTCCACGGCGCCGGCGATGGACGAAGCCCTGGTGGCCCTGGCCGGAGAGGCCATCCACCTCGACGCGATGCGCCTGCGCGCGTTTCCGTTCGCGGCCAGCGTGCGCGAGTTCATCGCCAGTCACGACCACGTCTTCGTGGTCGAGCAGAACCGCGACGCGCAGATGCGCGCGCTGCTGATCAACGAGCTGGAGATCGATCCGGCATGGCTGATTCCGGTGCTGCACTTCGACGGCACGCCGATCACCGCGCGCTTCATCACCGACAACATCACAAAGCACGTGCACGCCCTGGCGGTGCAACCGCGGCGCGAAAGAGTGAAATGACCTACATCACCAAACCCCGCCTGCATCACCCGACGCTGACCAAGAACAAGGTCGGCTACACGCGGCGCGACTACGAAGGCAAGGTCTCGACGCTGTGCGCCGGCTGTGGCCACGACTCGATCTCGGCGGCGATCGTGCAGGCTTGCTGGGAGCTCGACATCGAGCCCCACCGCGTGGCCAAGCTGTCGGGCATCGGCTGCAGCTCCAAGACGCCGGACTACTTTCTCGGTGCCAGCCACGGTTTCAACACCGTGCACGGCCGCATGCCGAGCGTGCTCACCGGCGCCAATCTGGCGAACCGCGACCTGCTGTACCTCGGCGTGTCGGGCGACGGCGACTCGGCTTCGATCGGGCTCGGGCAGTTCGCGCATGCGATGCGCCGTGGCGTGCGCATGGTCTACATCGTCGAGAACAACGGCGTCTACGGCCTCACCAAGGGCCAGTTCTCCGCCACCGCCGACCGCGGCAGCCAGAGCAAGAAGGGCGCGGTCAACAACGACTCCCCTGTCGACATGGTCGGCATGGCGCTCCAGCTCGGCGCCACCTACGTCGCCCGCGGCTTTTCCGGCGACAAGGCGCAGCTGGTGCCGCTGATCAAAGGGGCCATCGATCACGGCGGTGCGGCCTTCCTCGACGTCATCAGCCCGTGCGTGGCCTTCAACAACCACGCCGGCAGCACGCGCAGCTACGACCACGTGCGCCAGCACAACGAGGCGCTGAACCGCATCGACTTCATCGCGCTGGCGCCCGAGGTCAAGGCCGCGCCTGCGCCCGGCGAGACGCTCGATCTGCCGCAGGCCGATGGCAGCATCATGCGGCTGCGCAAGCTGCACGCCGACTACGACGCCACCGACCGCCTCGGCGCGATGAATCACCTGCAGCTGCACCAGGCGGGCGGCGAGCTGGGCACCGGGTTGATCTACATCGACCCGCACGCCGGCGATCTGCATGCGGCGTTGAACACCTCGCGCAAGGCACTCAACGCGCTGAACGAGCCCGAGCTGTGCCCGGGCGCGGCCACGCTGGCCAAGATCAACGCGTCGTTGCGCTGAGCCGGCTTGCGCGCGCTCAGGCGCTGCGCGCCGGGGTGCGCAGCACGGCCCACACCGCGAGGGCCTCCAGCACGATGAACAGCGCCAGGCTCCAGAACTCGTAGGGCACGCCGAGTAGATCGGCTCTGGCGTCGGCGCACGACGCGGTGGCCGCGAACACATCGGGCAGCAGGCTGTCGAGCTGCAGCGCACCGATGATGCGGTCGGCCAGCGTCAGGTTGCACGACGCCGAGGACGCCGCCACGAAGTGTTGCCACAGTGCCGACAGCACGCCCAGGTTGGCCAGCGCGATGACCAGCGCGGCGCTGACCCGCAGGCCGCCGCGGCTGCGCCACAGCCACGCCAGGGCGGCCGCCAACGCGATGACCACGAGCTCCAGGCGCTGCAGCACGCACCATGGACAGGGCTGCATGTCGAACCCATGCTGAGTGACCAGCCCCAGCGCCACCGCCAGCAGGGCGAGCACGGCGGCCGCGCCGAGCAGCCGGCGCGCAGCGACCACGCCGTCGGTCATGCGCGGCCCTCGGCGCGCCGGGTCGGCCTCGCGCCGGAGCGCCTCCTCCGTCGGAGCCGGTGTCCGCCCCTCATGCCACTTCGGCGATCAGTTCGATCTCGACGCAGGCACCCATCGGGATCTGGGCCACGCCGAACGCCGAGCGCGCGTGCGCGCCGGCTTCGCCGAACACCTCGCCCAGCAGCTCCGACGCGCCGTTGACCACCAGGTGATGCTCGGTGAACGACGGTGCGCTGTTGACCAGCCCGAGCAACTTGACGATGCGCTTGACCTTGCCGAGATCGCCCACCGCGGCCTGCAGCGTGCCCATCAGGTCGATCGCGATCGCGCGCGCAGCGGCCTTGCCCTCGGCGGTGGCCATGCCGTTGCCGAGCTGGCCGACCCAGGGCTTGCCGTCGCGCTTGGCGATGTGACCGGAGACGAACAGCAGCGAGCCCGTGCGCACGAACGGCACATAGGCGGCTGCCGGCGTGGCCACGGGCGGCAACGTGATGCCGAGCGCGCGAAGTCGGTCGTGGACGGACATGGCTGCACCTGCGAAAACGGGAGCGCATCCTACACTCCCGCCGATGCGCGCGTGGCACGGCGATCCGGGTCAGCGGTGGGCCGCGGCCATGCTGGCCTGGCTCGGCGGCATCGCGCTGCAACTGCAACAGGCCGCGTTGTGGCCCACGGCGGTGAATGTCGCATGCGTGGCGGCCGGTGCGATGGGTGTGGCTGCCACGTTGCGGCGACCGCGCGGCTGGGTGAGCGCCGGGGTGTTGTGCGCGGCGATCGCAACCGCCGCGTTCGGCATCGCTGCCTGGCGCGCCGAGGC
>DATJYZ010000097.1:0-4330 GCA_035499355.1 Burkholderiaceae bacterium | reverse complement strand
ACTCTCAGCAATGATCGCGTTACTATAGACGATCAGTCTCACAACGGCAAATTGTCGTGCTTCTTCGCCGGCATTTCCATCTTCTTGTCCTTCAGCATCGCCAGCGCCCGCGCGATGCGGCGCCGGGTCGAATGCGGCATGATGACGTCGTCGATATAGCCGCGCTCGGCGGCGATGAAGGGCGACAGGAAGCGGTCTTCGTATTCCTTCGTCCGTGCCGCGATCTTGTCGGGGTCGCCGATGTCGCTGCGGAAGATGATCTCCACCGCGCCCTTGGCGCCCATCACCGCGATCTCGGCGTTCGGCCACGCGAAGTTGACATCGCCGCGCAGGTGCTTGGAGCTCATCACGTCGTAGGCGCCGCCGTACGCTTTGCGCGTGATCACCGTGATCTTCGGCACCGTGCACTCGGCATACGCGTACAGCAGCTTGGCGCCGTGCTTGATGATGCCGCCGTACTCCTGCGCGGTGCCCGGCATGAAGCCCGGCACGTCGACGAAGGTGACCACCGGGATGTTGAAGGCGTCGCAGAAGCGCACGAAGCGCGCGCCCTTGATCGCGCTCTTGATGTCGAGGCAGCCCGCCAGCACCTGCGGGTTGTTGGCCACGATGCCCACTGACTGCCCGGCCATGCGGCCGAAGCCGACGACGATGTTCTTCGCGTAGTCGGCCTGCAACTCGAAGAAGTCGCCGTCGTCGACCACCTTGACGATCAGCTCCTTGATGTCGTACGCCTTGTTCGGGTTGTCGGGCACCAGCGTGTCGAGCGAGAGATCCAGCCGCTCCGGCGCGTCGCCGCTCGGCCGCAGCGGCGGACCGTCGCGGTTGTTGAGCGGCAGGTAGTTGAAGAAGCGCCGCAGCATCAGCAGCGCCTCGACGTCGTTGTCGAACGCCAGGTCGGCGACGCCGCTCTGCGTGGTGTGCGTACCCGCGCCGCCGAGCTGCTCGGCCGTGACCTCCTCGTGCGTCACCGTCTTCACCACCTCGGGGCCGGTGACGAACATGTACGAGCTGTCGCGCACCATGAAGATGAAGTCGGTCATCGCCGGCGAGTACACCGCGCCGCCGGCGCACGGCCCCATGATCATGCTGATCTGCGGGATCACGCCCGACGCCATCACGTTGCGCTGGAACACCTCGGCATAGCCGCCGAGCGACGCCACGCCCTCCTGGATGCGTGCGCCGCCGGAGTCGTTGAGCCCGATCACCGGCGCGCCGACCTTCATCGCCTGGTCCATCACCTTGCAGATCTTCTCGGCCTGCGCCTCGGACAGGGCGCCGCCGAAGACGGTGAAGTCCTGGCTGAACACGAACACCAGCCGGCCGTTGATCATGCCGTAGCCGGTGACCACACCGTCGCCCGGAACCTTGTTGTCGGCCATGCCGAAGTCGGCGCAGCGGTGCTCGACGAACATGTCCCACTCTTCGAACGTGCCCTCGTCGAGCAGCAGGTCGAGCCGCTCGCGCGCGGTGAGCTTGCCCTTGGCGTGCTGCGCGTCGATGCGCTTTTGCCCGCCGCCGAGGCGGGCGGCACCACGCTTCTTTTCGAGCTGGTCGAGGATGTCGTGCATGGTCGGTCTCGTCGAAGAAGAATCAGTTCATCAGATCGATCAGCCTGCGCGCCGCCACCGACGCGGCCACGCGGCCGGCGCGCACGTCGGCGGTGAGCTGCGGCAACGCGGCCGCCACCTGCGGCTGTGCGCGGAAGCGCTCGTGCAGCAGCGCTTCGATGCGCTCCCACATCCAGGCTTCGTCCTGCTCGTGGCGCCGCGCGGCCAGCCGGCCGCTCGCGGTCTGCTGCTCGCGAAACCCACTCACCGCTTGCCAGAACTCGGCCAGGCCGGCCCCGCTGACGGCGCTGACGGTCAGCACGCGCGACTGCCACGGCACTTCGTCGCGCTCGGCGCCGTGACCGCCGTGCTGCATCAACCGCAGCGACGACGTGATCTGTGCCTGCGCGCGGGTCGCTGCGGCGGGGTCGAGGTCGGCCTTGTTGATCGCCACCAGGTCGGCCAGCTCCATCACGCCGCGCTTGATCGCCTGCAGGTCGTCGCCCGCGTTGGGCAGCTGCAGCAGCGCGAAGCAGTCGGTCATGCCGGCTACCGCGGTTTCGCTCTGGCCGACGCCGACGGTTTCGACGATCACGATGTCGTGACCCGCCGCCTCGAGCACCAGCATCGCCTCGCGCGTGTGTGCGGCCACGCCGCCGAGCGTGCCCCCGGTCGGGCTCGGCCGGATGAAGGCGTCGGCCTGCACCGACAGCCGCTCCATGCGCGTCTTGTCGCCCAGGATCGAGCCACCCGAGACGCTCGACGACGGGTCGACCGCCAGCACCGCGACGCGGTGGCCCTGCTTGAGCAGGTGCAGCCCCAACGCCTCGATGAACGTCGACTTGCCGACCCCGGGCACGCCGGAGATCCCCAGGCGGAACGAATTGCCGCCGGACGGCAGCAGCGCATTGAGCAGATCTTCGGCGCGCGCACGATGGTCGGCGCGGGTCGACTCCAGCAGCGTGATCGTCTTGGCGATCGCACGGCGCTGCGCCTCGCCGCGCGCGCGCAGCACGCCGTCGAGCAGGGCCTGGTCCGCCGCGTCGAGCATGGGCCGCTTTCGTTCGAGGGGCTCGTGCGCGGGCTACTTACCGAGCGACGCGCGAATCTGCTCGAGCACGTCTTTCGCGCTCACCGGGATCGGCGTACCTGGGCCGTAGATGCCCTTGACACCGGCCGCGTACAGAAAGTCGTAGTCCTGCTGCGGGATCACGCCGCCGACGAACACGATGATGTCGTCGGCGCCCTGCTTCTTCAGCTCGGCAATGATCGCGGGCACCAGCGTCTTATGGCCGGCGGCGAGCGTCGAGACGCCCACCGCGTGCACGTCGTTCTCGATCGCTTGCCGGGCGCACTCTTCCGGTGTCTGGAACAGCGGGCCGATATCGACGTCGTAGCCGAGGTCGGCGAACGCGGTGGCCACCACCTTGGAGCCGCGGTCGTGCCCGTCCTGGCCGAGCTTGGCGATCATCACGCGCGGCCGCCGCCCCTGCTCCCTGGCGAACCCGGCGATTTCGCCCTTCAGTTTCTCCCAACCCTCTGCCGAATCGTAGGCTTTCGCGTACACGCCGGTCACCTTCTGAATGTCGGCGCGATGGCGGCCGAACACGACCTCCAACGCGTCGCTGACTTCGCCCACCGTGGCGCGCAGGCGCACGGCCCGGATGCTCAGGTCGAGCAGGTTACCCGCGGCGCCACCGGCGCCGCCGCCCGATGCGCCCGCGCGCGCCGCCTCGGTCAACGCGGCCAGAGCCTTCTTCACCGCCGCGGCGTCGCGCGTGGCGCGGATCCTCTCGAGGCGCTCGACCTGCTGCAGCCGCACCTTGTGGTTGTCGACCTCGAGGATGTCCACTGCATCGCGCTGATCGGTCCTGAACTTGTTGACGCCGACGATGACGTCGCGGCCGGAATCGATGCGCGCCTGCTTCTCGGCCGCGCTGGCCTCGATCTTCAGCTTGGCCCAACCCGAGGCGACCGCCTTGGTCATGCCGCCCTGCGCCTGCACCTCGTCGATGATCGCCCACGCCTTGTCGGCCATCGCCTGCGTCAGCGACTCCATCATGTACGAGCCGGCCCACGGGTCGACCACGTGCGTGATGTGCGTCTCCTCCTGCAGAATCAGCTGCGTATTGCGCGCGATGCGTGCGCTGAACTCGCTGGGCAGCGCGATCGCCTCGTCGAAGCTGTTGGTGTGCAGGCTCTGCGTGCCGCCGAACACCGCGGCCATCGCCTCGACCGTGGTGCGCACCACGTTGTTATACGGATCCTGCTCGGTCAGGCTCCAGCCCGAGGTCTGGCAGTGCGTGCGCAACATGAGGCTCTTGTCCTTCTTGGCGCCGAAGCCCTTCATGATCCGGCACCACAGCAGCCGCGCGGCGCGCATCTTGGCGATCTCGAGATAGAAGTTCATCCCGATCGCCCAGAAGAAGCTCAAGCGCCCGGCGAACTCGTCGACGTCGAGCCCGCGCGCCACCGCGGCCTTCACGTACTCCATGCCGTCGGCCAGCGTGAAGGCCAGCTCCAGCGCCTGGTTGGCGCCGGCCTCCTGCATGTGATAGCCGGAGATCGAGATCGAGTTGAACTTCGGCATCTTGCGCGCCGTGTACTCGATGATGTCGGCCACGATGCGCATGCTCGGCTCGGGCGGGTAGATGTAGGTGTTGCGGACCATGAACTCCTTGAGGATGTCGTTCTGGATGGTGCCGCTCAGCTGGTCCTGCCTGACGCCCTGCTCCTCGGCGGCCACCACGTAGCCCGCGAGCACCGGCAGCACCGCGCCG
>DATJYZ010000096.1:0-3603 GCA_035499355.1 Burkholderiaceae bacterium | reverse complement strand
CAGCCGGTTGGCGCGCCGGGCGTCGTCGTAGAACAGCTCGTAGAAATCGCCCATCCGGTACAGCACGAGGACGTCCGGATGCTCGGCCTTGATGCGCAGATACTGCTGCATCATCGGCGTGTGGTGCGCAATCGATGCCGCGCCGTGAACTTGGCTGGGCGCGATCTCCTCTACCATCTTGTTGTCGCGTCGCATTCTTCTATGAATACAGCCAGGGCGCTCCCCACCGGAAATCATCTCACGTTCGATTCGCCGCCCGGCCCTCGCGCCAAGGCCTCTGGACGCATGCCGTCGCGGGAGCCTAGAGCACGGGGTGCGTACGACGGGCGACTGCCTCGAGGGACAGCTGGCCCGCGAGTCATCGCAGGTCGCGCACCTCGAACGCCGCCACGGCCGGTGCCTTGTGGCCCCATGCACTGCGCAGGTACGAGGCCAGCGCGGCGATCTCTTCGTCGTCGAGCGCCAGTGATGGCATGCCGTAGGGGCGCGGGTTGCCGGCGGTGGTCGGCGGAAACCCGCCGCTGACGATCACGCGCACAAGGTTGGTGTGCGGCCCCATCGTCACCGTGCGGTGGTTCACCAGCGCCGGATAGGGTCCCTTGCCCTCGCCGCGTTCGCCATGGCAGCGCGCGCACTCCCGTGCGTAGAGGCGCTGCCCGAGCTCGAGGGTCTCGGGCTTGGCGGTGCGTTCTCGCGGTGGCGCAGGCGCGAGGTGCGGCAGCGTCTGCAGGTAGATCGCCATCGCGCGCAAGTCTGTGGCGGATAGGTGCTGCGTGCTGCGGAACACCACGTCCGCCATCGGTCCCATCGCCGCGCCGCGCCGGCTGATGCCATTGCCCAATAGCGCCACGACGTCGTCGACGGGCCAGTCGGAGACGCCGGCTTCACGGGTGTCGGCGAGCGACGGGGCGTACCAGTGCTGGTTGGGTATCAGGCCGCCGGTGAGCTCGATCGCGGCGCGCGTGGCGCCGAGGATGTTGCGCGGCGCGTGGCAGGCGTCGCAGTGGCCGAGCGCGCGCACGAGGTAGGCGCCGCGGTTCCACGCCTCGGGCTGGTTGGCTTGCCGCTCGAACGTGCCGGGCGCGAAGAACAGCGCGCGCCACACGGCAAGGGCGGCCTGAAGGTTGTAGGGAAAGCCCAACTGGTGCGGCCGATTCGATTGGTGCACAGGCACCTGGCTGCGAAGGTAGGCGAACAGGGCGTCGGAGTCTTCGCGCGTGATCAGCGTGAAGCTCGGGTACGGAAACGCCGGGTAGAGCAGCCGACCATCCTTCGAACGCCCGTGATGCATCGCCCGCCAGAAGTGCGCCGCGTTCCAGCTCCCGATGCCGGTCTCCAGATCGGGCGTGAGGTTGCTGGCGTAGATGGTGCCAAACGGCGTCGGGATGCCTTTGCCGCCGGCGTAGGGCGGGCCACCGCGATCGGTGTGGCAGGCGCCGCAATTGCCGGCACGCGCCAGGTAAGCACCGTGCCGGATCTGCTCGGGGCTGGCCGCGGGCTCCGCCTGTGCCTCGTCGACGGGATCTTCCCCGTGCACGTTGAGCCACCACACCGCGGCACACGCGACGAGCAGCAGAGCGAACAGCACGACGGCGATGCGGCCGCGCGCCCGCATGGCGTGGCTCACGGCGGGTCGCTGCCGCACGACAGCGGCAATGGGCGCGTGAGCTTGGCCGTCGGCGGCGCGTTGGTCGGCACGGGCTGTGACGACAACCAGGCGGCGACGTCGCTCAGGTCCTGCGGCGTCATGTGCGACACGATCTCGCCCATGCAGTCGGGCGCGAGTGCGTGCCGCACGCCCACGCGCCAGGCGCCGAACTGCAGTTGCAGGTAGTCGCGCGGCAGACCCAACAAGCCCGGGATCGCTGGCAGGGCGCCGGTCAGCGCAGCGCCATGGCAGGCCGCACAGGCGGGCACGCCCAGTGCGCCATCACCCTCACGGGCCAGCGTCCGACCGCGTGCGAGCCGCGCCGGCGCGGCGTTTGCAGCGCTGGGCGGTGGATAGGGCAGGTCCAGCGCGGCGAAGTAGCGCGCGATCTCTTCCAGGTAGGCGTCGGTCATGTGATCGACGAAGTACGCCATCGTCGGTTGGCTGCGGCGGCCTTCACGAAAGGCGACCAGCTGGTTGTACAGGTATGCGGCGGGCTTGCCCGCGATGCGCGGGAAGAAGCCCTGTGTCGTGGCGCGGCCCTCCGCACCGTGGCACACCATGCACGGCTGCATGCGCTGGCCGATGGTGTCAGGAATGTCGGACGCCGTCCCGATCACGGGCAGCGCCAGGCAAAGCACGGCGAGGTACCAGCGACGGCGGTGACGCAAAGACATGGTCCGGTGGTGAGCAATGCCTGTGGGTCGAGGGGGTGGGTCGGGCATACGGGTACCGAGGCGCGTGGCTTGCGCTGGAGGCTCGAAACTCTAAGCCTCCTGCGCCGCGCACTTGCGCGCGCCGGGCTCGGACGGCCGAAGGCTGCGGGTCGTTTCGCTTTGGCAGCCGTGTGTGACGCGGGGTGCGTGGCAACGCGGGTAGGCTTGCAGCCCACGCCGCGTCTGTGCCCAACTCCGAAGGGGAATCCATGAGCCATGCGACGCTTCACAACGAGGGCCCGGTCAGCGTCGTGACGCTGAACCGACCCGAGCGACTCAACGCGATCGGCACCGCTTTGCTGGCGGACCTGCACGACGCACTGGCCGGCGCGCAGGCGGACCCCGACACGCGCGCCATCGTCCTGGCCGGGGCAGGGCGTGCGTTCTGCGCGGGCGACGATCTCAAGGAATTCGGCGAGCAGGCCAGCAGCGCGGCCGCCATCGCGGCCACCTGCGAGAACATCCAGCGCATCACCCGCGACATCATGTTCGGGCCGAAGCTCGTGGTCGGCGCGGTCCACGGCTATGCCGTCGGCGGAGGCTTCGAGTGGGTCCTCAACTGCGACCTGGTCGTGGCGGCCGACAACCTGGTGTGCTTCTTCCCCGAGATGGCGCTGGGCCACTTCGTGACCGGGGGCGTGACGCATCTATTGCCACAGATGCTGGGTCACCAGCGCGCCATGGAGCTGATGGTGCTGGGCGAGCGTCACGGGGCGCAGGCGCTCAGGCAGTTGGGCATCGTGAATCGCGTCGTGCCGCTGCCCGAGCTGATGCCGAGCGCGCTCGCGCTGGCTGCGGAGGTCGCTGCGCGTTCACCGCTGGCCACGTCGCAGCTCAAGCGCGTGATCAACGCGCAGTTGAACGCCCGCCTCGCCTCCGCGCTCGAACTCGAACGCCAGGCCGCGATGGTCTGCTTTGCCGACGCCGAGACGGCGCGACGCGTCCGTTCGTTTGCGGAGAAGCGCCTGTAGGTTTCGCAGGCCTACCGGAGCGCGCCTCGCCGGGAGGGCCACCCATTGATCGTCGTCGCCGAATGCCCGTGCCGCTGGCGGGTCGCTCCAGCGCGACGGGCAGCCGGCGCTGCCCTCCGGCGGACCTTCAGGCCACGCTCAACGCGACGTCGATGTTGCCGCGCGTCGCGTTCGAATACGGGCACACCTCGTGTGCGGCCTTCACAAGCGCTTCGGTGGCGGCGCGGTCCATGCCGGGCACCGTGACGGCCATCGTCACCGCGATGCC
>DATJYZ010000095.1:0-16325 GCA_035499355.1 Burkholderiaceae bacterium | reverse complement strand
ACCTCGACCTGAAGGGGCTCGAGATCGTCGACACCCCGCACAGTCATGCATCGGCAGCGACCGCTGTGCAGCTGGTGCGCGAAGGCAAGGCCGAGGCGCTGATGAAGGGCAGCCTGCACACCGACGAGCTGATGGCTGCCGTGGTGGCGCGCGATGGCGGCCTGCGCACCGCGCGCCGCGTCAGCCACTGCTTCGTGATGGACGTGCCGTCGCTCGAGCAGGCGCTGATCATCACCGACGCCGCGGTCAACATCGCGCCGACGCTCGAGGACAAGGTCGACATCCTGCAGAACGCGATCGACCTCGCGCACGCGATGCGCGTGCCCGAGGTGCGTGTCGCGATCCTGTCGGCGATGGAGACCGTCAACCCGAAGGTGCCGTCGACGGTGGAAGCCGCCGCACTGTGCAAGATGGTCGATCGCCACCAGATCACCGGCGCGCTGGTCGACGGCCCGCTGGCGCTCGACAACGCCATCAACCTCGAAGCGGCGAGGATCAAGAAGATCGACTCGCCGGTGGCCGGCCGCGCCAACGTGCTGATGGTGCCCGACCTCGAGTCCGGCAACATGTTGGCCAAGAGCCTGTCGTTCCTGGCCGGCGCCGACGCCGCCGGCATCGTGCTCGGCGCTCGCGTGCCGATCATCCTCACCAGCCGTGCCGACTCGCTGACGACGCGGCTGGCGTCGTGCGCGGTGGCCGCGCTGGTGGCGCAGGCGCGCCGCGAGGGCGCCAAGGCGATCGAGTGACGATGACCCCCCCGCTTGCTTCGCTCGCCGCCCCCCGAGGGGGCTCGGTCGGCTTGGGACGGCCCTGCGCCGACCGGCGATGACCGACCTGGTGCTGGTGCTCAACGCCGGCTCGTCGAGCATCAAGTTCACGCTGTTCGCCGCCGAGGCTGGTGCCGGCGGCGATGGCCCGCCGCTGCTGCTGCGCGGCCAGATCGAAGGCCTGTACACGTCGCCGCGCTTCGTCGCCAAGGACGCGCGCGGCGCCGAGATCGGCGCCAAGGTCTGGGGCGAAGGCACATCGCTCGGCCACGAGGGCGCGCTGACCCACCTGGCGGAATTCCTGCGCGGCCACGGCCAGGGGCACCGCATCGCGGCCGTCGGCCATCGCGTCGTGCACGGCGGCATGGACTACAGCGGCCCGGTGCGGGTGACGCCGCAGGTGGTGGCCGCGCTGGCCAGGCTGAACCCGCTGGCGCCGCTGCACCAGCCGCACAACCTGGCGCCGATCGAGATCCTCGCCAAGCAGCAACCTCAGGTACCGCAGGTGGCCTGCTTCGACACCGCGTTCCACCGCGTGCAGCCCGAGCTGGCGCAGGCGTTCGCGCTGCCGCCGTCGATCACTGACCGCGGCGTGCGGCGCTATGGCTTCCACGGCCTGTCGTACGAGTACATCGCCAGCGCGCTGCCGAGCATCGACGTCAGGGCCGCCGCCGGGCGCACGGTCGTCGCGCACCTCGGCAACGGCAGCAGCGCCTGCGCGCTGGTGGGCGGTCGCAGCGTGGCCAGCACGATGGGCTTCACCGCGGTCGACGGCCTGCCGATGGGCACGCGTTGCGGCAGCCTCGACCCCGGCGTGATCCTGTACCTGATCGACGAGCTGAAGATGGATGCGCGTGCGGTCGAGAAGCTGATCTACCAGCAATCGGGCCTGCTCGGCGTGTCGGGCGTCTCCAGCGACATGCGCGTGCTGCTCGAGAGCGACGCGCCGCGTGCGCGGCTGGCGGTCGACCTCTACTGCTACCGCATCGGGCGCGAGCTCGGTTCGCTGGCGGCCGCCGCACAGGGCCTCGACGCACTGGTGTTCACCGCCGGCATCGGCGAGAACGCCCCGGTGATCCGCGAGCGCGTCTGCCGCGCTGCCGCCTGGCTGGGCATCGAGCTCGATCCGGCGGCCAACCGCGCCGGCGGGCCGCGCATCACCACGCCGCAGAGCAAGGTGGCGGTATGGGTCATGCCCACCAACGAAGAGCTGATGATCGCGCGCCACACGCTGCAGGTGCTGGCCGCGAAGCCGCAATGAAGACGATCGCGCTCGCCGAGGCGGTGGCGCTGATTCCCGACGGCGCATCGCTGATGGTGGGCGGCTTCATGGGCGTGGGCACGCCCGAACGCCTGATCGACGAGCTGGTGCGCCAGGGCCGGCGCGACCTGACGGTGATCGCCAACGACACCGCGATGCCCGGCCGCGGCATCGGCAAGCTCGTCAGCGCCGGCGCGGTGAGCAAGGTGGTGGCCAGCCACATCGGCCTCAACCCGGAGACGCAGCGCAAGATGCTGGCCGGCGAGATGCACGTCGAGCTGGTGCCGCAGGGCACGCTGATCGAGCGCATCCGTTCGGCCGGGCATGGCCTGGGTGGCATCCTCACGCCGACCGGCGTCGGCACCGTGGTGGAAACCGGCAAGCGCAAGATCGCGGTCGACGGCGTCGACTACCTGCTCGAGACGCCGCTGGCGGCCGACTTCGCGCTCGTCGAGGGCTTCCTGTCGGACTACCTGGGCAACCTCACCTACGCGCTGACCGCGCGCAACTTCAACCCGGTGATCGCGATGGCCGCCCGCACGGTGATCGCCGACGTCGCGCACATCGTGCCGGTGGGCATGATCTCGCCGGACCACGTGGTGACGCCGGCCGTGCTGGTGGACTACGTGATCGAGCACGCGTGAAGACCATGGATGCGCAGACCGTGATCGCCCGGCGCGTGGCGCTCGAGTTGCGCGAGGGCATGCTGGTCAACCTCGGCATCGGCATCCCGACGCTGGTGGCCAACCACGTGCCGTCGGGCATGCACGTGTTCTTCCAGTCGGAAAACGGGCTGATCGGCACCGGTCCCGTGCCCGAGCACGGCTTGGTCGGCCAGTTCCTCACCGACGCCGCCGGGCGACCGGTGAGCGCGCTGCCCGGCGCCGCGACGTTCGACAGCGCGTTGTCGTTCGGGCTGATCCGTGGCCACCACGTCGACATGACCGTGCTCGGCGCGCTGCAGGTCGACGAAGAGGGACGCCTCGCGAACTGGATGATCCCCGGCAAGATGGTGCCGGGCATGGGCGGCGCGATGGACCTGGTGACCGGCGCGAAGCGCGTGGTGGTCGCGATGCAGCACAGCGCCAAGGGTCAGCCGAAGATCGTCAAGCGCTGCACGTTGCCGCTGACCTCGCTGCGCCGCATCGACCTGATCGTCACCGAGCTGGCGGTGATCTCGTTTGCCGACGGGCGGCCGACGCTGCGCGAGACCGCGCCCGGCGTCGCGATCGAACAGGTGCTGGCGCTCACCGAGGCGAGCCTGGTCGTGCCCGAATGCGTACCGGTCATGGATATCCAAGGGAGCACCCGATGAGCATCGACAACCCGCGTCCGATCCTGCAGGGCGCCAAGGCCCTGGTGTGCGGCATCGCCAACGAGCACTCGATCGCCTACGGCTGCGCCAAGGCGTTCCGCGAGCTCGGCGCCGACCTGGCGATCACCTATGCGACCGAGAAGTCCAAGGCCTACGTCGAGCCGCTGGCGCGCGCGCTCGAAGCCCCGATCTTCATGCCGCTGGACGTCGCGCAGCAGGGTGACATGGAGGCGCTGTTCGAGCGCATCGGCAAGACCTGGGGCGAGCTCGACATCGTCGTGCATTCGATCGCCTGGGCGCCGAAAGATGACCTGCAAGGCGGCCTGCTCCAGTGTTCGGCCGACGGCTTCGCCAAGGCGATGGACATCTCGTGCCACTCGTTCGTGCGCATGGCGCGGCTGGCCGCGCCGCTGATGAAGAACGGCGGCACGCTGCTGACGATGAGCTACTACGGCGCCAACAAGGTGGTGGCCAACTACAACGTGATGGGGCCGGTGAAGGCCGCGCTGGAGGCGTCCGCGCGCTACCTTGCGTACGAGCTGGGGCCGCAGGGCATCCGCGTGCACGCGATCTCGCCGGGGCCGCTGAAAACGCGCGCGGCGTCGGGCCTGAAGGACTTCGACCTCCTGCTCAACGAGGCCGCGCAGCGCGCACCGCTGGGCGAGCTGGTCGACATCATGGACGTCGGCTACACCTGCGCCTTCCTCGCCACGCCGTACGCGCGGCGGCTGTCGGGTGAGACGCTGTACATCGACGGCGGCGTCAACATCATGGCGTAGCGGCCTACATGCGCACCACGGTCACCGTGCACGGCGCCTGCGCCACCACCTGCGAGCTGACACTGCCGAGGTAGCGGCGCATCGCCGACGAGCCGCGCGCGCCCATCACGATCTGGTCGACGCCGTTGCGCTGTGCGAACTCGATCAGCGCGGCCGCCGGATCGATCGCCTCCAGCACGTGGAAGGTCAGCCGCCCTTCGTCGAGGTTGAGTGACTTCGAGATCGGCCGCGCCCAGTGCTTCAGCGCCGCCAGTTGCTGCACCTGGCGGTTGGCGCCGCGTGCGTCCTCGTAGTCGTCGACGCTCAGCACGCCGGTCTTCAGCACGCTCACGCAGGCGAGCCGCGCGCCGGGTTCGGTGACGACGATGCGTCGCACCATCTCGCGCACCTGCCCCGCGAGATCGGCGCCGCCCTCGCCGACGTCGATCGCGGCGACGATGATCGGGCTCCGGCTCGCCAGCGCGCGTGCGCTGCGCGGCGCCGGCGCGGCGCTCGCCTGGCCCCAGTCGAAATAGCGCCGCCGCCAGCGCGCCAGCCAGCTGCTCGACGAACGGCGCTGCGCGCGCGCGGTCAGCGGCACCTGTCTTGGATCGGCCAGCGCGATCGCCAGCAGCGCCGCGGTGTCGAAGCGCCGGGCCGGCTCGACCTCGAGGCAGCGCAGGATCAGCTCCTGCAGCCACGGCGGGCAATCGGGCCGCAAGGCGCGCGGCGGCGCGGGGTCGACGTGCAGGCGGCGACGCAGCGCACGCATCGAACGCGGCTCGCCGAACGGCAACTCGCCAGTGGTGAACTGGTACAGCATCGCGCCGAGCGCGAACAGGTCGCTGCGCGGGTCGTTGCGCACGAACTGCACCTGCTCCGGCGCGATGTACGGCCACGAGCCCATCGGCTGGCGGAACTCTTCGCTCAGCAGGTCGGGCAGCGCGTCGTGGTGCGAGAGGCCGAAGTCGATCAGCACCGCGGTGCCGTCGGCGCGGAACATCACGTTCTCGGGCTTGATGTCGAGGTGCACCACGTGCTGGCGGTGCAGATCGTGCAGCGCCTCGGCCACGCGGGCGCCGATCTCGACGATCTCGTCGAACGACAACGGCGCCTCGTCGACGCGCGCCGCCAGGCCCGGGCCGTCGATGCACTCCATCACGATGTACGGCTGGTGGGTGAAATCGCCCTGCGCGACGAAGCGTGGCACGTGCCGGCCCTGCAACGTCGGCAGGATCATCTGCTCGACCTCGAAGCCGACGATCGTCGCCGGGTCCTCGCCGGGCCGAAGCAGCGGCACCTTCATCAGCAGCGGACCTACATGCTGCGGGTGGCTCACCTGCCAGAGGCTGGCCATGCCGCCCTGATGCACGCGTGCCTCGAGGCGAAAACCATCGACGAGGCGGCCCGCTTCGAGCCGGCCCACCGCAGGCGCGCCGGCGTCGCCGCTGCGGTCGTCAGAGGCCATCGACCAACCGATCGGCCAGGTTCTGCGGCAGCCCGGCCGCGCGCACCTTGGCCGCCGCCGCCTCGTGGTCGTACGCGACGCGGTGATAGGTGAGCTGTGCCGCGTCGAGGTCGAACACCGCATAGCAGGCCGCCGGGTTGTTGTCACGCGGCTGGCCCACCGAGCCCGGGATCGCCAGCCACTGCCGGTGCGACGGCACCGGAATCGCGACGCCGGGCACCGGCTTGAACTCGCCGGCCTTGCCGGTGCCCGACAGGTGGTACAGCATCGGCTCATGCACGTGACCGCAGACCGTGTAGCGGCACGCGGTGGCGTGCAGGCTGCGCACGGCGTCGTGGCGCGTCTCGATGTACGACCACTTCGGCGGGTCCCACGCGTTGGCGTGCACGTACAGCACCGCGGCTTCGGTGTGCGTCATCGGCAGCGACGCGAGGAAGGCGAGCTGCCCGTGGTCGAGATGGCCGCGCGTCCAGTCGATCGCGTGCCGCGCATCCGCGCGCATCGACGGCCGGCTGCCGCGCACCACGGCTTCGTCGTGGTTGCCGAGCACGACGATGGCGCCGGCGGCGGCGAGCTCGCGCGCACGCTCGACCACCCAGGCCGGGTCGGCGCCGTAGCCGACGAAGTCGCCCAGCAGCGCATGGCGGTCGACGCGCTCGCCGCGCGCATGGTGCAACACCGCCTCGAGCGCCTCGCGGTTGGCGTGCAGGTCGGTCAGCAGCGCGATTCGCATCTCGACATCGTCACTCCACGGCGCTGTCGAGTGTAGGGCGCGGTCGGTCCCCGACCTTGATGTCGGGCAAGCCTGCCGCGCCGCTGCGCGCGACCTGCGAATTCGCGCGCATCGGCCTCGTCGCGATCACCCGTTCCGGGCAAGAAAAACGCCCGCGGATGCGGGCGTTTTCGAAACGAGGCGGCCGGGCCGTCACTCGTGGAGGATGTCGTGGTCCTTGCGGTCGCGCAGGAACAGCGCGCCGATCACCAGCGTCATCAGCGCGACGATGATCGGATACCACAGGCCGTAGTAGATGTCACCCGAGGCCGCCACCATCGCCGTGGCCGTCAGCGGCAGCATGCCGCCGAACCAGCCGTTGCCGATGTGATACGGCAGCGACATCGACGTGTAGCGGATGCGCGTGGGGAACAGCTCGACCAGGAACGCGGCGATCGGCCCGTAGACCATCGTCACGTAGATCAGCATGATGAACAGGATCACCATGGTCATGCCGTAGTTGATCTTGTTCTTGTCGGCCGGGCCGGGATAGCCGGTGTCTTTCAGCGCCGCCTGCGCCGCCTTCTCGTCCCAGGCGCCCGTCAGCTCCTTGTCACCGATCTTCACTGCCAGTGCTGCGCCATCGGCGGACTTGAAGGACAGGCCCTGCTTGGTCAGGAAGTCCTTGGCGCGGTCGCAATCGGAAAACTGGCTCCACGGGCCGACGAACAGATGGAAGTTGCAGCTCGCCGGCGGCGCGGTGACGATGATCGCCGTCTTCTCCGCATACGACTCGAGCGCCGGATTGACGTAGTGCGTCAGCCCCTTGAACAACGGGAAGTACGTCAGCGCAGCGATCAGGCAGCCGGCCAGGATGATCTTCAGACGACCGATCTTGTCGGACAGCCAGCCGAAGAAGATGAAGAACGGCGTGCCCAGCAGCAGCGCACAGCCGATCAGGATGTACGCGGTGACGTAGTCGACCTTCAGCGTGATCGTCAGGAAGAACAGCGCGTAAAACTGCCCCGTGTACCAGACCACCCCCTGGCCGGCCGTGGCACCGAGCAGCGCCAGCAGCACGTACTTGTTGTTCGGGTACTTGAGGAAGCTGTCGGTCAGCGGCGCCTTCGAGCCCTTGCCTTCGGACTTCATGCGCTGGAACACCGGCGACTCCTGCAGCTTGAGCCGGATGTAGACCGAGAAGATCAGCAGGAACAGCGACACCAGGAACGTGATGCGCCAGCCCCACTCGGCGAAGTCGGCCGAGCTCATGCTCGTGCGGCACAGCAGGATCACCGCCAGCGACAGGAAGAAGCCGATCGTCGCGGTGGTCTGGATCCATGCGGTGTCGTAGCCGCGCCGGTCGTTGGGCGCGTGCTCGGCCACGTAGGTGGCGGCACCACCGTACTCACCGCCGAGCGCCAGGCCCTGCAGCAGGCGCAGCAGCACCAGCAGGATCGGCGCCGCCCAGCCGATCGACGCATAGGTCGGCAGCAGGCCCACGGCAAAGGTCGAGACGCCCATCACGACGATGGTGACCAGGAAGGTGTACTTGCGGCCCACCAAGTCGCCGACGCGGCCAAACACCAGCGCGCCGAACGGCCGCACCAGGAAGCCCGCGGCATACGCCGCAAAGGCCGACAGCAAGGCGGCCGTTGCATTGCCCTTGGGAAAGAACAGCGCCGCAAAGAACGGCGCCAGCGTGGCGTACAAATAGAAGTCGTACCACTCGAACACCGTGCCCAGCGACGAGGCGAAGATGACCTTCCTCTCCTCGGGCTTGAAGTCCTGATGCTGGGTCCTGCCGGCTCCCAACGGTTCCATGCGTGCGGCCATGCGGTCTCCTCGTTGTTGGCAATGGCGACCGGCCGCAGGCTAAGGCGACCGTCCGGCAATGCTAGGCAGGCCACACCTGCGCGGGCTATTGGGGTAGGCGATAGGCCGCCACGCGGCCGCTGGTAAGGCTGTTGTCAGCGTCACTGGGCGAAATGACAGGTTCCGGCCCGGCGCCGGGCCCATGGCGGGCACGGCCCGCACTCGTCAGGCGGTGATGCCCAGCGCGCGGCGCACCATGTTGGCCGCGGATTCGCCCTTGGCCTTTTGCACGTCATCGATGAAGCGCCGGGCCACGACCTGCAAGTCGTCGACCGTCTGGGCCTTCTCGACCTCGAGCGTGTACTTGAAGGCCTTCATCACGCCGAGCTGCTCGCGAATCATCTCGTTGAGGCAGGCGTAGAGCTCCTTGTAGTCGAGCTTCACCACCGCCTCGGCTTGCGCCGGCGCCGCGGCGGCCGATGCAACTTTGGCCGCAGCGGACTTCGACACGCCGACCGCCGCGCCCACCGTGATGAGGCCGGCCCGCACCAGTGCATCGACGTCGTCGGCGGTGGCACCTTTGACCATGGTCAGCAACTCGTCGCTGTTGCGCACGCCGTCGACGAGAACCAGCAGCGTGCGTGCGCTGCGCGGCAGCTCGACGGCGCGATCGCGCAGTTCGCGTTGCCCGGCTTCGGTCTTGGTGAGGATGTTGGCCATCGGTTGTCTCCCGGCAAGGGGTCTTCGCTCCGCTCGTGACATCCCTCCCTGCAGGGCTTTCAGACCAGAATACCCCAACGGGGTTCGGCGCCAGCCTCCTCAGCGTGTCAAGGTTGGCGCACTCGGCCCATCGTGTGCCGCGATGCGGTGCGGGCGCGACGTCGCCAGGCTCACGAGAGCGTGCACGATGAACGCCACCGGTACGCCGAACATGCCGGCCGACTCCGGCTGCACGCCCCACCACAGGCCAAAGCCCTCGCCGAGCGAACGGGTCAGCAGGTAGTACACCGTGACCACGAAGCCGGCCGTCATGCCGGCGCTGGCGCCCCAGCGGTTGGCGCGCGGCCAGACGACGCCGAGCACGAGGGCCGGAAAGATGGTGGCCGCGGCCACCGAAAACACCGGCGTCACCAGCCTCAAGATGCCGGCCGGTCGCTGCAGCGCAATGTAGGTGGCGATCAGCGCGACGAACAGCAGGACCACCTTCGACACCGCCACCTCGCGGCCGGTGGGTGGTCCGCGGCGCAGGATGTTGAAGTACAGATCGTGCGACAGCGCGACAGCAATGGTCAGCAGCAGCCCGTCCGCGGTGGACAGTGCGGCCGCCAGGCCGCCGGCCGCGACCAGGCAGCTCACCGCATAGGGCATGCCGCCGATCTCGGGTGCCGCCAGCACCAGGATGTCGGGCGTGATGCGCAGTTCGCCGAGCTGCAGGATGCCGTCGTGGTTGATGTCGACCACCGACACCAGCGACGGCTGGGTCTTCGACCATTCGACGATCCAGCGCGGCAGCTCCGCGAACGGCGTGCCGACCACGCTGGTCAGCACCTCGTACTTCACCAGCACCGCCAGCACCGGCGCGCAGATGTACAGCAGCGCGATGAACAGCAGCGCCCAGGTCACCGAGCGCCGCGCCGCCGACACCGTGGGCGTGGTGTAGAAGCGTGCCAGGATGTGCGGCATGCCCGCGGTGCCCGCCATCAGGCAGAACACCAGCGCGATGAAGTCCAGCCGCGAGCGCTGCGAGCGCTGCCGTTCGCCCGCGCTGCCGTCGTCCTCGAGGTGGAACAGCTGCGCCTGCGGCGGCATGCCGCCGAGCGGCTGCGCGCGCTCGAGATCGGCGTCGCGCGCCCGCGTCCACGCCTCGCGCGCGGCATCGGCGTCCTTGGGCAGCTCCTGCAGCGCGCGCCGCGCCGCCCGCACCTCGGCGATCGACGAGGCGCCCTGGCCGGACGCCGCATCGAGGCGACGTTGCAGCGCCACGCGCTGCTCGCGCAGCGCGCTGTCGACGTCGCGCAGACGTTCGTCGTAGCCGGCGGCCTCGGCCCTGAACGCCGCGATCACCGCGCGCTCACGCGGATCGGCCACCAGTTCGCGCTCGCGCTCGTTGACCTTCGGCAGCTGTTGCGCCAGCGCCCACTGCGGCAGCGGCACGCCGGTCTGCTTGATCGACAGCCACAGCACCGGGACCAGGAAGGCGATCACCAGGATCAGGTACTGCGCCACCTGCGTCCAGGTGATGGCGCGCATGCCGCCGACGAACGAGCACACCAGGATGCCCCCGAGGCCGACGAAGATGCCCATCTCGAAACCCAGCCCAGTGAGACGCGACGTGATCAGGCCGACACCGTAGATCTGCGCCACCACGTACATCAGGCTGCAGCCGGCCGTCACCACCAGGCCCACGGCGCGCGGCAGCCGCCCGCCGTAGCGCGCCGCGAGGTAGTCGGGGATGGTGTACTGCCCGCATTGCCGCAGGTACGGTGCGATGAAGAACGCGATCAGGCAGAAGCCGCCGGTCCAGCCGAGCACGTAGGCGAGTCCACCGAACCCGTTGGCATAGAGCAGACCGGCCAGGCCCATGAACGACGCCACGCTCATCCAATCGGCGCCGATTGCCATGCCGTTGTAGACGGCGGGCACGCTGCGCCCGGCGACGAAGTACTGCGACGCCTCGACGGTGCGACACGCCAGCCCGATGCTCGCGTACAGCACCACCGGCAACAGCAGGAACGCGGCGGCGATCCACGAGCGGTGCAGCCCCGAGCGCTCCATCACCACCATCGCCGCGGTGAACAGCAGCACCACCAGCGCGCAGGCCACATAGCGGCGCGCCAGGTGCGCGCCCGGCGGGCCGGCCGCGCCGGCAATTGGCGCCTCAGTCGCCACCGGAGCGAGGCCGCAGCGCGTCGAGCCGGCTGGCGCGGCGCTCGTACAGCCACGCCAGCAGCACGTACAGCAACGGCCCGATCTGCGCCGCGATCCAGACCGCGAGGCTGGCGCCGGCGAACTCGAACCCGGCGCCGCGCGCGAAGAACGGTGGCACGAAAGTCAGCAGCGCCCACGCCAACGTCAGCCACAACGCCGTCGGGCGCAGCGCGCGCCATCGCGTCTGGTTCACCTGCAGGTCGTCGGCCGGCTCGCCCATCGCTGCCCCCGCGGCGTTGCTCGCCGCGGCGCATTCTCGCCGACCGCGGCGGCAGCGCGCGCTGCGTTTTTCCCCGAGCGGGCGGCCGCACCGCATGCGAAAATCGCCGGCCGTCGCAGAACCACACCATGGACATCGAACGCGTCAACGCCATCGGCACGCTGCTGGCCGACCTCAGCGCGCGCACCGCCGCGCTACGGAGGTATCTTTGACTACGACCGCAAGGCACTGCGGCTGAACGAGGTCAACGCGGCCCTCGAGAACCCCAAGGTCTGGGACGAGCCCAAGCGGGCCCAGGAACTGGGCCGCGAGAAGAAGACCCTGGAGACGGTGGTCGGCACCATCGATCACCTGCAGTCGCACCTGGCCGATAACAGCGAGCTCTACGAGATGGTCAAGGCCGACCAGGACGTGGCCAGCCTGCAGGCCATCGAGGCCGACGCCGGCAAGCTGCGCGCCACGGTCGAGGAGCTCGAGTTCCGCCGCATGTTCAGCAATCCGGCGGATCCGGCCAACTGCTTCCTCGACATCCAGGCCGGCGCCGGCGGCACCGAAGCGTGCGACTGGGCGCAGATGCTGCTGCGCCAGTACCTCAAGTACTGCGAGCGCAAGGGCTTCAAGGCCGAGCTGCTCGAGGAGAGCCCGGGCGACGTGGCCGGCATCAAGAGCGCGACCTTGAAGATCGAGGGCGACTATGCGTTCGGCCAGCTGCGCACCGAGACCGGCGTGCACCGGCTGGTGCGCAAGAGCCCGTTCGATTCATCGGGTGGCCGCCACACCAGCTTCGCCAGCGTGTTCGTCTACCCCGAGGTCGACGACACGATCGAGATCGAGATCAACCCGGCCGACGTGCGCATCGACACCTTCCGTGCCTCCGGCGCTGGCGGCCAGCACATCAACAAGACCGACTCGGCCGTGCGCATGACGCACATCCCCACCGGCATCGTCGTGCAGTGCCAGAACGACCGCTCGCAGCACCGCAACCGCGACGAGGCGTGGGCGATGCTGAAGAGCCGGCTCTACGAACACGAGATGCGCAAGCAGCGCGAACAGCAGCAGAAGCTCGAGGACTCCAAGACCGACGTCGGCTGGGGCCACCAGATCCGCAGCTACGTGCTCGACCAGAGCCGCATCAAGGACCTGCGCACCGGCGTCGAGATCAGCAACACGCAGAAGGTGCTCGACGGCGACCTCGATGCCTTCATCGAGGCCAGCCTGAAGCAGGGCCTTTAGATCTTTCGCAAACCCGAGGACTTGCCATGCGCGAAGGCCAGACCGAAGTCGTGCGCCGAGAAGACTACACGCCGCCGGCGTACTGGATCCGCCGGATCGAGCTGACGTTCGATCTCGAACCGGCCAAGACCATCGTCGGCAGCAAGCTGACGATCGAGCGCAACGCCGCCGCACCCGTGCAGCCGCTGCGCCTGGACGGCGAAGGCCTCACGCTGCTGCGCGTGCTGGCCGACGGCGAGAGCGTCGCCTTCCGCCACGACGACGGCGACCTGGTGGTCGAGCTGCCGGCCGACCGCCAGCAGGTGGTGCTCGAGATCCGCAACACCTGCGCGCCCGAGGCCAACACCGAGCTGTCCGGCCTGTACACCTCGAGCAGCGGCTTCTTCACGCAGTGCGAGGCGCAGGGCTTCCGGCGCATCACCTACTTCCTCGACCGCCCGGACGTGATGGCGGTCTACACGGTGACCCTGCGCGCCGACCGCGCCAAGTACCCCAAGCTGCTGTGCAACGGCAACCTGGTGGCCGAAGGCGCGCTCGACAACGGCCGCCACTTCGCCACCTGGCACGACCCGCACCCGAAACCGAGCTACCTGTTCGCGCTGGTGGCGGCCGACCTGGCATGCCGCGAGCAGCGCGTGCGCTCGCGCGCCGGTCGCGAGCACCTGCTGCAGGTGTACGTGCGGCGCGGCGACATGGACAAGACCGAGCACGCGATGAACTCGCTGATGGCGTCGATCGCCTGGGACGAGGCGCGCTTCGGCCTGTCGCTCGACCTCGATCGCTTCATGGTGGTGGCGGTCGACGACTTCAACATGGGCGCGATGGAGAACAAGGGCCTCAACCTGTTCAACACCAAGTACGTGCTGGCCAGCCCCGCCACCGCCACCGACACCGACTTCTTCGACATCGAGAGCGTGATCGGCCACGAGTACTTCCACAACTGGACCGGCAACCGCATCACCTGCCGCGACTGGTTCCAGCTGTCGCTGAAGGAAGGCCTCACGGTGTTCCGCGACCAGGAGTTCAGCATGGACATGATGGCCGGCGTCTCGGCGCGGGCCATCAAGCGCATCCACGACGTGCAGTTCCTGCGCGAGGTGCAGTTCGCCGAGGACGCGGGCCCGATGGCGCACCCGGTGCGCCCCGAGTCGTACACGGCGATCGACAACTTCTACACCACCACGGTCTACGAGAAAGGCGCCGAGGTGGTGCGCATGATGCACACGCTGGTCGGCCGCGAAGGCTTCCGCCGCGGCATGGACCTGTACTTCCGGCGCCACGACGGCCAGGCGGTGACCTGCGACGACTTCGCGCAGGCGATCGCCGACGCCAACCCGGGCAGCTGGCTGGCCGAGCACCTCGAGGCCTTCAAGCGCTGGTATGCGCAGGCCGGCACGCCGGTGCTGCTGGCGCATGGTCACCACGACCCCGCCGCGCGCACCTACACGCTGCGCCTCGGCCAGCGCAGCACACCGACTCCCGGCCAGCGCGAGAAGCTGCCGTTCGTGATCCCGGTGTCGCTGGCGCTGCTGCGGCGCGACGGCACGCCGCTGCCGCTCAGGCTGCAGGGCGAACCGATCGCCGGCGGCCCGACGCGCGTGCTGGTGCTGTCCGACGTCAGCCACAGCTTCACCTTCGTCGACGTCGACGACGAGCCGGTGCCATCGCTGCTGCGCGGCTTCTCGGCGCCGGTGCAGCTCGACGACGCCTTGAGCGACGCCGACCTGCGCGTGCTGCTGATGCACGACAGCGACGCCTTCAACCGCTGGGAGGCGGGCCAGCGCCTGCTGCTGCAAGCCCTGGTGGCAGCGCTGCACGCCAGCGTGCCGCTGCAGCTCGCGCCCGAGACCGTCGATGCGCTGCGCGCGGTGCTGCGCGATCCGGCGATCGACCCCGCGCTGAAGGAGCTGCTGCTGACGCCGCCCAGCGAAGCCACCATCGCCGAACGCGTGACGCCGGCCGACCCGGCGCGCATCCACGCGCTGCACGAGCAGTCGCTCGACCAGCTGGCGATGCTGCTGCACGGCGACTGGGCCACGGCGTTCGACGCGCACGCGGTGCGCGAAGGCTATCGCGCCGAGGCGGCCCAGGCGGGCCGCCGTGCGCTCGCCAACCTGGCACTGGCGATGCTGGTGCGCCATGCGGTGCGCGCCGGCGACCCGGTGTGGCCCGGCCGCGCGCTGCAGCGCTTCAAGGATGCCAGCAACATGACCGATCGCCTCGGCGCACTGACGGCGCTGATCGAGTCGCACAGCGAGCTGGCGGCACCGGCGCTGCAGCGGCTGTACGACCAGTTCGCGCACGAACCCCTGGTGATCGACAAGTGGTTCATGCTGCAGGCGACGGCCAGCGAGCGCGAGGGTCGCGTGTTCGCGCGCGTGCGCGAGCTGATGCAGCACCGCGCCTTCACGCTGAAGAATCCCAACCGCGCGCGCAGCCTGATCAGCGCCTTCTGCCTGCGCAATCCGGGCGCGTTCCACCGCGCCGACGCCGCCGGCTACGTGTTCTGGGCCGAGCGGGTGGTCGAGCTCGACGCGCTCAACCCGCAGCTCGCGTCGCGCGTCGCGCGTGCGCTCGATCGTTGGGTGCACCTGGCCGAGCCGTACCGCAGCGCCGCGCGCGAGGCGATCGCGCGCGTCGCGCTGCGCAGTGACCTCAGCGTCGACACGCGCGAGATCGTCACCAAGGCGCTGCAGGCCGCCTCGACCGGCGGGGCGCAGCCAACGAGCGACGAAGCGCCCGACCCGGCGTCGGCGCCGGCCGGCGCAACGGCGTTCAGCGCCCAGCCTTGAGCACCTGGGCCACGCGCGCAGGCCGCAGGCGGTGCGCTTCGGGCATCGCGGAGCCGAGCAGCGGTCGCAGATAGAGCGCGAACGCGTCGGTCACGTCGGCGCCGCTCTCGGCGATGAAGGCGTCGTCCATCACCCGCGTCTTGCCCGCCACGTCGGACAGCGGCACCAGGGTGTAGTCGGCTGCATACTGGCCGGCGCGCTGGATCGCCACCGAACCGCTGCGCTCGCCCCACATCGCGAACTGCACCGCCTTCTCGCCGACCTCGCGCGCCTCGCGCGCGTCGACGTCGCTGACGCAGCCCAGGAAGCTGCGTTGCAGATAGCCGAAGGTGTCGCCGCGCACGCGCTTGAGGCCCAGCTGCGCCTTGATCTGCTCGCACAGCAAGTCGGCCAGCGCGCCGCTGCCGGACAACTGCACGTTGCCGTGCGCGTCGCGCTCGAGCTGCTTGGCGAGCTGCGTGATGATGGGCTGGCCCGACGCATCGTGAATGCCCTCCGACACCGCCACCACGCAGCGGCCGTGGCGCTCGTTGGCCGTCTTCACGTCGGCCAGGAAGCGTTCGATCGTGAAGGTCCGTTCGGGCAGGTAGATCAGGTGCGGTCCGTCGTCGGGAAACTTGCGCCCCAGCGCCGAAGCCGCGGTCAGGAAGCCGGCGTGGCGCCCCATCACCACCGCCACGTAGACGCCGGGCAGCGCGGCGTTGTCGAGGTTGGCGCCGGCGAAGGCCTGCGCCACGAAGCGTGCCGCCGAGGGGAAACCCGGCGTGTGGTCGTTGCAGACCAGATCGTTGTCGATCGTCTTCGGGATGTGCACGCAGCGCAGCGCGTAGCCGCTCTTGGCCGCCTCCTCGCTGACGATGCGCACGGTGTCCGACGAATCGTTGCCGCCGATGTAGAAGAAGTAGCCGATGCCGTGCGCCCGCAGCACCTCGAAGATCTGCTGGCAGTACTTGAGATCGGGCTTGTCGCGCGTCGAGCCCAGCGTCGATCCGGGCGTGGCGGCCACCTGTTCGAGGTTGTGGCGGGTCTCCTGGGTGAGGTCGACCAGGTCCTCGT
>DATJYZ010000094.1:0-22432 GCA_035499355.1 Burkholderiaceae bacterium | reverse complement strand
ACCACGGGCACTCTGATCGGCCGCTGCTGGTTGCCGGGTGCGCAGGCCGGGCCCGCCGTGGTGGCCGTGCGCGGCGACGGCGTGTTCGACCTTTCGCAGCGCTTCGCCACGGTGAGCGACCTGCTCGACGAGGCCGATCCGGCGCAGGCGGTGCGTGCCACCCCCGGCGTGCGCATCGGCGCGCTGGCCGACATCCTGCGCAACACCGGCCGCGCGCGGCGTGACCCCGCGCTGCCGCACCTGCTGGCGCCAATCGACCTGCAGGTGATCAAGGCCGCCGGCGTCACCTTTGCGACCAGCCTGCTCGAGCGCGTGATCGAGGAGCAGGCCAAGGGCGACCCATCGCGTGCCGACAGCGTGCGCGCCGAGGTGCAGAAGGCGATCGGCACCAACCTCGCCGACGTGAAGCCCGGGTCGCCGCAGGCTGCGGCACTGAAGTCGGCGCTGCAGTCGCGCGGCCTGTGGAGCCAATACCTCGAAGTGGGCATCGGCCCCGACGCCGAGGTGTTCACCAAGGCGCCGCTGCTGTCGGCGCAGGGCACCGGCGTGGCCATCGGCGTGCGCGGCGACTCGGCATGGAACAACCCGGAACCCGAGGTCGTGCTGGCTGTGAACAGCCGCGCGCAGATCGCGGGCGCCACGCTCGGCAACGACGTCAACCTGCGCGACTTCGAGGGCCGCAGCGCGCTGCTGCTCGGCAAGAGCAAGGACAACAACGGCTCCACCGCCATCGGCCCGTTCATCCGGCTGTTCGACGCGACTTTCACGCTCGACGACGTGCGCCGCGCCGACCTCACGCTGACGGTGACCGGCAGCGACGGCTTCGTGCTCGAGGGCAGGAGCACGATGCGCGAGATCAGCCGCGATCCGCTCGACCTGGTGGCGCAGACCACCGCGATGCACCAGTACCCCGACGGCTTCGTGCTCTTCTGCGGTACGCTGTTCGCGCCGACGCAGGACCGCGGCGCGCCCGGCAGCGGATTCACCCACCACGTTGGCGACCTCGTGCGCATCCGCAGCGCCCGCCTCGGCGAGCTGATCAACCGGGTCGAGCGCAGCGAGACGCTGGCGCCGTGGACCTACGGCGTGCGCGACCTCATGCGCCACCTGGCGCAACGCGCCAGCTGAGACCAGCTTCGCGCAGTGCGCCAGTTGAGGCCAGCCTGGCGCAACGCACCAGTTGAGGCCAGCTTCGCGCAACGCCAGCTGAGGTCAACCTCGCGCCGCGCGCCACCCGAGCAGCGCGTCGACCAGCTGCATCAGGTTGCGCTGCAGCGGCGCGAATCCGCCGTGGCGCTGCTGGGTGGCCTCGTCCATGTAGAGCCGCTTGTTGATCTCGATCTGCAGGCTGTGGCGGCGGTTGGTGGGGTCTGAGAACGCCTGCACCAGCGCGACGCCCTTGAACGGATCGTTGACCTTGACGTCGTAGCCCATCGCCGCGAGCGTGCCGCGCACGAACGCCGTCAGCGCGGGGTCGCAGGTGGTGCCGTCGCGGTCGCCGAGCACGAAGTCGGCACGCGCCACGCCGGCGCCGCCTTCGCCCTGCACGCCGGACACCGCGTTCATCGAGTGACAGTTGATGTGCACCACGTGGCCGAAGCGCGCGTGCGCGGCATCGAGCAGGCTGCGCAACCGTTGGTGATACGGTGCGTGGCAGCGCTCGATGCGCCGCTGTAGCTCGGCGACGGTCAGTCGCCGCGCATACACCGGCCTGCCGTCGTCGAGCGTGCGCCAGGCCAGCGCCTTGCCCAGGCGCGCCTTGCCACTGGCGGCAACCGCCCCGGGCCAGGGGGCATCGAGCAGCTCGGGGTCGATGTCGTCGGCGCGGCGGTTGACGTCGAGGTACACACGCGACCAGCGCGCCGCCAGCAGCGGCACGCCGCGCTGCGTGGCCGGCCGATACAGCTCGTCGACGAAGCTGTCCTCGGCCGTGCGCAGGGCCGCGTCGTCGAGCACGGTGTCGAAGTCGGGCGGCCGCGCGCCGCCCGAGTGGGGCGAGTCCAGCACCAGCGGATGCTCGGCCTCGTGCGGGCCGTGGACGACCCAGGGGTCCATATCTTGCATGGAGCCCGAGTATCGGTCACCCCAAAAGGTCGGGTGGACCCGAATGCGGGCGCCGGCGCACGGCGGCTAGCATGCCAAGCACCGAAACGGTTCGTTGTCGTGAACTCTGGAGACTGCCATGCAAGAGCGTGAGATTCGTGCCCTGATCGAGCGGGTGCGCAGTGGCGAGATGCCGCGGCGCTCCTTCATCCAGCGCATGGTCGGCGTCGGCCTCAGCGCCCCGATGGCGTCGATGATCCTGATGCACGAAGGCATCGCCCAGACGCCTGCCCCGTTCAACTACAAGCCCACCAAGCGCGGTGGCGGCGGCTCGCTGAAGGTGCTGTGGTGGCAGGGCGCGACGCTGCTGCAGCCGCACTTCGCCAACGGCACCAAGGACCAGGAGGGCTCGCGCATCTTCTACGAGCCGCTGGCCTGCTGGGACAAGGACGGCAACCTGATCCCGATCCTCGCTGCCGAGGTCCCCACGCGCGAGAACGGTGGCCTGTCGGCCGACGGTCGCTCGGTGACCTGGAAGCTCAAGCGCGGCGTCACCTGGCACGACGGCCAGCCCTTCACCGCCGACGATGCCGTCTTCACCTGGGAGTACGCCAAGGATCCGGCCACCGCGGCGGTGACCAGCGGTGTCTACAAGGACGTGAAGGTCGACAAGCTCGACTCGCACACCATCAAGGTGACATTCAGCAAGCCGACGCCGTTCTGGGCCACCGCGTTCGTCGCTGCCGAGGGGATGATCATCCCGAAGCACCTGTTCGGCCCGTACGCAGGCGCCAAGAGCCGCGATGCGCCGAACAACCTCAAGCCGGTGGGCACCGGGCCGTACAAGTTCGTCGACTTCAAGCCCGGCGACATCGTGCGCGGCGAGATCTACACCAACTACCACATGCCGAACCGGCCGTATTTCGACTCGATCGAGATGAAGGGCGGCGGCGACGCCACGTCGGCGGCGCGCGCGGTGCTGCAGACCGGCGAGTACGACTACGCCTGGAACCTGCAGGTCGAGGACGAAGTGCTCAAGCGCATGGAAGACAGCGGCAAGGGCGTCATCTTCATCGTCGAGGGCGGCGACATCGAGTTCCTGCAGCTCAACATCACCGATCCGTGGAACGAGGTCGACGGCGAGCGCGCCAGCCCCAAGAGCAAGCACTTCGCCTTCAGCGACCCGGCGGTGCGCGAGGCGATGTCGCTGGTGACCGATCGCAAGAGCATCCAGGAGTTCATCTACGGCCGCACCGGCATCGCGACCGCGAACTTCCTGAACAATCCGTCGAAGTACCGCTCGACCAACAACAAGCTCGAGTTCAACATCGAAAAGGCCAACCAGCTGCTCGATGGCGCCGGCTGGAAGAAGGGCTCCGACGGCATTCGCGAGAAGGGCGGCAAGAAGCTGCACCTGGTCTACCAGACCAGCGTCAACTCGCTGCGCCAGAAAGAGCAGGCGGTCGTCAAGCAGGGCGCGCAGAAGGCCGGCATCGACCTCGAGCTGAAGTCGGTGACGGCGTCGGTGTTCTTCTCGTCCGACGTCGCCAATCCCGACACCTACGGCAAGTTCTGGTGCGACATCCAGATGTACACCACGACGATGACGCAGCCCGACCCCGAGCGCTTCATGGACCAGTACACGTCGTGGGAGGTCTCGTCGAAGGCCAACAAATGGCAGGGGCGCAACATCTGCCGGTGGGTCAGCGAGGAGTACGACAAGACCTTCCGCGCCGCCGAGGCCGAGCTCGACCCGGTGAAACGCGCGGCGCTTTTCATCAAGATGAACGACCTGCCGGTGCAGGCCAACATCGTGGTGCCGTTGATCAGCCGGCCGCGCGTGCGCGGCGCGGCCACCAAGCTGGTGACGCAGCTGACGGGTTGGGACCTCGACCTGTCCGGGCTGCAAAACTGGTACCGCGAGACTTGACGCCGCGCCGGGGCGGCTGAAGGGGGCGGACGGGCCGTGGGCGCGTACATCCTGCGGCGGCTGATGATCGCGCTGCCCAGCCTGCTGGGCATCAGCGTCGTGCTGTTCACGGTGCTGGCGCTGGCGCCGGGCGACCCGTTCGAAGAGCTGGCCACCAACCCCAACGTGCCGGCCGAGGTGAAGCTGGCATTGCGCCAGAAGTTCGGCCTCGACGACCCGGTGTACCTGCGCTACTTCCACTGGCTGAGCGCGATGGCGCACGGCGACTGGGGCTTCTCGTTCATCAGCCGCGTCGACGTCGACACGCTGATCGCGCAGCGCGTGCCGGTGACATTGGCGGTGATCGGCGCGTCGCAGGTGCTGGCGCTGGCGGTGGCGCTACCGGTGGGCATCCTGTCGGCGGTGCGGCCGTACTCCTGGTTCGACCGCATCGCCAGCACGCTGGCGTTCATCGGCTTCTCGCTGCCGACCTTCTTCACCGGCGTGCTGCTGATTCTGCTGTTCTCGATCAAGCTCGACTGGCTGCCGTTCGTCTTCCGCGCCGACCTCAGCGCCAGCGGCTGGCAGTGGTGGTGGGAGATGTTCAAGCAGTCGGTCATGCCGATCGCTGTGCTCGGCCTGTTCCAGGGCGCGACCTGGACGCGCTACGTGCGCTCGGCGGTGCTCGACGTCGTGCGGCTCGACTATGTCACCACCGCGCGCGCCAAGGGGCTGGCCGAGCGCGTGGTGGTCCTCAAGCACGTGGTGCGCAACGCGCTGATCCCGGTGGTGACGCTGGTGGCGCTGCAGATGCCCGCGGTGTTCGGTGGCGCCATCGTCACCGAGCAGATCTTCCGCATCCCGGGCATCGGCTCACTGCTGATCGACGCCATCCTGCGCAACGACACACCGGTGATCATGGCGGTGACGTTCGTGTTCGCGTGCCTGGTGATCGCCTTCAATCTGATTGCCGACCTGCTCTATGGCTGGCTCGACCCTCGCATCAGCTACCGCTGAGCTCACCGGCGCGCCGCGCCGCAGCGTCTCGCCATGGCGCGAGGCATGGCGGCGCTTCAAGCGCCACAAGCTCGCGGTGCTGAGCCTGTTCGTGCTCGGCGCGATGGTGCTGATGGTGGTGTTCGGCCCGTCGCTCTGGAAGGTGGCGATCAACGACATCGACTTCAGTGCGCGCCTCAAGCTGCCGTCGGCGGCCCACCCGTTCGGCACCGACGACCTCGGGCAGGACCTGTTCGCGCGCATGCTCTACGGCGGCCGCATCTCGCTGGCGGTAGGCATCGCTGCGATGCTGATGTCGGTGTTCGTCGGCGTGGTGGTCGGCGCCATCGCCGGCATCTCGCGCGGCAGCGTCGACGCTGCGCTGATGTGGCTGACCGACCTGTTCCTGTCACTGCCGCAGCTGCCGCTGCTGCTGCTGGTGATCTACCTGTTCCGCGACCGCCTGAAATCGGTGTTCGGCCCGGAGTTCGGCGTGTTCATCATGATCGTCGTGGTGATCGGCATGTTCCGCTGGATGTCGGTGGCGCGGCTGGTGCGTGCGCAGTTCTTCTCGCTGCGCGAGAAGGAGTTCGTCGAGGCCGCGCGCGCGCTCGGCGCGTCGACCACGCGGCAGGTGGTGCGCCACATCCTGCCCAACGCGCTGGGGCCGGTGATCGTCGCCGGCACCGTCGACGTGGCGGCGGCGATCATCTACGAGTCGACGCTGTCGTTCCTCGGCCTGGGCTTCCCGCCCGACATCCCGACCTGGGGCCGGCTGCTGTACGACGCCAAGGACCACATGGACATTGCGGCGCACTGGGTGCTGTTTCCGGGGGCGGCGATCTTCCTGACGGTGCTGACCATCAACTTCGTCGGCGACGGGCTGCGCGACGCCCTCGATCCGCGAAAGGTGATGTGATGCACGCGCCGGGTCGTCCCGAGCCTGCATCGCTCCCCACGGGGGGAGGTCGCGAAGTGACCAGGGGGCCCTGATGGCGTTGCTGGAGATCCAGGGCCTGAAGACCCACTTCAAGACCGACGACGGCTGGTTGCACGCCGTCGATGGCGTCGACCTGAGCGTCGATCGCGGCGAGACGGTATGCGTGGTCGGCGAGAGCGGCTGCGGCAAGTCGGTGACCGCGATGACCGTGCTCAAGCTGGTGCCGATGCCGCCGGGCAAGATCGCCGCCGGCCGCGTGATGTGGCAGGGTCGCGACCTGGTGCCGCTGCCGGCCGACGAGATGCGCAAGATCCGCGCCAAGGAGATCGCCATCGTCTTCCAGGAGCCGATGACGTCGCTGAATCCGGTGTACAGCGTCGGCGAGCAGATCGCCGAGGTGCTGCGGCTGCACGAGGGCCTGTCGCGCAAGGACGCGCTCGACCGCGCGGTGCAGATGCTCCGCCGTGTACGCATCCCGACGCCCGAACGCCGCGTGCACGACTACCCGCACCAGTTCTCCGGTGGCATGCGCCAGCGCGTGATGATCGCGATCGCGCTGGCGTGCAACCCCAAGCTGCTGATCGCCGACGAGCCGACCACCGCGCTCGACGTGACGATCCAGGCGCAGATCCTCGAACTGCTGCACGAACTGAAGGCCGAGCTCGGCATGGCGATCATGCTGATCACGCACGCGATGGGTGTGGTGGCCGAAGTGGCGCAGCGCGTGGTGGTGATGTACGCCGGCAAGGTGGTCGAGGAGGCGCCGGTGGGCGAACTGTTCGCGCACGCGCGCCACCCCTACACGCAAGGGCTGATCCGCTCGATCCCGCGTATCGACACCGCGGCCACGCACAAGGTGCGGCTGGAGTCGATCCCCGGCACGGTGCCCAAGCTGATCGATCCCGCCGAGGGCTGCCGCTTCGCGCCGCGCTGCCGCTATGCCAAGCCCGAATGCACGCAGGCCACGCCGCCGCTGCGCACGGTGGCGCCGGGCCACAAGGTGGCGTGCATCCTCGATGGGATTCCTGCATGAGCGCGTTGCCGATGCCCGGCACGGCGCCGCTGCTGCGCGTCGACCAGCTGGTCAAGCACTTCGCGATCAAGGGCGGCCTGCTGTCGCGCGAGATCGGTCGCGTGCACGCGGTCGACGGCGTCAGCTTCGACCTCGCGGCCGGAGAGACGCTGGGTCTGGTGGGCGAATCCGGCTGCGGCAAGAGCACCACCGGGCGCTGCATCCTGCGGCTCATCGAGCCGACCTCGGGCAGTGTGTGGTTCGAGGGCCGCGACGTCACTGCGATGGGCCGCGACGAGCTGCGCTCGATGGCGCGCCACATGCAGATCATCTTCCAGGATCCGTACGCGTCGCTGAACCCGCGCATGACGGTGGGCCAGATCTTCGGCGAGGCGTTGACGATCCACCAGCTCACCAAGACCGCGGCCGAATACGAGGCACGCATCGTCGAGCTGCTCGAGACGGTGGGTCTCGCGGCCGACCACATGCGGCGCTATCCGCACGAGTTCTCGGGCGGCCAGCGCCAGCGCATCGGCATCGCGCGCGCGCTCGCGGTGAGCCCGAAGCTGGTGGTGTGCGACGAGGCGGTGTCGGCGCTCGACGTGTCGATCCAGGCGCAGGTGATCAACTTGCTCGAAGACCTGCAGTCGAAGTTCGGCCTGACCTACATCTTCATCGCGCACGACCTGTCGGTGGTCGAGCACATCAGCACCCGTGTCGCGGTGATGTACCTCGGCCGCATCGTCGAGATCGCGCCGGCCAACAAGCTGTACACGCAACCGCTGCACCCGTACACCGAGGCGCTGCTGTCGGCGGTGCCGATCCCCGACCCCAGGGTGCGGCGCCAGCGCGTGATGCTGCAAGGCGACGTGCCGAGCCCGATCCAGCCGCCCAGCGGCTGCCACTTCCACACCCGCTGTCCGATCGCCAAGCAGCCGCTGTGCAGCACCGAGAAGCCCGAGCTGAAGCGCTCGGCCGAGGGCCACTGGGTGGCCTGCCACCTGCGCGGATAGCTGCACCATCCCCGCAGCGGCCCGGCGGCCGCCTACATGACGATCATCGCGACTCCGACCGCGTACAGGAGCAGGGCGAGCACGACGCCGCGAAACGGCACGCTGAACCAGTAGCGCTGGCCGAGCCACGCATACGCGAGCAGCGACACGGCGCCCAGCGCGAGCAGGAACGGCGAGCCCGCCAGCACCGCCGGCTGCGCCAGCGCCAGGTGGCCGTAGACGGCGCCGAACAGCATCGCGCCCAGGCTGTGGCTGGCGTTGAAGCCGATCCACGCCTTCCACACCGTGGTTTCGCGCGTCAGCACCAGCGGGCTGTGCGCCATCAGTTCCGGCAGGGCCCGATCGCGTGGCAGCAGCTTCGGGCCGTGGAAGGTGTACGCGAGGTGCAGCGCGCCCAACACGAAGAGGATGGCGCCGCTGGCGGCGATCGGCCACATCACGTGCTCTTCCTCGTGCGCGCCGGAGGCGCGCCGTGTTGCAGGCCGTTGAACATCATCGCGGTGATGCGCCGGGCCAGCCGCTCGGGTGCCTCGGTGTCGAGCCCGACCCACTGCACCAGGCCGTCGATCATCAACACGGCCAGGCCGTGCGAGGTCGACCAGGCCAGCAGCGCCAGCTCCTGCGGGTCGCCGGCGGCGATCAGCCCCTGACGCTGCGCACTGGCGATCTCGTTGACCGCCAGCGCGAACACGGCGGCCTCGGCGCTGCGCACCGAGGGCACGGCGGCTGCCTCGGCGCCGAACATGACACGGAACTGCCCCGGGTGCGCGAGCGCGAAGCGCAGGTAGGCGACACCCAGCGCATGGAAGCGTGCCAGCACATCGGCACCGGCAATGGCCTGCGCCGCCTGCACTTCGGCCATCAGCTCGCGAAAGCCCTGCTCGGCCACCGCCGCCACCAGGGCCTGCTGGTTCTCGAAGTGGCGATACGGTGCGCCGTGGGTGACGCCGGCGCGGCGCGCCGCCTCGCGCAGGCCGATGGCGCCGACGCCGTCGGCCTCGGCGATCTCGACCGCGGCGCGCAGCAAGACCTCGCGGGTGTCGGTGCTCGGTGTCGGCATGTTGACAGTGTCAACATTGTTTGCGAGGATGTCAACCGTTTCAGCGTACGGCGGGCGATTGCAGCGTCTACGGCGCGCCGCGCACAACCAGGAGACGGCCTTGAACGAGCACCCCGTAGCAGCCTGGCACCGCATCGTCGCCAGCCGGTCGCGCGACGATCTCGGTGCGTGGCTGGCCGACGACGTCGTCTTCCATTCACCGGTGGTCCACACGCCGCAACGCGGCAAGGCGCTCACGATGGGCTACCTCACGGCGGCGCTCGGCGTGCTGGGCAACGAGCGCTTCCGCTACGTGCGCGAGATCATCGGGCCGCAGGACGCGCTGCTCGAGTTCGAGACCGAGATCGACGGCATCGTGATCAACGGCGTCGACCTGATCCGCTGGAACGACGCCGGGCGTGTGGTCGACTTCAAGGTGATGGTGCGTCCGCTCAAGGCGGTCAACCTCCTTCACCAGCGCATGGCCGCCATGCTCGAAGCCATGATGGGTGCGCGCTGAGCGCGTTCGCCCCTTCGCCATCGACCGCCCAGGAGAGAAAAGCCATGACCATCAAGACCGCCGTGCTCAACGGGGTGGCCAGCATCGAGATCGCGCGGCCCGAGAAGAAGAACGCGCTCACCGCCGCGATGTACCAGGCGATGGCCGATGCCCTGCGTGCCGCGGCCGACGACAAGTCGGTGCGCGCGGTGCTGATCGCCGGGCAGCCCGGTGTCTTCACGTCGGGCAACGACCTCGAAGACTTCATGCAACGCCCACCGCAGGGCGCCGACTCGCCGGTGGCACAGTTCATGCGCGCGCTGCTCGAGATCGACAAGCCAGTGGTGGCCGCGGTCACCGGCGCGGCGATCGGCATCGGCACGACCATGCTGCTGCACTGCGACTTCGTCTACGTCAGCGACGAGGCTCGCCTGGCCACGCCGTTCGTCAGCCTGGGCCTGGTGCCCGAGTACGCGTCGAGTCTGCTGATGCCCGCGCTGATGGGCCACCGGCGCGCCGCCGAGAAGCTCCTGCTGGGCGACCCGTTCAACGCCGAGACCGCCGTCGAGTGCGGGCTGGCCAACGCGGTGCTGCCGGCCTCCGAGGTGGTGAACCATGCGCGCCGCGTGGCCGAGCGCTTCAACGCGTTGCCGCCCGGCGCGGTGCGCGACACCAAGCGGCTGATGCGCCGAGCCGGCCGCGACGCGGTGCTGCAGGCGATGGCCACCGAGGGCGAGATCTTCGGCGCGCGACTGCGCAGCCCGGAGGCGACGGAAGCGTTCCAGGCGTTCTTCCAGAAGCGCAAGCCCGACTTCTCGAAGTTCTGAGGTCGGAGTCCGAATGTCGCTGGCGCTCAAGCTCGCGTTGAGTCCGCTGCTGGCGGCGCAGGCGTTGCACACCCGTGCCCGCGTGCCGCGCCTGCCCGAGGCCGACGGTGCGCGCGAGGGCGTGGTCGGTCGCGGCGCGACCACGCTGCGCCTGTTGATCACCGGCGATTCGTCGGCCGCCGGCGTCGGGGTGGCCACGCAGCAGCAGGCGTTGGCCGGCCAGCTGCTGCCGCTGCTCGCGGCGCGCCGCGCGGCGTGCATCCACTGGGCGCTGCTTGCGCGCACGGGCCTCACCACCGGCCAGACCTTCGAGCTGCTGCGCGACGCCGAGTTGCCGCCCGCCGACCTGGCGGTGGTGGTGACCGGCGTCAACGACGTGGTCGACCAGGTGGCTTCGCCGCGCGCGGTGCGCGAGCGCGAGCGCATCGCCAACCTGCTGCGCAACCGCGGCGGCGTGCAGCACGTGGTGTTCTGTCCGCTGCCGCCGGTGCACGAGTTTCCGTCGCTGCCGCAGCCGCTGCGCTGGATGGCCGGCGCCGACGCGCGGCGCCACAACCGCGCGCTGCGCGACTGGGTGGCGCAGCGTCACGCGGCCGCGGGCGACGTGTCGACGCTGCGTCTGGACCACGTGCACCTGGGCCGCGACAACATGGCCCACGATGGCTTTCACCCCGGCGAGCCGGTGTACCGCGCGGTGGCCGAGTCGCTGGCCGCGCACATCGCCGACGCCGTGTGGCCCCACCTGCACCTGCAGGCCGTGCCGCGTTGACACCCACCAGCGAAACCCGAGGAGTCGAGACCATGTCCGCCGAACGCAGCCTGCAGGGCAAGACGTTGTTCATCACCGGTGCCTCGCGCGGCATCGGGCTGGCGATCGCGCTGAAGGCCGCGCGCGACGGCGCGCGCATCGTGTTGGTGGCCAAGACCACCGAGCCCAACCCCAGGCTGCCGGGCACGCTGTATTCGGCGGCTCAGGAGATCGAGGCGGCCGGGGGCCAGGCGCTGCCGGTGCCCACCGACATCCGTGACGAGAACGCCGTCGCGGCGGCGGTGGCGCAGGCGGTCGAGCGCTTCGGCGGCATCGACATCCTGGTCAACAACGCCAGCGCGATCAGCCTCACGCCGACCGACGCCACGCCGATGAAGCGCTTCGACCTGATGTTCGGCGTCAACGTGCGCGGCACCTATTGCTGCACCCAGGCCTGCCTCCCCGAGCTGGTCAAGAGCGCCAAGGCGGGCCGCAACCCGCACGTGCTGAACATGAGCCCGCCGCTGTCGATGAAGCCGCACTGGTTCCAGAACCACGTGGCCTACACGATGGCCAAGTACGGCATGAGCGAATGCACGCTCGGCCACGCGGCGGAGTTCAGGCGCCACGGCATCGCGGTGAACAGCCTGTGGCCGCGCACCGCGATCGCCACCGCGGCGCTGCAGATGATCCCGGGCGCCGACACCAACAAGTGCCGCAAGCCCGAGATCCTGGCCGACGCCGCGCACCTCGTCCTGACCAGCGACGCCAAGGCGACGACCGGCAATTTCTTCATCGACGACGTGCTGCTCGCGCAGCACGGCATCACCGACCTCGACCGTTATGCGGTGGTGCCGGGAACGAAGGCGTTCATCCCCGACTTCTTCGTCGACTGACGCGGCTCGGGCAGCCCCGGGGCGCTTGACAGCGCGTCCACACTGCCCGAACGTCGCGGCCTTCGCATCCGTTGGGCCGCGTCATGCCGAACCCCGCCACCCGCCTCACGCTGCACAGCGTGAACCTGCGCGTCGTCAGCGCACCGCTGCGCCGGCCGATCGTCTCCAACCCGATCGTCGGGCGGTTCACCGAGTGGCCGTTCATCCTGCTCGATCTGCGCACGCACGAAGGGGTCGTCGGGCGCGCGTACCTCGAGCCGTACGTGCTCGGCGCCGCACGCTACATCGTGCCGGCCATCGAGGCGGCGGCCGAGCGGCTGGCGAGTGCGCCGCTGGCGCCGATCGATGCCTTTCGCAGCAGCGTGCACGCACTGCAACTGCATGGGCGCGAAGGCGTCAGCCTGATCGCGGCGGCCGGCCTGGACATGGCGATCTGGGACGCGTTCGCCAAGGCGGCCAACCAGCCGCTGGCGGTGTGCCTCGGTGGCAGCGTCGGGCCGGTGCGCGCCTACAACACCAACGGGCTCTGGCTGCTGCCGCCGGCCGAGCTGGCGGCGCAGGCGCGCGAGCTGATCGACGAAGGGGCGTTCAGCGCCATCAAGATGCGCTTCGGTCGCACCACGCTGGCCGCCGACCTGGACGCAGTGCGCGCCGTGCGCGACGCGATCGGCCCCCACGTGCGACTGATGTCGGACTTCAACCAGGGGCTCGACCGCGGCGAGGCGCTGCTGCGCCTGCACGCGCTCGACGACCAGGGGCTGCAATGGTTCGAGGAACCGATCCAGTTCGACGACCTCGAGGGCTCGGCGCAACTGGCGCGCGAACTGAAGACGCCGATTCAGATCGGCGAGAACCTCTATGGCCCGCGCGGCTTCTGGCGCGCGGTGCAGGCGCAGGCGGCCGACCTCTACATGCCCGACCTGATGCGCATCGGCGGCGTCACCGGCTGGCTGCGCTGCGCCGCGATCGCCGGCGCAGCCGGGCTGCCACTGTCGAGCCACCTGTATCCCGAGGTCAGCGCGCACCTGCTGCGCGTGACCGACACCGCCGATTGGCTCGAATGGCGCGACTGGGCGCATCCGTTCCTCGCGGCGCCGTTCGAGGTGCGCGACGGCGCGGTGATCGTGCCCGATCGACCGGGCAACGGCATCGAGTGGGACGAGGCCGCGGTGAAGCGCCTGCTGAAGGCTTGAGTCCGGTCGGGGCGATCAGCCTCGACCCCCGCGCCGTCAGAAGTGCCTGACCAGCGGCAGCACCGCCGCCGGGGGCGAGCCCGCCACCACCGCCGGCCAGCCGACGGCGACGCACGGCCCGAAGAGCACCCACACACGCCCGTTGCGGGCGTTGCCCGCGGCGGCCACTGCGGGATTCGCCACCCAGCCGCGCGCCGCGCCGGGCGGCAACGCCGCAGCCGGTGCTTCGAGGCGCTGCGCGCCGCTGCGGCGCAAGCGACGGGCTTCGGCCTGGCACGCTGCGTACGAGAGCAGCCCGCCGGTCATCGTCCGCGCCGACAGGCGCGGCGTCGAGTAACCGTCGTCGGGCAGTTCCACCACCCACAGCGAGCGCCGTACGCCGGCGAGATCGGCCTCGTCGGTGATCTCCTCATGGCGCAGGAATTCGGCCCAGGCGCCGATCGGTGTATCGGCGAAGTAGTTGGCCGGCCCTTCGCCGTTGCCGTGCCAGCGCGCCGCGGGCTGCCGGTCGCTCTGCCAGAGGAATGGCGCGCGGTGGTCGCAGTGCCGGAAGCCGAGGCGGGCCATCGGGCGATGCGCGAGGATCGCGCGAACTCAGGCCGCCAACGGCTGGGCGCCGCTGAGCGCGGCCGCCAGCGCGCGCACCTGACGCGCCGACTTGGCGTCGGGGTTCCACTGGGCGCCCAGCAGCCCACGCGGGCTCTTGCCGCCCAGCTGCGTGCGCGGCCGCTCGAACCAGCGCCGCATGCCGAACTCGTTGTACGAGCCCGCCAGGTCCGACACCACGATCGCCAGCCAGTGCAGCCGCTCGGCCACCGCCTGCGGCGTGGCGCGCTCGGCCGCCGCATAGCGGCGCAGCGAGGCCGGCGCGACGCCGAGCAGCGTGCCCAGCGTGTCGTCGCCGAACACGGTGCGCATGGTCGCCCACTCGCTGCCCGGCGCGGGCGAGTCCTCGAGCACGGCGACCAGCTGATCCAGGCTGTCGGCCATGCGCTCGGCGGTGGCGGCGTCGAGCAGCACCGGGCCCTTCTTCAGCAGCGGCGCCAGCGCCACCGGTGCGGCGCCGATCAGGCCCTGCTTGTGCAGCGCCGACAGCACGCGCTGCAGCGCCTGCGCATCGAGCTGCGTCACCGCAGCCCCGGCCAGCACGCCCATCGCCGAGGCGCGCGCCAGCAGCGTCAGCAGCCGCTCGTGCAGGCGCCGGTTGACCGTCGGAGCGGCATTGGGCCTGATCTGGATCGGAACCACACTCCAATCATAGTCCGATTGCGATCCATCTGCACGAGCGGCGCTTCGCGCGCCGATGCCGGCGCGTCGGCTGGGCCAGGGCAGCTCCAGCCGGCCGCCGTCGGGCCCGAACGCCACGCCGTGATGCCGGCCAACCGGATGGTTCCGGTGCGCGTGCGCGTCGTGCTCGACGCGCTGCAGACGCTCGGCGGTGCCGTGGCGCCGGCGCCCGCGCCGACCCGCAAGCGCCCGCTGCGGCGATGAGGTGCGGGTTCAGGCCGCGGCTGGCGCGACCTCGCCGCCCGCGGCCCGAGGCGCCCCCGCGCCCTGGCCGCATTGCGGGCAGTAGCGGAAGAAGGCGTTCTTGCGCACCGTGCAGCGGCTGCATTGGTCGTACAGCCTGAGTCCGCAGTGCACGCAGAAATCGGGCTTCACCTCGCCGGTGGTCATGACCGGGCGTTCGCAGCCGGGGCACACGTTGGCGGCCAGCTTCTTGAGGGCCTCCTCGTTCGACAACGTCTGTCGCCGCTCGCTCTCGCTCTGCTGCTCGGCGAGCTTGCGCCGCTCGAGGTAGCGCCGCATGGCGCGGATGACGTAGTGGCCGGCCACGAGCGTCAGCGCGACGCCGACGCCGTAGCGCACGTAGCCGCCATAGCTCGGCAGGTACGGCACCAGTTCGAAGAAGAACGTGAACACCGCGAACAGCACGAAGCCGCGCATCAGCGGCCAGTAGTCGCTCTTGCGCTTCTTGACGACGAGCCACAACGCGATCGCCAGCAGCGGCAGGGTCAGCGCCAGCCGCGCGCCGAACACCCGCAACTGCTGCTTGAACAGCGCATCGCGGTAGGCGCTGTCGGCGGCTTCGAGCAGTTGGCTCTCTGCGCGGTGTTGCTGCGCCAGCGCCTGGCGCACGCCGAGCAGTTGCGCCTCGAGCGCCTCGACGGCGCTCTGCGCCTCGCGTTCGCGCGCCTTCAGCTGGTCGAGGCTGCGCGTGCGCTGGATCACCTCGGGGTCCTGCTGCGGATCGGTGGTTGCCGTGCGGGTGGAGATCCAGTTGCCGTACGACGCGCGCGCCGACTGGTATGCGTTGGCCGCCGCGGTGTGTGCCAGCCGGGCGCGTGCCTGCTCGTCGTCGAGCTGGCGCTGCTGGTCGCCCAGCGTGCGGATCTGTTCGCGCGCGGCGCGCAGCGCGACCGGGTCGGCGAACTGGTCCTGCGACAGGTGCTCTTCGAGGCGCGGTAGGTCGGCGACGATCTTGCCGCCCAGGCCGATCAGGAAGCCGGCGAATACCAACGACACGATCCACATCACCAGGCCGAACAGCCGGTCGGGCACGCGCAGGAACTTGAGCATGCCTCAGCCTCCGCCTCGCGGAATCGGCCGTGGCTGGCCGCCGCCGTCGATCGCGACGTAGGTCAGGTTGGCGTCGGTCACCTTGGCCAGGTGCTTGCGCTGGTTGTTGGGCTCGGCGAACACCTCGACGTGCACGGTGATCGACGTGGTGCCGACACGCACCACGCGCGCATAGAAGCTCAGCAGGTCGCCCATCGACACCGGCTGCTTGAACACGAACTGGTTGACGGCCACGGTGGCGATGCGGCCGCGCGCGATGCGTGACGGCAGGATCGCGCCGGCGATGTCGACCTGCGCCATGATCCAGCCGCCGAAGATGTCGCCGTTGCCGTTCACGTCGGCCGGCATCGGCACCACCCGCAAGACCAGTTCCGATCCCTCAGGCAAACTGCTCGGGCGGGCCAAGTGCGGGGTCGGGCTTGAGGACTCGGTCATCGTCTCCACCTGCGCTTGCGGGTCTGTTCTTCGTCCAGCCATTCTTCCACGATCGATGCGCCGCTCCGCCGTCAGCCTGCCAGTCGCACAGCCCGCGCCCGCCGGTACCGCGCGGTCGGACTGGAGCGTGCTGCAGCGCATCGGGCCGTACCTGTGGCGCTACCGCTGGCGCGTTGCGGCGGCGCTGGCTTTCCTCATCGCGGCCAAGATGGCCAACGTCGGTGTGCCGGTGCTGCTCAAGCACCTGGTCGACGCGCTCGACCTCAAGCCCGGCGACCCGCGCGCCGTCCTGGTGGTGCCGATCGGCCTGCTGATCGCCTACGCCGCGCTGCGCCTGTCGACCTCGGTGTTCACCGAGCTGCGCGAGCTGATCTTCGCCAAGGCATCGTTCGGCGCGTCCAAGCAGATCGCGCTCGAGGTGTTCGGCCACCTGCATGCGCTGAGCCTGCGCTTTCACCTCGAGCGCCAGACCGGTGGCCTGTCGCGCGACATCGAGCGCGGCACCCGCGCGCTGCAGTCGCTGCTGTCGTACTCGCTGTACACGATCGCGCCGACGATCGTCGAGGTCGCGCTGGTGCTCGGCTACCTCGGCTGGCGCTTCGACTGGGGCTACGTCGGCATCACCGCGGTGGCGCTGGTCGTCTACGTGACCTTCAGCGTCTGGATCACCGAGTGGCGCACGCAGTTCCGGCGCACGATGAACGAGCTCGACTCCAAGGCCCACACCCGGGCCATCGATGCGCTGCTCAACTACGAGACCGTCAAGTACTTCAACAACGAGGCGTTCGAGAGCCGGCGCTACGAGCAGGGCCTGGAGTCGTTCCGCCAGGCGCAGGTGAAGTCGCAGGCGACGCTGTCGATGCTCAACACCGGGCAGCAGCTGATCATCGCGGCGAGCCTGGTGGCGATGCTGTGGCGCGCCACGCAGGGCGTGGTCGACGGCCGCCTGACGCTGGGCGACCTGGTGATGGTCAACGCGTTCCTGATCCAGCTGTACATCCCGCTGAACTTCCTCGGGGTGCTGTACCGCGAGGTCAAGCAGAGCATCACCGACCTCGACCGCATGTTCGCGCTGCTCGAACGCGAGCGCGAGGTCGCCGATGCGCCCGATGCCAAGCCGCTGCAGGTGGGCGCGGGCGTCGTGCGCTTCGAGCACGTGTCGTTCGCCTACGAAGCGTCACGCCCGATCCTGCATGACGTGAGCTTCGAGATCCCGGCCGGCAAGACGGTCGCGGTGGTCGGCGCGTCGGGTGCCGGCAAGAGCACGCTGGGGCGGCTGCTTTACCGCTTCTACGACGTCAGCGGCGGACGCATCACCATCGATGGCCAGGACATCCGCAGCGTCACGCAGGACAGCCTGCGCCGTGCGATCGGCATCGTGCCGCAGGACACCGTGCTGTTCAACGACACCGTCGGCTACAACATCGCCTACGGCCGCACCGGCGCGAGCGACGCCGACGTGCAGGCGGCGGCCGCGGCCGCCCACATCCACAACTTCATCGCCGCCACGCCGCGAGGCTACGACACGACGGTCGGCGAGCGCGGGCTCAAGCTCTCCGGCGGCGAGAAGCAGCGCGTCGCGATCGCGCGCACGCTGCTGAAGAACCCGCCGCTGCTGATCTTCGACGAGGCGACGTCGGCGCTCGACTCGGCCAACGAACGCGCGATCCAGGCCGAGCTGAAGAGCGCCGCACAGGGCAAGACGGCACTCGTCATCGCGCACCGCCTGTCGACGATCGCCGACGCGCATGCGATCGTCGTGCTCGACGGCGGGCGCGTCGTCGAATGCGGCAGCCACGCCGAGCTGCTGGCGCTCGACGGCCGCTACGCGCAGATGTGGCGCCTGCAGCAGGTGGAGGAGGTCGAGGTGGCCGCGGCGAAGTGATGCGAGGCGGACGTCCGCGACGGGCGATGCGAGAGAATCCGCCGCATGCCGTCGCAGACCTTGACGATCACCCGCCCCGACGACTGGCACCTGCACCTGCGCGACGGTGCCGCGATGGCGTCGGTGTTGCCGGCCAGCGCACGCCAGTTCGCGCGCGCGATCGTGATGCCGAATCTGAAGCCACCGGTGGTCACCACCGCGCAGGCGCTGGCGTACCGCGAGCGCATCGTCGCCGCGTTGCCGCGCGAAGGGCCGGGCAGCCGCTTCCAGCCGCTGATGACGCTGTACCTGACCGACCAGACGGCGCCCGCGGAAGTGCAGCGCGCCAAGGCGGCCGGGGTCGTCGCGTTCAAGCTCTACCCGGCCGGCGCCACGACCAACAGCGACTCCGGCGTCACCGACATCCGCAAGACGTATGCGGTGCTCGAAGCGATGCAGCGCGAGGGCGTGCTGCTCCTGGTGCACGGCGAGGTGACGGACCCGGCGGTCGACGTGTTCGACCGCGAGGCGGTGTTCATCGACCGCGTGATGCGGCCACTGCGGCGCGACTTCCCCGCGCTGAAGGTGGTGTTCGAGCACATCACGACGCAGGAGGCGGCTCAGTACGTGACGGGGAGCGACGCCAACACCGCGGCGACGATCACCGCGCACCACCTGCTGTACAACCGCAACGCGATCTTCCTGGGTGGCCTGCGCCCGCACTACTACTGCTTGCCGGTGCTCAAGCGTGAAGTGCACCGCATCGCGCTCGTGCGGGCCGCCACGTCGGGCAGCGCCAAGTTCTTTCTCGGCACCGACAGCGCGCCGCACGCCGCCGTGCTGAAGGAAGCGTCGGTCTGCGGCGCCGGCTGCTACACCGCACCGGCCGCCCTGGAGCTGTACGCCGAGGCGTTCGACGCTGCGCATGCGCTCGATCGCCTCGAAGCATTCGCCAGCCACCACGGCCCTGACTTTTACGGCTTGCCGCGCAACGAGACGCGCATCACGTTGCGCCGTGAGCCTTGGACCCTGCCCGAGACGGTGCCGTTCGGCGGTGCTCAACTCAAGCCACTGCGCGGTGGCGAAACGCTGAACTGGCGGCTCGTCTGACCCGTTGGGTCCCACGCACTGCGCCGCACTGAGGAACATCCCATGGAACACAAGCCTCGCGTCGCGCTGCTGATCGACGCCGACAACTCGCCGGCGTCGAAGATCGACCTGATCCTCAACGAGCTGTCGACCTTCGGCGAGACCAGCATCCGGCGTGCCTACGGCAACTGGAAGAAGCAGGAGCTGAAAGGCTGGGAAGACCAGCTGCACGAGCACGCGATCCGCCCGATGCAGCAGTACGACTACAGCAAGGGCAAGAACGCCAGCGACATGGCGATGGTGATCGACGCGATGGCGCTGCTCTACACCGACCGGCCCGACGCCTTCGGCATCGTGTCGTCCGACGCCGACTTCACGCCGCTGGTGATGCACCTGCGAGAGAAAGGCGCCGCGGTCTACGGCTTCGGCGCGCGCAAGACGCCCGAGCCGTTCGTCAACGCCTGTTCGCGCTTTCTGTTCCTTGACAAGCTCGCTGCTGCGCCCGACATCGACCTCACCGCCAACGGCACCGACGATCGCGAGGCGCCGACCAGCAGCGCGCCGCTGCGGGTGTCGCCCGCGCAGCTCAAGCGCGACGCGAAGCTCGTCACGCTGCTGCGAAACGCGGTGGCCGCGGCACAAGACGACGATGGCTGGGCGCGCGTCGGCGCCGTGGGCCAGCAGATCGGCAACCAGGCGTCGTTCGATCCGCGCAACTACGGCTACGCGACTTTGACCAAACTGCTGGCGGCGACCCAGCTGTTCGACATGGCCAACGAAGGCACCAGCCAGGTCTCGGTGCGCGACAGGAAGCTGACCCGGGCCGCCAAGAGCTGATCGCGGGCCGTCACCTAGGCGGGCAGGAAGCCCTCGATCGATAGATAGCGCTCGCCAGTGTCGTAGTTGAAGCCGAGCACGCGGGCACCGGCCGGCAGCTCGGGCAGCTTCTGCGCGATCGCTGCCAGCGCGGCGCCGCTGGAGATGCCCACCAGGATGCCCTCTTCACGGGCGCAGCGCCGTGCCATCTCGCGCGAGGCCTCGGCCTCGACCTGGATCACGCCGTCGAGCAGGTCGGTGTGCAGGTTGGTCGGGATGAAGCCGGCGCCAATGCCCTGGATCGGGTGCGGGCTCGGTTGGCCGCCGCTGATCACCGGTGACGCCGTCGGCTCGACCGCGAAGACCTTGAGTGTTGGCCATCGCTTCTTCAGCACCATGGCGCAGCCGGTGATGTGCCCACCGGTGCCCACGCCGGTGATCAGCGCATCGAGCCCTTCGGGGAAGTCGGCGGCAATTTCTTCGGCCGTGGTGCGCACGTGCACGTCGACGTTGGCCGGGTTGTCGAACTGCTGCGGCATCCACGAACCGGGCGTGCTCTGCAGCAGCTCCATCGCGCGTGCGATGCAGCCCTTCATGCCTTTCTCGCGCGGCGTCAGCTCGAACCTGGCGCCGTAGGCGCGCATCAGCCGGCGGCGCTCGACACTCATGCTGTCTGGCATCACCAGGATCAGCGGGTAGCCCTTCACCGCGGCCACCATCGCCAGTCCGATGCCGGTGTTGCCCGACGTGGGCTCGATGATCGTGCCGCCGGGCTTGAGCGCGCCGCTGCGTTCGGCGCCTTCGACCATCGACAGCGCGATGCGGTCCTTGATCGAGCCGCCGGGGTTCGCGCGCTCGCTCTTGATCCACACCTCGCGGCCCGGAAAAAGGCGGTTGATGCGGATGTGCGGCGTGTTGCCGATGGTGCTCAGGATGTTGTCGGCTCTCACGGTCGGGTTCACCTGGGGACGTACGCACGGGATAATCGCACGGTGGAGCAAGCCAGGCCGCCGCTGGTGCAAGGGCCGAAAGGCCGCACTGGAGGAAGGTCCGGACTGCACAGGGCAGCGCAGGAGGTAACGCCTCCCCACCGCAAGGTGCGAATCAGAGCCACAGAGACGAGCCGGTTTAGTCCGGAGTGAAACGCGGCAATCTTTGCGCGCAGCAACACCAAATAGGCCGGCGATGAGGTGGCCCGCGGAGCCGGCGGGTAGGTGGCATCGAGCCGGGTGAGCGATCACCCGGCCCAGACGAATGGCGGTCACGGTCGCGGTGTCGCAAGACACCGCGGCTGCACAGAATCCGGCCTATCGGCTTGCTTCACACTTTTCCGAGGGTGGCCGCGTTTCACGCGGGCACCACCAGGTCGTGGCGCACCAGCCAGCGCAGCCCGCTGCCGGGCGCGGCCGCCTGCAGGCGCATCTCCAGCGCCGGGCGCTCGTCGGCGGACAGCGCGCGCCACAGGAAGTCGCGCGCGTTGCCGGCGTCGCCGGCCACGAACAGCTGTGACGTCACCTCGCCGAAGCTGGCGTGCCTGAGCTTCACGTGGATGTGCGGCGTGCGCCCGGGGTAGGGCACGGGCCGGATGGTGCGGAAGCGAAACGCCCCGTCGGCCGCACTGCGCATCGCGCCGAAGCCCTGGAACGCGGAATCGGCCGCGTCGAGCGCGGGCTCGGTGCTGGGGTGCCGGTAGTGCCCCAGCGCGTCGCATTGCCAGATCTCGACCGTGGCGCCGTCGATCGCGCGCTCGGCGGTGTCGACGAGACGGCCCTCGAGGCCGAGGTGCTCGCCCTTGGCCAGCCGGTTGCCGGCGATGTCCTCCACGCGGGTCAGGTCGGCATCCCAGTCGCTCCAACGCTCGCGCCAGGCACGCGGCGGGTAGAACGGCCCGTCGGTCATGCGCGCGATCGCGCGCCGCGACGACGCCAGCGCCGGCAGCGCGAGTGCCGCGGCGCTGGCCGTCAACGCGCGCAGCACCCGGCGCCGCCCTGTCGGTGTCGCGAGGGGCCTTGTCGACGCAGCCATGGCCGGCAGCATGGCACGGACCCGATGCGCATGACCGCGGCAGGGTCTGGCGTTGCCGCAGCGGGCTCAAGTCTGCTCCGTCGATGCCGAAACCGAGGAACCGCGGGTCATCGCCCGTTGCCGATCCGCCATGCCGACCCTCAGACCCATCCTGCTGGCCCTCGCGCTGGCCGCATCCTGCGCATCGCGTGCTGCGGAGTCCGTCGCGCCAGCCGAGGCTGCGCCCGAGATCAAGGCCGAGCCGTCCGCGCCGAAGGCCAAGAAGGCCGCTCGCGGCCCGATCGCGGTCGACCCGATGCAGGACCTGCGCGAGCGCCTCGCCGCCAAGCTCGGCGCTTCCAAGGGCGAGGCCAAGGGCGAACCGGTGGTCCGCGTCAGCACGCAGCCCGATGGGGAGCTGCAGTTGACCACGCCGCCGGAGGCCGCGCGCAAGCCGCGTCCTTCCAAGCCGGCACCCGCGAAGGCACCGCACGAGTGGTCGTACGAAGGCGACGCGGGTCCGCAGGCC
>DATJYZ010000093.1:0-2345 GCA_035499355.1 Burkholderiaceae bacterium | reverse complement strand
ACGCCGCTGGGCACGCGCAGGTTGTCCTCCAGCACGTAGTAGGTGCCGCTGCCGTCGGGGTTGCCGGCGCGCACGATGTCGATGCCGGCAATGTGCGAATAGACGCCGCCCGGCACGTCGACGCCGACCATCTCGGGGCGGAACTGCGCGTTCTTCAGCACCTGCTCGGCCGGCACCACCCCCGCCTTGATGATCTCTTGCCCGTGGTAGACGTCGTGGATGAAGCGGTTCAGCGCGTTGACGCGCTGGCGCAGGCCGGCCTCCATCTGCTGCCACTCGCGCTTGGGGATGATGCGCGGGATGACGTCGAACGGAATCAGCCGCTCGGTGCCGGCGCCATCCTCGTCCTTGGTGCCGTAGACGGCGAAGGTGATGCCGACGCGGCGGAACACGATCTCGGCCTCGTCGCGGCGCGCCTTCATCAACGCGGCCTGCTGGGTGTCGAGCCAGCGGCGGTACTCGGCGTAGTGCGGCCGCACGCCGGCGGCGCTGTTCATCTCGTCGAAGCTCGCCCTCATGGCCGCCTTTCTCCTGCATGGCCCGGGGAAGCAACTTCCGCACCCAAGGCCGTGTCCGCCCAATGCCAATAGCGCCGTCGCGTGTCGCGTGCGCACTGGAATGTGCCATCGCTCCAGGTCCACGCACCGCAATGGTCGCTGCGCACCAGCATGATGCCGCGCGCCTGGTAGCGCGCCAACACCTCCGGCGCCGGATAGCCGAAGCGGCTGCGGTAGCCGGCGTGCACCGTGGCGACCTGCGGGCGCACCGCGTCGAGGAAGGCGTCGGTCGACGACGTCTTGCTGCCGTGGTGCGGCACCAGCAGCAGCGTGCTGCGCAGCGCCGGCCCCAGGCGGCCGACCAATGCCGCCTCCTGCGGCGACTCGATGTCCCCGGTGAGGAGCACGCTGCGCCCGGCCGCGTCGGTGATGCGCAAGACGCACGACACAGCGTTCAGCTTGGCGGCGCCGGCATGCTCGGCGGCCGTCGGGTGCAGCACCTCGAAGGCGACGCCGTCCCGGTCCCAGCGCTGACCGGCTTCGCACCGCTGGTGATCGGCGACGCCCGCCAGCAGCGGATGCTCGGCGGCGAGCGACGTGCTCCAGCGCGCCACCGGCAGCGCCGACCGCAGCGAGGCGGCGCCACCGACGTGGTCGCTGTGGCGGTGGCTGAGCATCAGCAGGTCGACCTGCCGCTCACCACGGGCGCGCAGCAGCGGCATCACGATGCGCTGGCCGGCGTCGGCCTGGAGCGCGTGCGCACCAGCACGGCGGTGCGCTGGCCGACGTCGAGCACCACCAGCTCGAAGCGCCCTTCGCTCGGGACCCTGACCGCCGGCCACGCCAGCGGCAACGCGAGGGGGATCGCCAGCAGGCGCAATTTCCAGGGCAGCGGCAACAGGCCGAGGAGCGTCGCGACGATCCCGGCTGCCGCCGCCCAGGCCGGGGCGGCGGCCACGGTCCACACCGCGGACGGCCACGACGTGAGCGCCTCGAGCAGCCAGATCAGCGCGGCCATCGCGGCGGCGGCCAGCGGCCACAGCCACGGCAGCAGCACGCCAGCCAGCGCCAGGTGGGGTGACGACCAGCGTCACCCACGGAATCGCCGCCAGGTTGGCGACGAAGCCGACCAGCGACACCTGCTGAAAGAACACCAGCGATAGCGGCGCCAGGCCCAGCGTGGCGATGATCTGCGTGCACAGCGCGGCGCTTATCCGCCCTGCGCTGCCCGCGGGCTTGGCTTGGTCGCGCTGCAGCGGATCGCTGGCCATCAGCAACCCCACGGCCGCGAACGACAGCCAGAACCCCGCCTGCATCAAGGCCCAGGGGTCGAGCACGGTGACGGCCACCGCGGCGGCCAGCAACACCAGCGGCCACGGCCAATGCGTGCCCGACGCGCGCAGTGCCACGGCGGCAGCCAGCATCAGTAGCGTGCGCTGCGCCGGCACGCCGAAGCCGGCGACCAGCGCATACAGCGTCGCCACCGCCAGTCCGCCGAGGCGTCCTGCCTGCGGTGCCGGCAGCCACAGGCAGGCGCGCGCGCTGCGCCGCCACAGCCACGCCGCCGGTGCGCCGGCAAGCCACGCGAAGATCGTGACGTGCAAGCCGCTGATGCTCATCAGGCGAGCCACCCCCGGCTTCGCGGAACAGATCCCAGTCGCTGCGTGCGATGGCGGCCTGATCGCCCACCGCGAGTGCCGCCAGCACGCCGGCCACGCGGGCATCGCCGACGCGCAGCAGCAAGGCATCGCGCACGGTCTGGCGTGCGTGCTCGATCGGCCTCGATCCGGTGTCGGCAAGCTGGCGCGGCTGTGGACCGGCCACCGCGCTGCGCACCGTGCCGGTGGC
>DATJYZ010000092.1:0-6385 GCA_035499355.1 Burkholderiaceae bacterium | reverse complement strand
CGGCTTCGTGTGCGGACCCCAGCACGTGCACGGGCGGCGCGTCGCCGGCGTGCGCTGCCGTCACGGCCGGCTGGCGAAATACTCGTCGTAGCGGTGCACGAAGTCCTTGTTGGCCATCGGCAGGTGGCAGGCCCGGCAGGTGTTGGTGTCGTCCGGCGCCTTCTGCCCGCCGGGCAGCCAGGCAGCGTAGACCCAGTTGCCGTTGCGCAGCGGCTCGGCGACGTCGGTGACGCCCCAGCCCGCGTTCTTGCCCATCACGAACACGCGCAGCAGGTCGCCCTTGACGAGCTTGCCATCGGCGCCGGTCTCGAGCGAACCGTCGGCGCGTGCCTTGGCGGCGTAGTTCTCCATCACGAACAGCGTGCCGTTGGGGAAGCCGCTGGCCGCGGTGGCGCTGCGCGATACCGGGTTCATGTAGATCTCGCGCACCTGCTTGGCGTCGGGCCGTTGCACCGCCGACAGGTACTTGGGCCAGCTCTTGTAGTCGGCGGGAATCTGCAGTTCGCCATCCCTGACCACCTTCGGCGGCATGATGGCGCAGCCACACGACATGGCTGCAACAATGGCGGCGACCGCCCCCAGGCGATTGTTCATCTTGCATCTCCCTGCATCGACCCTTGCGGGTGCCTGCGATGATACGCAGCGACCTCGTTGACGTGAAAGAGGCGCGCAGCGATGCCCGGGTCAACCCGATGTCGTGGATCGACACCCACTGCCACCTCGACGCCCCTGAGTTCGACGCCGACCGCGACGCGGTGTGGCGGCGCGCCCGTGCGGCCGGCGTGACCATCGCCGTGCTGCCGGCGGTGAAGGTGGCGCACTTCGAAGCCGTGCGCGCGCTCGCGCACGCTCGCGGCCTGGCCTATGCGCTGGGCATCCATCCGCTGTGCGTGGACGAAGCGCGCGACGACGACCTCGACGTCCTGCGCGACGCGCTGCAGCGTCACCGCGGCGACACGCGGCTGGTGGCGGTGGGCGAGATCGGTCTCGACTGGTTCGCGCCAGGGCACGACCGCGCGCGCCAGGAGCGCTTCTACGTCGCCCAGTTGAAGCTCGCGCGCGATGCCGGCCTGCCGGCGATCCTGCACGTGCGCCGTTCGGCCGACGGCCTGCTCGCCGGTCTGCGCCGCATCGAGGTTGGCGGCGGCGTTGCGCATGCGTTCAACGGCAGCGCGCAGCAGGCTGCCGCCTTCGTCGAGCGCGGCTGGCGGCTCGGCTTCGGCGGTGCCATGACCTTCGAGCGCGCGCGCCAGATCCGCACGCTCGCGGCGACACTCCCGCCGCAGGCCCTCGTGCTCGAGACCGACGCGCCCGACATTCCGCCGCAGTGGCTGTACCGCAATGCCGAGCAACGCGCGCGCGGCGAGGTCGCCCGCAACGAGCCGGCCGAACTGCCGCGCATCGCGCAGACGCTGGCGCAGCTGCGCGGCTGGACGCTCGAGCAGACGGCTGCCGTCACCACGACCAACGCGTGCGCCGCGCTGCCTCGCCTGCAGCCGCTGGTGGAGGCCGCTTGAACGACGCGTTTCTGGTGCGCTCGCCACGCCTGCGCGGCCTGCCGCCGGTGGTGAGTGCGAGCACGAGGCTGCTGGTGCTCGGCAGCTTTCCGAGCGCGGCGTCGCTGGCCGCCGCGCAGTACTACGCGCACCCGCGCAACCAGTTCTGGATGATCCTGGCGGCGCTGTGGGGCGTCGACCTGCGGGCGCTGCCCTATCGCCAGCGCCTGGCCGAGGTGCGTCGCCGTGGCCTCGGCATCTGGGATGTCTATGCCAGCTGCCGGCGCGACGGCAGCCTCGACAGTGCGATCGAGGCGGCCGAGCCGAACGACCTCGCGTCGCTGGTGGCGCGGCTGCCGCGGCTGGGTGCGATCGCGCACAACGGCGGCGAGTCGGCGCGCACGATGCGGCTGACCCGCACGTTGGCGCCCGAGGTCGTGCGGTTGCCGTCGAGCAGCCCGGCCAACGCGAGCTGGTCGCTGGCGCGCAAGGTCGATGCCTGGCGCGAGGTGTTCGCGCGACACGGGCTGTGCGACGCGCGGCCGCTGCCAAGTCGCTCGCTCCCCCCGAGCCACCCAGGGGCTCCTGCGCAGCCCGGGTGGGCGACGGCCCGCAGGGCCAAGGGGGCTCGATCCGCATGACGGTCCCACGCAACGCCCGCCTGCCCGAGGCCACGATCTCCGAGATCGGCGGCGTGCGCTACCTGCACCTCGACACGCCCTGGGTGCAGGGCGCGATGCACATCCGCAAGCCGAGCGTCGTCGTGCTCGAGTACGTGCAGCGCATGCTGGCGTGGATGCTGTGGCGGCCGCAGGAGCAGCTGACCCGCGGGCATGCGGTGCAGCTCGGGCTCGGTGCCGCGGTGATCACGCGCTTCACGCAGCGCACGCTGCACATGCGCACCACCGCGGTCGAGCTGAACCCGGCGGTCATCGCCGCGAGCCGGCGCTGGTTCCGGCTCGGGCCCGACGATGCGCAGCTGTCGGTGGTGTGCGCCGATGCGGCGAGCTGGCTGCGCAGCGCGCAGGCGCCGCGCGGCGAGGTGAGCGCGCTGTGCGTCGACCTTTACGACCACGAGGCGGCGGCACCGGTGCTCGACGACGAGCAGTTCTACGCCGACTGTCGGGCGCTGCTGAGCCCCGACGGCGTGATGAGCGTCAACCTGTTCGGCCGCCAGGCCAGCTTCGAGCGCTCGATGGCGCGCATCGCCGCGGCATTCGGCCCCGGGCGGCTGTGGCACCTGAAGCCGACCCGTGAAGGCAACGCGATTGCGGTAGCAACACACGCCCCGTCGGTGGCAGATCGTCACATCTGGCGAGCCCGGGCGGATAACATCGAAGCCCGCTACCGGCTGCCGGCGCGCAAATGGCTGCGCCTGATCCAGCCGTGGCAAGACCCGCCCGACAACCCGCGATGAACCGACAGCCCGCCCGACGCCGATGCCCCCGCGGGGATGCGGGCGCGCGCGCATGAGCGGCACTGCCACGCGCTCGCGCAGCGCCGCGCGCGCCGCACCGCAACGCGGCAAGCTCGAGTGGCGCGCCATGGTGGGCTGGCTGCGCGACGACGGCTGGATCGCCGCCGCCGACGTCGACGCCGTGATCCGCCGCTTCGGTGGCGCCGACTCGAGCCAGCACCCGCTGGTGCGGCTGGGCAGTGCGGGCCTGAAGCGCGCCGGCACGCAGACGCCGCTCGATACCGAGGCGCTGACGCAATGGCTGGCGCAGCGCTTCAACCTGCAGTACCTGCGCATCGACCCGCTGAAGGTCGACGTCGGCCGCGTCGCCGACGTGATGAGCGTGCACTACGCCGAGGTGCGCCGCGTGCTGCCGGTGAAGGTCGGCTCCAGCGAGGTGACGATCGCCACCGCCGAGCCGTTCGATACCGCGTGGTTGCCCGAGATCGAGGCCCACACGCGCAAAACGATCCGGCTCGTCGTCGCCAACCCGGCCGACATCGCGCGCTACACGACCGAATTCTTCTCGCTCGCCAGGTCGGTGCGCAATGCGCAGAAGACCGGCGAGAACTCGGCGGCCGCCAACTTCGAGCAGCTGGTCGAGCTCGGCAAGACCAACAAGCAGCTCGACGCCAACGATGCCGGCGTGGTGCAGGTGGTCGACTGGCTGTGGCAGTACGCGTTCGACCAGCGCGCCAGCGACATCCACCTCGAGCCGCGGCGCGACATGGGCGCCATCCGCTTCCGCATCGACGGCGTGCTGCACACCGTCTACCAGGCGCCGATGACGGTGATGAGCGCGATGACCGCGCGCATCAAGCTGCTCGGCCGCATGGACGTGATCGAGAAGCGCCGGCCGCTGGACGGCCGCATCAAGACCAAGCGCCCCGACGGCGGCGGCGAGGTCGAGATGCGGTTGTCGACCATCCCCACCGCGTTCGGCGAGAAGATGGTGATGCGCATCTTCGATCCCGAGACCGCGGTCAAGACCGTCGACGCGCTGGGCTTCTCGGCGCACGACGGTGAACGCTGGAACACGCTGACCGGCCATGCGCACGGCATCATCCTCGTCACCGGCCCCACCGGCAGCGGCAAGACGACGACGCTGTACTCGACGCTCAAGCGCCTGGCCACCGACGAGGTCAACGTCTGCACGATCGAAGATCCGATCGAGATGATCGAGCCGGCGTTCAACCAGACCCAGGTGCAGAGCGCCATCGACATGGGCTTCGCCGAGGGCGTGCGCGCGCTGATGCGGCAGGACCCGGACATCATCATGGTCGGCGAGATCCGCGACCTCGCCACCGCCGAGATGGCGATCCAGGCCGCGCTCACCGGCCACCTGGTGTTCAGCACGCTGCACACCAACGACGCCGCGTCGGCGATCACGCGGCTGGTCGACCTCGGCGTGCCGCCGTACCTGATCAGCGCCACCGTGATCGGCGTGCTGGCGCAGCGGCTGGCGCGCACGCTGTGCCCGTCGTGCAAGCAGCCCGACACCGAGACCTCGCGCGACATCCTGGCCGAGCTGGCCAAGCCGTGGCGGCTGTCGGGCGACGTGCGGCTGTACAAGCCGGTGGGCTGCCTGGAGTGCCGGCACACCGGCTATCGCAAGCGCGTCGGCCTGTACGAGCTGCTGCTGCTGACGCCGGCCGCGCGCGAGCACGTGCACCCGAACTACGACGTGACGGCGCTGCGGCAGCAGGGCTTGCGCGACGGCATGCGGCCGCTGCGCCTGGCCGGCACGATGAAGATCGCCGAAGGCGTCACCACCATCGACGAGGTGTTGCGCGCCACCCCGGCCTGGTCCGAAAAATAAGTTTCGGTTCAGTTTCGGCTGCCAAGGTCGACCGCAAGGCCGCTCGGCCGCAGGGCAGGACGGCCGCCACGGCCGGCGAAGGGGCGTCGTTGAAGATCAAGAGCCAGAAGGACTTCTGGTCGGGGCTGATGTTCGTGGCCACCGGGCTGGGGTTCGCGTGGGGGGCGCAGTACTACAGCTTCGGCTCCTCGGCACGGCCCGGCCCCGGATATTTCCCGTTCGGCCTCGGCGTCCTGATGGCGCTGCTCGGGGCGCTGGTGCTGTTCGAAGCGCTGACCATCGAAACCGACAACGGCGATCCTATTGGCCGCTGGGCGTGGAAGCCGCTGCTCACGATCTGCGTCTCGGTGGGCGTATTCGGCTGGCTGCTGCCGCGCCTGGGTATGGCGATCGCGCTGCCGGTGCTGGTGATCATCTGCAGCCTGGCCGGCGACGAATTCAGCTGGAAGGACGTCGTCATCAACAGCTTCGTGCTGACGGTGGGATCGTGGGCGATCTTCATCTGGGGCCTGAAGCTGGTGATTCCGCTGTGGCCGTCGTTCATGAGCGGCTGAGATGGACCTGCTGACCAACCTGTCGCTCGGCTTCGGCGTCGCGCTGAGCGTCCAGAACGTTCTCTACGCCTTCCTCGGCGCCGTGCTCGGCACGTTGATCGGCGTGCTACCGGGCCTGGGGCCGGTGGCGACCATCGCGATGCTGCTGCCAAGCATCTACTCGCTCGACGCGACGCCGGCACTGATCATGCTGGCCGGCATCTACTATGGTGCGCAATACGGCGGCTCGACGACCTCGATCCTGATCAACGTGCCGGGCGAATCGAGCTCGGTGGTGACCTGCATCGACGGCTACCAGATGGCGCGCAAGGGCCGCGCCGGCCCGGCGCTCGCCGCCGCGGGCATCGGCTCGTTCTTCGCCGGCTGCGTCGGCACGGTGATCATCGCGGCGTTCGCGCCGCCGCTGACCGAACTGGCGTTCAAGTTCGGCCCGGCCGAGTATTTCTCGTTGATGGTGCTGGGCCTGATCGGCGCCGTGGTGCTGGCCTCGGGATCCCTGATCAAGGCGATCTCGATGATCCTGCTCGGGCTCCTGCTCGGCCAGGTGAACACCGATGTCATCTCCGGCGTGCCGCGCTACAGCTTCGACGTGCCCGAGCTGACCGACGGCATCGGCTTCGTCGGCATCGCGATGGGCGTGTTCGGCTTCGGCGAGATCATCTCGAATCTGGCGATGCCGGCCGAGCACCGCGAGGTGTTCACCAAGGACGTGCGCGGCCTGTGGCCGACGCTGCAGGACTTCAAGGACGCCTTCCCGGCGATGCTGCGCGGCACTGCGCTCGGCTCGATCCTCGGCGTGTTGCCCGGCGGCGGCGCGCTGCTGGCGTCCTTCGCGTCGTACACGCTGGAGAAGAAGTCGCCGATGAAGTCGGGCGAGGTGCCATTCGGCCAGGGCAACATCCGCGGCGTCGCGGGCCCCGAGAGCGCCAACAACGCCGGCGCGCAGACCTCGTTCATCCCGATGCTGACGCTGGGCATCCCGCCCAACGCGGTGATGGCGCTGATGGTCGGTGCGATGACGATCAAGGGCATCCAGCCCGGGCCTCAGGTGATGACCAGC
>DATJYZ010000091.1:0-2441 GCA_035499355.1 Burkholderiaceae bacterium | reverse complement strand
CGCGGCCAGCAGGCTTTGGGTGTATTCGTTCTGCGGCGACGCGAGCAGGCGTTCGGTGGCTCCCACTTCGCGCATGCGGCCGTCGCGCAGCACCAGGATGTGGTCGGCCATCTGGGCCACCACCGCCAGGTCGTGGCTGACGTACACCGCGGTCACGTGGCGCTCGCGTACCACGCGGCGGAAGGCACGCAGCACTTCCACTTGCGTGGTCACGTCGAGCGCGGTGGTGGGCTCGTCGAGGATCACGACGTCGGGCTCGGTGATCAGCGCCATGGCCGCCATCAGCCGCTGCAGCTGGCCACCAGAGACCTGGTGCGGGTAGCGCTGGCCGATGGTCTCCGGCTCCGGCAGCGCCAACTCGCGGAACAGCGCGATCGCCTTCAGCTCCGCTTCTCCACGCGGCAGCGTGCCGTGCAGGCAGGCAGGCTCCACCACCTGGTCGAGGATGCTGCGCGACGGGTCGAACGACGCCGCCGCGCTCTGCGCGATGTAGGACACGGTGCGCCCGCGCAGCGCGCGCAGCTGTCGCGGCGCCAGCGAGAGCACGTCCACGTCGCCGATGCGCACGCTGCCGCCGCTGATGCGGCAGCCGCGGCGGGCGTGGCCCATCAGCGCCAGCGCCGTCGTGGTTTTGCCCGAGCCCGATTCGCCGATCAGCGCCAGCACCTCACCCGGACGGATGGTGAAGCTCAGAGCGTCAACCAGCGTGGCACTGCCGGCACTGACCGTGAGCTTGTCGACGACGACCAAAGCGCCCATCAGCGTGCTCCCCGTTCGCGGGCCGCGCGGCCCGGCAGGTTGTCGATGACCAGATTGACGGCAATCGTCAGGCTGGCAATGGCGATCGAGGGCGCGATGACCGCGGCGCCGCCGCTGGCGAGCGTCTCGATGTTCTCGCGCACCAGCGAGCCCCAGTCGGCCTCGGGTGGCTGTATGCCGAGACCGAGGAAGCTCAAGCTGGCCAGCAGCAGCACTACGTACACGAAGCGCAGCCCGAAGTCGGCCAGCATCGGCCCGGTGATGTTGGGCAGGATCTCCTGCAGCATCACGTAGACGATGCCTTCGCCGCGCGTGCGCGCCACGGTCACGTAGTCGAGCGCGTTGATGTTGACGGCCAGCGAGCGCGCGATGCGGTAGGCCCCGGGCACGTAGATGATGGCCGCGGTGACGATGAGCATCGTCACCGAGGAGCCGAAGCCTGCCACCATCAGCAGTGCGAACATCTTGCTCGGGATCGCGGTCAACGTGTCGAGCGCGCGGCTCAGCGTGCCGTCGATCCAGCGCCCGCTGGCGGCCGCCAGCAGTGCCAGCAGTGTGCCGGTGCCGCTGGCCAGCAGCGTGGCGCCGAAGGCCACGCCGACGGTGTAGCGAGCTCCTTCGATCACTCGAGCCAGCATGTCGCGCCCCAGGTAATCGGTGCCGAACCAGTGCGCGGCGCTGATCGGCGCGAAGACGTCGCCGCCGCCGACGTCGCCTCTCTGCGACATCAGCGCCGGCCCGAAGATCGCAGCCGCGGCCCAGAAGGCGATCACGGCCAGGCCGAGCCAGCCGGTCGGGCCGAAGTGGGCAAGCCGATCGCGCCAACGGCGCAGGACCGACCGATCGATGGATCCAGCGTGGATTGCAGTCGACATCGCAGCTCCTTCAACGGTGCCGCAGGCGAGGATTGGCGAGGATGCCGCACAGGTCGGCGGTCGTTACCAGGATCAGGTAGCCGGCACAGAAAAGCATCGCGCAAGCCTGCACGAGCGGGATGTCGCGCTGGGTGACGCCGTCGACCATCAGCTTGGCGATGCCAGGGTAGTTGAAGATGGTCTCGACGATGATCACCCCGCCCAGCAGGTACGACAGGCTCAGCGCCACCGCATTGGCGATCGGGCCGACCGCGTTCGGCAGCGCGTGCGCGAGCACGGTGCGCAGCGGCGAGGCGCCCTTGAGCTGCACCATCTCGATGTACGGGGCCTCGAGCTGGTCGATTACGGCCGCGCGTGTCATGCGCATCATCTGCGCCACGATGACGCAGGTAAGCGTCAGCACCGGCATCGCGAAGGCGCGCAGCAGCTGCCCGAGCGATTCGATGTTGCTCAGGTACGAAAGCGCCGGCAGCCAGCCCAGTTGCACCGCGAACACCAGCACCGCCAGCGTGGCGACCAGGAACTCGGGCACCGAGACCACGGTCACCGCGGCGGTGGACGCCGCGCGGTCGAACCACGAGCCGCGCCACACGGCCGCCGAGATGCCCAGTGTCAGCGCGATCGGCACCGCGAACAACGCGGTCACCGCCGCCAGCAGCAGCGAGTTGGGCAGCCGGCTGGCGATCAGCTCGGCCACCGGCACCTGGGTCGTCGATGAGACGCCCAGGTCGCCGCGCACCAGGCCGCCCAGCCAGCGCAGGTAGCGCTCGGAGGCCGGCACGTTCAGGCCCATCTGAGCGCGCAGCG
>DATJYZ010000090.1:0-5610 GCA_035499355.1 Burkholderiaceae bacterium | reverse complement strand
GGCCCCAACGGCGCGGGCAAGACCACGCTGTTCAACCTGATCTGCGGCGACGCGACGGTCGATGCCGGACGCGTCGAGTTCGAAGGGCGCGACATCACCGTGCTGCCGCCGCACCGGCGCTGTCGGCTCGGGCTCGGACGCACCTACCAGATCCCGCAGCCGTTCGGCCAGATGAGCGTGTTCGAGAACCTGGTGGCCGCGGCCTGCTTCGGCGGCGGCCAGCGCGAGCGCGACGCCTGGCACACCGCCAGCGAGGTGCTGGCGCAGACCGGGCTGCACAAGCACGCCAACCGGCGCGCCGGCGGCCTGACGCTGCTCGATCGCAAGCGGCTCGAGCTGGCGCGAGCGCTCGCCACGCGGCCGACGGTGCTGCTGCTCGACGAGATCGCGGGCGGCCTCACCGAGCACGAGGCGCGCGCCTTGGTGGCCGAGCTCGCGCGCATCAAGGCCCGTGGCATCACGATGGTGTGGATCGAGCACGTCGTGCACGCGCTGCTGGCGATCGCCGACCGGCTGTTCGTCATCAACTTCGGGCAGCCGATCGCCGAAGGGACGCCGCAGGCGGTGATGGCGAACGCCGAGGTGCAACGCGTCTATCTCGGGGTGGAGGCCTGAACGCGATGTCGGCGGCCGACGCGCTGATCGAAACCCGCGGCCTCACCGCGCACTACGGCGACGCGCAGGCGCTGTTCGGCATCGACTTCCGGCTTCGGGCCGGCGAAGTGGTGGCGATCATCGGTGCCAACGGCGCCGGCAAGAGCACGTTCCTGAAGGCACTCACCGGCTTGGTGAAGTGTGCACGCGACGCGGTGCGCTTCAAGGGCCATCCGATCGGTGCATCGACGCCCGGTGCGATCGTTCGCCAGGGCCTGGCGATGGTGCCCGAGGGGCGGCGCTTGTTCCCGTCGCTCAGCGTCGAGGAGAACCTGCTGATGGGCGCCTTCGCCAAACGCTCGGGGCCCTGGAGCCTGAAGCGGCTGTTCACGCTGTTTCCCATCCTCGAGCAGAAGCGCCGCAGCCCCGCCACCGCGCTGTCGGGCGGCCAGCAGCAGATGGTGGCGATCGGCCGCGCGCTGATGGGCAACCCCGACGTCTTGCTGTGCGACGAGCTGAGCCTCGGGCTGGCGCCGATCGTGATCAAGGAGATCTACGACGCGGTGCCCGCGCTCACCCGCGAAGGGATGAGCCTGGTGATCGTCGAGCAGGACGTTTCCGTGGCGCAGCGCGTATCGCAGCGCGTGGTGTGTTTCCAGGAGGGTCGCGTGTCGTTGGAAGGTGCGAGCGATGAGTTGACGCGGGAGCAGATCAGTCGTGCGTACTTTGGTGTGTGAGGGGCGCGGCGGGCGGCGCCCGGCAGGACCGGAGTCGACATTTCCATGCTCGACGCGCTGATTCAAGGCCTGCTGCTCGGTGGCCTCTATGCGCTGTTCGCGCTCGGCCTGAGCCTGATGTTCGGCGTCATGCGACTGACCAACACCGCGCAGGGCGACTTCATCGTGCTGGCGGGGTTCGTGGTGATTGCGCTGGCGCCGCTGGTGGCGCGCTCGACCATCGTCGCGACGCTGCTGACGCTGCCGCTGGCCTTCGGCGCCGGATATGCGCTGCAGCGCTGGGTGCTCAACGGCACGCTCGGGCGCGATCCGTTGCCGTCGCTGGTGGTGACGTTCGGGCTGTCGATCGTGATCCAGAACGCGCTGCTCGAGATCTTCTCGGCCGATCCGCGCTCGCTGGACTCCGGTGGCTTCAGCACGCGCAGCCTGGGGCTCGGCGGCGGGCTCGCCGTGGGCGCGTTGCCGCTGGCGATCTTCGCGCTCGCGGCGCTGATCACCGCGGCGCTGCAGATGCTGTTCGACCGCACCGCGCTCGGGCGCGCGTTTCGTGCGGTGTCGGACGACCGCGAGATCGCCGAGTTGATGGGGCTCGACGCGCGCAAGGTCTATGCGCTGGCCACCGCGGTCGCCTTCGTCGTCATCGCGCTGGGCGGTGCGCTGCAGGCGATGCGCACGACCGTGGCCCCGAGCGACGGGCCATTGCTGCTGCTGTTCGCGTTCGAGGCGGTGATCATCGGCGGCATGGGCTCGTTCTGGGGCACCTTCACCGGCGCGATGGTGCTGGGGCTGGCGCAGCAGATCGGCTTCCGGCTCGATCCGGGCTGGGGCATCTGGGTCGGGCATCTGGTGTTCCTGGCCGTGTTGGTGCTGCGGCCGCAAGGCCTGTGGCCGCGCACGCGGGGCTGACGACATGACCGCGGGGCGCGCCGAGATGGATGTCGTGCGTGTCGTCCGGAGCACTGCAGCGAGCAGAGTGGCTCTGCTCGCCGGCGTTGCGCTCGTCGTCGTGGCCGCCACGATGCCGGCATGGGCCGAGTCGAGCTGGATGCGCGACTTCGTCGAGATTGCGTGCTACTTCGTGTTCGCGCTGATGTGGAACCTGCTCGCCGGCTACGGCGGCATGGTGTCGATCGGCCAACAGGCGTTCTTCGGCCTCGGCGGCTATCTGATGCTGATGCTGGGCAACCTGGCCGGCGTCAATCCGTTCGTCGCGATTCCGATCGCCGCGCTCGGCACTGCGGCGATCGCGTTGCCGGTCTCGTGGGTGGCGTTCCGGCTGCAGGGCGGATATTTCGCGATCGGCACCTGGGTCATCGCCGAGGTGTTCCGCCTGAGCTTCGCCAACATGAGCATCGTCGGCGGCGGCTCGGGCACCAGCCTCACGGCGCTGCGCGGCATCGAACGCGCGACGCGCGAGGCGCTCACCTTCTGGTTCGCGCTCGCCTGCGTCGTGCTGGCGATCGCCGGCGTGTACCTCTTCCTGCGCAGCAAGCTCGGGCTGGCGCTGCTGGCGATCCGCGACAGCGAGGTGGCCGCCGAGAGCCAGGGCGTCGACGTGCGGCGCACCAAGCTGTGGGTGTATCTCGCGGCGGCGTTCGGCGCCGGCTTCGCCGGCGCGCTGTACTTCGTCGGCAACCTGCGCATCAGCCCCGACGCGGCGTTCAGCGTCAACTGGACCGCTTTCGCCATCTTCATGGTGGTGATCGGCGGCATCGGCCGCATCGAAGGGCCGATCGTCGGTGCGCTCGTCTTCTGGGCGTTGAACAAGGCGTTCAGCGACTACGGCACCTGGTATCTGATGGGCCTGGGGCTGATGGCGATCGTCGTCACCATCTTCTTCAAGCAGGGCCTGTGGGGCTGGCTGCAGCAGCGTTGGGGCTGGTCGCTGTTCCCCACCAGCCGTTGGCTCGCCGCGCCGCCTTCTTCTCCTTCACTGACTTCCCCAAGCGAGGTTCCCCATGCGCAACATCGATGAACACACCATCACCCGCGCCTTCGTGCAGCGCATCGAGGGCTGCGACAACCCACGGTTGAAGGAGATCCTCACCGCGCTGGTGACGCACCTGCACGACTTCGCACGCGAGGTGCGGCTGACCGAGGCCGAGTGGATGGCCGGCATCCAGTTCCTCACCCGCACCGGACAGATGTGCGACGACAAGCGGCAGGAGTTCATCCTGCTGTCCGACACGCTGGGGCTGTCGATGTTGACGATCGCGATGAACCACGCCAAGCCGGCGGGCTGCACCGAGGCCACGGTGATCGGGCCGTTCCACACCGACGATGCGCCACCGGCGGATCAGGGCAGCGACATCGCACGCGGTGCGCCGGGCAAGCCGCTGGACGTCGACGTCACGCTGCGCTCGAGCGACGGTGCGCCGATCGTTGGCGCCGAGGTGGATGTGTGGCAAGCCGACGATGCCGGCAAGTACGACGTGCAGTACGCCGGCCTCGACGAGCGCCGGGCGCGCGCACTGCTGCACAGTGACAAGGAGGGGCGCGTGCGCTTCTCGACCATCGTGCCCACGGCCTACCCGGTGCCCACCGACGGGCCGGTGGGGCAGATGCTGGTGGCCACCGGCCGCCACCCGTGGCGGCCGGCGCACCTGCATTTCTGGATCAAGGCACCGGGTTTCGAGCCGCTGGTGACGCACCTGTTCCGCGACGGCGACCCGTACCTCGACTCGGACGTCGTGTTCGGCGTGCGCAACTCGCTGATCGTGCAGATGCCGGAGAACCCGGCCAAGCCCGGGCGTCACCTGCTGCGCCACGAGTTCGTGCTCAATCCGACGCACTAGCTCGAGTCCCTGTGGCCGGCGCCGAGCGCTGAAGGCGCCGGCGCGGGCCATCGACGTCAGGGGCGTCGTGCCGCGCGCTCGCGCCGCAACGCATCGGCGAGCAGATGCTGGCCGTCGCGCGCGGCGGCTTCGATCAGCGTGAGGTCGATCACGTCGCGCTGCGCATGGCTGCCACCGAAGCGGTGCGCATGGCTGCGCAGGGGCCGCAGCAGCCGCACCGCCTCGCCGTGGCGGCCCTGGCCGAAGGCGTGGATCGCGCGTGTCGCGTCGTAGCCGACGTCGCGCAGGAACTGCACGTTGTCGCCGCCGATCGCCAGCGCGGCGCGCTCCTGCGTCGCCAGCAGGCGCGTCGCGTCGTCGCTGCGGCTGGCGCCGACGAAGGCCATCATCGCGTGCAGGTCGTTGAAGGCATAGTTGCCGGCGTCGGCCACCGCGCTCCAGCGCTCGGCGAGCGAGGCCCAGCGCGCGCCGACGTCGACGCCGCGCAGCTGCAGCCGCCACAGCAGCGCCGAGGCATCGAGCATGTCGAGCACGACCGACGACTCGCTGCCGAGGATGCGCTGGTCGACCAGTGCGAGCACGGCGTCGATGTCGTCGAGCCCGAGGTGGAACAGCGCCAGGTGCCACCAATTGTGGATGGCGAAGAAGCTGCCGTCGCTCCAGGTCTGCGGCTGGCTGCCGAGCCAGGCCACGCCGTCGCGGCGCCGGTCCTGCATCTCCATCACGTGCGCCACCGCGTGCCATGCCCAGCCGTCGCGCGGCTCGAGCTCGACCGCGTGGCGGCCGAGCGCTTCGGCGCGCGCGTAGTCACCGGTCTCCTCGAGGCCGAACGCGTACATGCCCAGCAGTGCGTGGTAGCCCGGCATGCCGGGCAGCCAGGCGCCGGCGGCGCGTGCGATGCGGTCGCGCAGCATGCGCGAGTGGCCGGTGAAGAAATCGATCTGGTGGCCGACCTGCAGCGCCAGGGCGTCGAGCGGAAAGCGGATGCTCAGGTCTTCGAGCACCAGGCCGGCGGCGTGCCAGCGGCCGGCCACCAGATGCTCGACGGCGCGGCGGTGGTTCTGCTCGCGCTCGTCGGCGGGCAAGGTGGCCGCGGCCTGCAGCGCATCGCGCGCCGGTTGCACGCCGCCGGGTTCGGTGCCGAGCAGGTTCAGGTAGGCCACCAGCAGGTGGGCCATCGTCATGTCGGGGCTTTGCCTCAGTGCCTGTTGGGCGTGGCCGAGCGGATCGCCGATGTAGCAGCGCAGTTCGTGGCAGGCGGTTTCGTAGTGGTCGAGCGCCGCCGCGCTGGCGCCGCTGAGCGCGTGACCGAGGCCGTCGCGGATGAGGGTTGTCATGGTGTCGTCGTCGGTGCGGTGAGGGTTGAAGGCATCAAGCGAACAGGCGAGCCGTCCTGGCGGGGCCGGATCGGCCCAGCGTCGCCACGAAGTCGGCAACGTCGTTGGCGAAGCGCAGCGGTTGCTCCCAATGCAGCGCGTGGCCGG
>DATJYZ010000089.1:0-10290 GCA_035499355.1 Burkholderiaceae bacterium | reverse complement strand
GCCCCGGCCTCGCCGCAGCCCTTGACGCCCAGCGGGTTGTGCGTGCACGGCGTGCCCTTGACCGTCTGCACGTTGAAGGTCGGAAAGTCGTCGGCGCGCGGCATCGCGTAGTCCATGTAGCTGCCTGACAGCAACTGACCGCTGTCGTCGTACACCCCGTGCTCGAGCAGCGCCTGACCGAAGCCCTGCGCCAGGCCGCCGTGCACCTGGCCCTCGACGATCATCGGATTGATGACATTGCCGAAGTCGTCGCACGCGGTGACGCGGTCGATCTTCACCGCACCTGTGGCCGGATCGACCTCGACCTCGCAGATGTAGGTGCCAGCCGGATAGGTGAAGTTGCTCGGGTCGTAGAACGCGTTCTCGTTGAGGCCCGGCTCGAGCTTGTCGTGCGGGAAGTTGTGCGGCACGTAGGCCGTCAACGCCACCGCGCCGAACGGCACGCTCTTGTCGGTGCCGGCCACCTTGAACACGCCGCCTTCGAACACGACGTCGGTGTCGGCGGCCTCCATCAGGTGGGCAGCGATCTTCTTGCCCTTGGCGACGATCTTGTCGACCGCTTTGACGATCGCCGTGCCGCCGACCGCGATCGAACGGCTGCCGTAGGTGCCCATGCCGAACAGGATCTTGCCGGTGTCGCCGTGCTCGATGCTGACGTCGTCCATCGGGATGCCGAGCCTGTCGGCGACCACCTGCGCGAAGGTGGTCTCGTGGCCCTGGCCGTGGCTGTGGCTGCCGGTGAAGATCGTGACCTTGCCGGTCGGGTGCACGCGCACCTCGCCGGCCTCGAACAGGCCGGCGCGTGCGCCCAGCGCCCCGGCCACGCTCGACGGTGCGATGCCGCAGGCCTCGATGTAGGCCGAGTAGCCGATGCCGCGCTTGAGTCCCTTGGCCTCGCTGGCCGCCTTGCGCTTGGCGTAGCCGGCGACGTCGCCCACCTCGATCGCCTTGCTCAGCGTCGCGTTGTAGTCGCCGGTGTCGTAGGTCAGGCCCACCGGGGACGCGTACGGGAACTCGGTGATGAAGTTGCGGCGGCGGAGCTCGGCCGGGTCCATCTTCAGCTCGGCCGCCGCGGTGTCGACCAGGCGCTCGAGCACGTAGGTGGCCTCGGGCCGCCCGGCGCCCCGGTAGGCGTCGACCGGCGCGGTGTTGGTGAACATCGCCGTCACTTCGCACCAGATCTTCGGCGTCTTGTACTGGCCGGCCAGCAGCGTCGCGTACAGGATGGTCGGGATCGCCGATGCGAAGGTCGACAGGTAGGCTCCGAGGTTGGCGGTGGTGTCGACGCGCAAGCCGACGAACTTGCCGTCCTTGTCGATGCCGAGCTTGGCGGTGGTGACGTGGTCGCGGCCGTGCGCGTCCGACAGGAACGACTCCGCGCGCTCGGCGGTCCACTTGATCGGCCGCTTGATCTGCTTGCTGGCAAAGACCAGCGCGGTCTCCTCGCCGTAGAGGTAGATCTTCGAGCCGAAGCCGCCGCCGACGTCGGGCGCGACGACGCGCATCTTGTGCTCTGGGATGCCGAGCACGAACGCGCACATCAGCAGCCGCTCGACGTGCGGATTCTGGTTGGCCACGTACAGCGTATAGCTGTCGGCGTTGACGTCGTAGGCCGCGTTGGCCGCGCGCGGCTCGATCGCGTTGGGGATCAGGCGGTTGTTGCGGAAGTTCAGCGTCGTCACGTGGGCGGCGCCCTTCAGCGCCGCATCGGCGCCGTCCTTGTCGCCGATGCCCCAGTGGTAGCAGGTGTTGTCGGCCGCCTCGTCGTGCACCGCGGTACCGGCCTTGGCCGCCTTCGCGGCGTCGACCACCGCGGGCAGCTCGTCGTAGTCGACCTCGATCCGCTGCGCAGCGGCCTTGGCCTGTTCGAGCGTCTCGGCCACGATCAGCGCGACGCGGTCGCCGACGTAGCGCACCTTGCCGTCCGCCAGCACCGGATGCCGGGGCTCCTTCATCGGCGTGCCGTCGAGGCTGTTGATCAGCCAGCCGCACGGCAGGCCGCCGACGGCCTTGAAGTGCTCGCCGGTGAAGATGCCCAGCACGCCAGGGGCCTTCGACGCCGCCGCGGTGTCGAGCTTCTTGATGCGCGCATGCGCGTGCGGGCTGCGCAGGAAGAACCCGTAGGTCTGCCCGGGCAGCGTGATGTCGTCGGTGTACTGGCCCTTGCCGGTCAGGAAGCGCGCGTCTTCACGGCGCTCGACGCTGCGACCGACGAACGGAGCTTGTGGTGCATTCATGACCCGCCCCCCTTACTTCATCGCCGCGGCGCCCTGCGCCACGGCCTTGACGATGTTGTGATAGCCGGTGCAGCGGCACAGGTTGCCGTCGAGCCCGGCGCGGATCTGCTCTTCGGTCGAGCAGCTGTGGTGCTTCACCAGGTCGACCGCGCTCATCACCATGCCCGGCGTGCAGAAGCCGCACTGCAGGCCGTGGCAGGTGCGAAACGCCGCCTGCATCGGATGCAGCGTGCCGTCGGCGGCGGCCAGGCCTTCGATCGTGGTGAGTTCGCTGCCCGCGGCTTGCAGCGCGAGCATCGCGCAGCTCTTGACCGCGCGGCCGTTGATGTGCACGGTGCAGGCACCGCACTGCGTGGTGTCGCAGCCGACGTGGGTGCCGGTCAGCCGCAGCGTCTCGCGGATGAACTCCGACAGCAAGGTCTGTGGTTCGACCTCGCGGGTCACCGACGCTCCGTTGACGGTGAGCGTGAGTTTCATGCCCATGGCTTCTCCTGGAGGAAATGGCGTGTGAGCAGCAACGAGCCCGCGAAGGGCGTGCCGCGTCGGACCATACTAGGTCGCGCCCCCGGGCCGCGCACCGACTCGTTAACCCTGAGGATCGCGAGCCCGGATCGTCCTGCCGGCCGGCAATTGCTCCAGCGCGCAACATCGGCCACAACTCGGCGAGGAATTGATCCGGCGCAGCGACGCGGTTTCGGCGGCCACGTCACAATTCGCCTTACGAAAGGCCCTTGGGCCTTGTACGGAGCGCTCGCATGGACAACGTCGACCTTCAAGTGCTGCGCCAGGTGGCGCAATGGTGCACCGATGGCCGCCGCGTCGTGCTCGGCACGATCACCCGCACCTGGGGCTCGGCGCCACGGCCGCCAGGGTCGGTGGTCGCGATCCGCGACGACGGCATGGTCACCGGTTCGGTGTCCGGCGGTTGCATCGAGGACGACCTGATCGACAAGGCCCGCGAGGGCGTGTTGGCCGAAGGCAGGCCGAAGGTCGTTCGCTACGGCATCGATGCCGATGCCGCACACCGTTTCGGGCTACCGTGCGGTGGTCTGATCGAGCTGGTGCTCGAGCCGGTGATGCCGCGCACCCGCATCGGCGAACTGCTCGAGCGTCTGGCCAAGGGCGAACGGGTGCGCCGCGTGCTCACCATCGCCAATGGCGAGGTCAAGCTCGAGGCCTCCGGCGACACCGACGAGCTGCAGCTGACCGACACCACCCTGATCACGCACCACGGCCCGCGCTGGCGGCTGGTGCTGATCGGCGCCGGGCAGATGACACAGTACCTGGCTCAGATGGCACGGGCACTCGACTACGAGGTGATCGTCTGCGACCCGCGCGACGAGTACGCCACCGGGTTCGCGATCGAGGGGGCGACGCTGTCTCGCCAGATGCCCGACGACCTGCTCGCCGACATCAAGGCCGACGGCCACACCGCGATCATCGCACTGACGCACGACCCGAAGCTCGACGACCTGGCGCTGATGGAGGCGCTCAAGAGCCCGGCGTTCTACGTCGGGGCGATCGGCTCGCGCGCCAACCAGGCCAAGCGCAAGCAGCGTCTGATCGAACACTTCGGCATGCAGGAAAGCGAGTTCGAACGGTTGCACGGTCCGGTGGGGCTGAAGAACGGCGCGCGCACGCCGCCGGAGATCGCCATCGGCATCCTGGCCGAACTGACCGCCGTGCGATACGGCTACCGCATTCCGGCGCCGGTGGCCACCGGTGCGGTGGCCGCCGTCGACGCCGGCTGCGTGACGTAGTCGCACACGAGGTCGGCGCGCTTCGGTCCACTCCATCACGGCGCCGCGTGGTTCGTTACGCGCGCGGGGTGAATGCCGCGCGGGGCCGCCCCTAGACTGGGTTGGCCTCGTCTCCGCCGCGGCCCTCGGCGCCGCGCTCCCGGCCATGTCACATCCTTCGCTGGTCTGTCTCGTCGTCGCCCGGCGCCCGGCCGTGCTGGCCGCCGCGCTCTCGGTGCTGTTTGCCGGCTGCGCGACCCCGACGCCCAAGCTGCCCGCCTACGTGGCACCCAGCGGTGCGCCGACCGCCAAACTGGTGATGCGCGGCAACGTGCCCTCCGGCGATGCGTTCGGCGTCGTCGTCTACGACGATGCCGAGAACTGCAAGGGCGCGCGCCTGGCCGGCGCGGGTAGCAGCACGCGCACCCCGACGACGGTGCCGTTGGCGGCCGGCGCGTTGACCACGGTGGACTTCATCCTCGTCAAGCCGAACAAGGAGTCGTGCATGCTGCGCTGGTCGTTCACGCCCGTGGCCGGCAAGTCGTACCTGGTCAATGGCCTGGCCTATGGCAACAGCTGTCGCGCGGCGCTGCTCGACGCCACCAACCCCGATGCGATGGCGACGCCCGCGGGCGCGGTGCGGCGCGACGCCAAGGGCAATGCCTGCGTGCCGATGGCCCAGGCGCGGGCCGCCGGCAACGCGGTGGCCCAGGGTGGCCAGGATCAAGGCGCCGCCGTGCTGCACCCGGGTGCCAGCACCAATGACCTGCAGGGTCTGATCAGTCAATGAGCGGCCGCCGCGCCTGGCTGGCCTGCGGGCTCGTGGCGTCGCTGGCGACCGGCGCCCACGCGCTCACCGCCGAGCAGGTGTACGCCAAGGTGTCGCCCAGCGTGTGGCGGGTGGTCACCTACGACGCCGACAACCTGCCGCTCGGCCAGGGCAGTGGCGTCGTGGTCGGCGCCGAGGCCGTGGTCACCAACTGCCACGTGCTGGCCAAGGCCAAACGGGTGGCTGTCAAGCGCGAGCAGGAATCGCTCGAGGCCAGGCTCGCCCTGTGGGACGTCAAGCGCGACCTCTGCCAGTTGCGCGTCGCCGGGCTGAAGGCCCCAGCGGTGACGGTGGCCGACGCCAGCAAGGTCGCGGTCGGCCAGAACGTGTTCGCGATCGGCAACCCGAAGGGCCTGGAGCTCACCATGAGCGCCGGCCTGGTGTCGTCGTTGCGACGCAATAGCGCCGGCCAGCTGGTGCTGATCCAGACCTCGGCTGCGATTTCCGGAGGGTCGAGCGGCGGCGGCCTGTTCGATGCGCAGGGAACGCTGGTCGGGCTGACCACGCTCGGCTCGGTGGGCGGAGACGCGCAAAACCTGAACTTCGCGATTCCGGCGGATTGGGTGCGCGAACTGCCGTCGCGCCATGCTGCTGCCGCCGGTGCCGCGAGCGGCGCCGCCAATACAGCGGCCGCCGGCAGCCCCACGCCGATGGGCGCCGGCATCGAACGCACATTCCAGCAAAGCACCGATTCGTCGCGCTGAATCGGCGCGCTAAGCTCGCGCCGGGCACCTGGCCCGACCACTCGACGCAAGGACGGCGCGCATGCTCGCACTCCACCACTACCCCGGCAACGCGAGCATGATCCCGCACGTGCTGCTGCACGAGTTGAAGCTGCCGTTCGAGCTGAAGCTGGTCAACCGCACGCAGGGCGCGCACAAGTCGCCGGCCTACCTGAGGCTCAATCCGAACGGGCTGATCCCGGTGCTCGAGGACGGCCCGCTGGTGCTCTACGAGACCGCGGCGATCTGCCTGCACCTGGTCGACACACACCCGCAGGCTGGGCTGGCGCCGGCGCTGGGGACGCCGCAGCGCGCACACTTCTACAAGTGGCTGGTGTGGATGAGCAACGCGCTGCAGACGTCGCTGATCGCCTACTTCTATCCCGAGCGCTGGGTCGACGACGGCAACGAGGCCGGCGCCAACCAGGTGCGCGAGCATGCACAGGCGCGCATCGGCGGGCTGCTCGGCCAGCTCGACGTGCAGATGGCGTCGCACGGGCAGCCGTGGCTGCTCGGCTCGACCTACAGCGCGCTCGACCCCTATGCGTTCGTGCTGTGCCGCTGGACGCGCGGCTTCAAGGGCGCGGCGGCCAAGCCGGCGCGCGAGTGGCCGCACCTCGGCCCTTACTTGCAGCGCATGCTGGCACGCCCGGCGGTGCAGCGCGTGCTCGCCGACGAGGGCCTGGCGCAGCCCTGGGTGTAGCCGCTCGGCAAGCTACAGCGTGCCGCCTCGCAGGTGCTCGAGTCGCAGCGCGATCAGCGCCTCGAGCTCGCTGGCCTTGCGGCGCAACCGGCCCGCCTCGTCGGGGTCGCCCGCGGCGGCGGCCTCGCACCGCAGCGCGGCCAGCCGGCGCATCAGCTCCACCTCGACCGGCACGACACCGGCGTCGTGCAGGATCTTCATCGCCATGCGCAGCTCGGCGGGTGTGTCGTCGTAGCCGTCGTTGAATTGCAGCGGCCGGCCGTAGCTCGGCGCACTGCGCAGTTCGCCCGAGGCCTCGCTCGCGCGCAGGTGCTCGCCGATGTGGTCTTCGAGCAGCTTCAGCGGGTCGGGTTGCTTGTCGGTGGCCACGGCGGTTTCAGCCCATCGCGAGGCCGAGGCGCTCGCCCCAGCAGCGCGTCAGCGGCGTCAGCGGACGCGCGGCACGGCGCTCGTTGAACACCGCGCGGCCGAGCGCGCGCGCCGCCGGGTCGGCCGCGGCGGCGGCCAGCAGGGACTGGTCGATCAGGTCGCGCTGGGCGTGGCTGCCGCCGAAGCGCTGCGCCTTGCCGCGCACCGCATACAGCGCCTGCGCGGCACCGAGCGACTCGCCGCGCGCCAGTGCGAGCAGCGCGCGCATCAGCGGTGCGCCGACCTCGCGCGCCATCTGATGATTGACGCGCGGCGCGTCGTCGGCGGCCAGCGCGCGCGCGGCGCAGCGCGCAACCCAATGTTCGGCCCGTGCGCCGTCGTCGGCCGCCAGCATCGCCAGCAGCGCATGCACGTCGTTGAACGCGTAGTAGCCGGCGCTGTCGTCGGCCAGGTCCCACTGCGCCACCAGGTCGGCGCATCGGCTGCGCACGTCGACCCCCAGCAGGTGCAGGCGCCACAGCATCGCCGCGGCGTCGACGCGCTGCAGCGTCACCTGCAGCGCGTCGCCGGCCAGATGCGCATCGACCAGGCGCAGCACGCCGGTATCGTCCATGCCCTCAAGCCGGAACAGCGCCAGGTGCCACCACAGATGGCAGGCATAGCCGTTACCCTCGGCCCAGGCACCCTGGTGGTGGCGCAGCCACGCGGCACCGTCGTCGAAGCGGCCCTGCATCTCCATCACGTGCGCCACCGCGTGGACCGCCCACGGCGAGCGGGCGTCGAGCGCGAGCGCGCGGCGCCCCACCTCCTCGGCCTGTTGCTGCAGATTGCACTCCTCCAGGCCGAAGGCGTGCAGCGCCAGGACGTGGGCGAACAACGGGTCGCCGCCGTCCCATTCGGGCAGTGCGCGCGCCGGCCGCGCGCGCAGGTTGACGGCGTCACCGCGGTAGAAGTCCCACAGGTGCGCCCACTGCAGCGCCAGCGCGTCGCGCGGATGGTCGAGCAACCACTCGTCCCAGAGCGCGCAGGCGTCGTGCCAGCGCCCGTCGAGCACACGCTGCGTCGCCTCCCAGTGCGCCCGCTCGCGCGCCGGCGCGGCGGCCAGCAGCAACTGCGCGCGCTCGAGATGGGCGCGCGCATCGGCCAACAGCGACGGCTCGGTCAGGCTGAGCAGGAAGCCCGCCTTCATCACGTGCGGCAGCGGCCAGTGCGGATCGTGCCCGATCGAGCGGTCGAGGTCGGGCAGCGGCGGGTCGTAGAACGACATCATCCGCCACAGCGCGGTCTCGACGGCATCGCGTGCCGCCGCCGAGTCGGTGCCCAGCAGGTTGCCACGAGCGTCCTTGAGCGCCATGGCCCGGACTCTAGCGCTTCAGGATGACACACCCGGCCTCCCTCCGGACGCGGGCCGGCGCGGGATGCGCCCTATGCGCGACCCGCGGGATGGTGCTTCAATCAGGCAGCCGCAAGGATCCCGAAGGAGACTCCGAGCCGTGGACGCCCGCGCCGCCGCCGCCAGTCCGCTGTACCTGCTCGAGCGCAGCGACGTCGGCTTGGTGCAGCTCGATCGCGACCTGAAGGTCGTGGCGATGAACAGCTTCGCGCGTCGGGTGCTGCCGGTGGAGGACAAGCAGCCGTTCCAGAAGGTGGTGCTGTCGTTCCACCCGGAGCGTTCGCAGTCGAAGGTGCGCTTCCTGATCGATCAGGCCGAGTGCCCGGTCAGCAACCCGCCGCCGATGACGATGATCATCAACATCCCGGAGCGGGTGCTGCTGGTCAAGGTGACCAAGATGTCGGACGAGCGCGACGAGACCGTCGGCTACGCGCTGGTGTTCTACGACATCACCGACGCGGTGATCCGCGAGGAGCCCGGGGCGCTGCGCCCCGACACCAAACGACAGTTGCTCAAGATCCCCACCGTCGCCGGCAACCGCATCATGCTGGTCGACGCCGCCAGCGTCCGCTACATCCGCGCAGAGGGGCACTACACCTGGGTCCACACCGGTCAGAGTTCGGGCTTCTGCAACCTGACGATCAGCGACCTCGAAGGCCGCCTCGACAGCAGTTCGTTCCTGCGCATCCACCGCAGCTACGTCGCCAATCTCGACTTCGCCGAGCAGATCGTGCGCGACGACGGCAAGGTGATGCTCAAGCTGCAGGGCGACGAGCGCAGCCTGCCGGTTGCGCGCACCAGCGTGCCGCGGCTGCTCGAGCGGCTGGGCATCGCCGAAGTGGCCGCCGACCGCTGAACGCGCCGGACGCCTGCCGGCACCACCGCTCGTGCAGGCGGGGCGACGCTTCGTGTGGGCGCCGCGGCCGTTCGTGCAGCGCGCGACCGCCGTCGGGTTGCGAATCGCTAGGGTTGTCGCCCACAACAGGCGCGGGGGCCGCCCGCAGCCGAGAGGAGACGCACGCCATGATTCCCGCTGGTTTCGACTACCACGCGCCGCGCTCGCTGGCCGACGCGGTCAAGCTGCTCGGCAGCCTCGGGCCCGATGCCAGGCTGCTGGCCGGCGGCCACAGCCTGCTGCCGATGATGAAGCTGCGCTTCGCCACGCCGAGTGCGCTGATCGACCTCGGCAAGATCGCCGACCTGCGCGGCATCGCGCAAGCCGGCAACGAGATCCGCATCGGTGCCATGACCACCGAGCACGCGTTGCACGGTTCCAAGCTGGTGGCCGAGAAACTGCCGCTGCTGCACGAGGGCGTGAGCCAGATCGCCGACCCCCAGGTGCGTTATCGCGGCACGATCGGCGGCGACATCAGCCATGGCGACCCGGCCAACGACCATCCGTCGCTGATGCTGGCGCTCGATGCGTCGTTCGTGCTGGCCGGCCCGAAGGGCGAGCGCGTCGTCAAGGCCGACGGCTATTTCCTCGGCGTCTATTCGACGCAGCGCGCCGACGACGAGATCCTGACCCAGATCCGCATTCCGATCCCGGCCGCCGGCAGCGGCTGGAGCTACAGCAAGCTCAAGCGCAAGACCGGCGACTTTGCCACCGCGGCCGCCGCCGTGCTGCTGCAGATGAAGGGCGGCACGGTGGGCGCGGTGTCGATCGCGCTGACCAACGTCGGGCCGACACCGATCAAGGCGCGCCAAGCCGAGCAGGCCCTGGTCGGCAAGGCCCTCAACGACGCCAGTCTGAACCAGGCGGCACGGCTGGCGATGGCCGCCTGCTCGCCGACGAGTGACCCGCGCGGCACACCCGAATACAAGACCGCGATGGCTGGCGAGATGACGCGCCGGGCGCTGCAGGCGGCGCTGTCGCGCGCCAAGGCCTGAGACGAGGAGCACGACGATGGCAACCACCCACAAGGTCTCGTTCAACCTCAACGGCAAGCCGGTCGCAGTCGACGTCGAGGCGCGCGAGCTGCTGATCTACACGCTGCGCGAGCGCCTCGCGCACACCGGGCCGCACATCGGCTGCGAGACGTCGCACTGCGGCGCCTGCACGGTCGACGTCGATGGCATGTCGGTCAAGTCGTGCACGCTGCTGGCGGTGCAGTGCGACGGCGCCGACGTGCTCACCATCGAGGGCCTCGAGCAGGGTGGCGTGCTGCACGCGCTGCAGCAGGCGTTCCATGAAGAGCATGGCCTGCAGTGCGGCTACTGCACGCCCGGGATGATCACCCGCGCGTACCGCCTGCTGAAGGAGAACCCCAACCCGAGCGAGCAGGAGATCCGCTACGG
>DATJYZ010000088.1:0-4203 GCA_035499355.1 Burkholderiaceae bacterium | reverse complement strand
AACATCGGCAGGAACACGGCGGTCTGCACGAGCGCCGTGAGGATGGCCGACCCGGTGGCCTCGACCATCAGCCACGAGGTGGCCATCACCTGCATCGCGTTGCCGATGAAGTACAGCAGCCCGCCGGCGCACAGCCCACGGAAGGTGGGGTTGGAGCGCAGGGTGTGGCGGATGGAAGCGCTGGCCGTCATGGAAGCGCGTGATTGTCCATGGCGGGGCGCGTCTTCCCGAATGCCCGATGATCGGCCCCACGATGCGCCTGTCCAGCATTCGCTTCGCCACCGACGCACAGGGCCATCTCTGCGTGGAGCTGCCGCGTGCGGCCTACGGCGCACTCGCCGCGGTGTTGGCGGCGGCGGCGGGCCTCATGGTCACGCGCTGGGGCGTTGGCGTCCAACGCGGACTCGAAGCGCCGCCGTGGGTGTGGTGGGGCGCGATGGCCGTGTTCGTTGCGTTTGCTGCCGTGCTCGCGGTGCAGGCGCGCTGGGGCCACGCGCTGGTGTTCGATGCGCACCGTGGCGCCGTCATGCGCGGCGAGCGCGTCGTGGCGCGCTATGCGGACGTGAGCCACGTGGAGCTGATCGAGCGCCGCGGCACGGAGCGGCACCGCCACTGGGTGCTGCGCGTCCATCGCACCGGCGGACGGCCCGTCTTCATCGGTCGCGAGAGCGACAAGGACGAGGCCGATCGCGCCGGCGCGCGTCTGGCCACGGCGGTGGGCAAGCCCGTGAAGGTCTTGGTGCGCTAGGGGCAACGAGGCCGGGGCATGCTTGAATGCGCCCCGAGGAGTTCAACGCATGACCACCACCCCGATCGACCTGCGTTCCGACACCGTCACCCGCCCCACCGAGGGCATGCGCGCCGCGATGGCCGCGGCGCCGGTGGGCGACGACCAGTATGGCGAAGACCCGAGCACCAACCGCCTGCAGGCGCGCATGGCCGAGCTGCTCGGCAAGGAGGCCGCGCTGTGGCTGCCCACCGGCACCATGGCCAACCAGGTGGCGTTGCGCACGCTCACGCGGCCGGGCGACGAGGTGATCGCGAGTGTTCAGTCGCACGTCGGCTGGCACGAGGTGGGCGGTGCGGCGGCCAACGCCGGCGTGCAGATCGTCGAGGTGGGGCGCGCCGGCTTGTTCACCGCGGAGGACCTGCGCGCCGCCAGCAAGCCGAGGAACTTTCCGATCTTTCCGCACGCCACGCTGGTGACGATCGAGAACACGCACAACCGCGCCGGCGGCGTGGTGGTGCCGCAGGCCGAGGTGCTGCGCATCTGCGCCGCGGCCCGCGAACTCGGCATGGCCACGTTCCTCGACGGCGCGCGGCTGTGGAACGCCAGCGCCGCCAGCAGCGTGGCGCTGGCCGAGCTGGCCGCACCGTTCGACCTGGTGTCGGTGGCCTTCAGCAAAGGGCTCGGCGCGCCGGGCGGCTCGTTGCTCGCGGGCTCGAAGGCGCAGATCGGCGCCGCGCATCGCCACCGCCACCGCATGGGGGGTGCGATGCGGCAGAACGGCGTCTTCGGCGCCGCCGCGCTCTACGCACTGGATCATCACCTGCAGCGGCTGAGCGAGGACCATGCGAACGCGCGCGCGTTCGCAGACCGCGTGAAGGCCGGTGCGCCGGTGGAGCTGGACCTCGCCACCGTGCAGACCAACATCGTGGTGTTCAACCTGCCTGCCGCCGTGCCGATCGATGCGCCCACGCTGGGTGCGCGAGCGCGCGAGCGGGGAGTGCTGGTCAACGCGATGGGGCCGCGCACGGTGCGCGCGGTGACGCACCTGGACGTCAGCCGCGCGCAGTGCGAGCAGGCGGCGGGGGTGCTGGTGAAGCTGCTGGCCGGCTAGCAGGTCACCAGGTCGGTGTGCGCGAAGCCCTTGGTGTAGTCGAGCACCGAGATCACCGTCGGCGTGACGCGGAAGATGCGCACCTCCGACGGCTTGGGCATCGGCAGCGGGAACGACGCCTGCTGCGGATACTTCTGCATCAGCAGGCGCAGCACCTTCTCGCCTTCAGCCGGGTCGGTCACCGGCGTCGCGCGTGCCGCCATCGACAGGCCGGCGATCTCCATCACCTGCGGCGTGTCGTGGTCGATGGTGATCGACACGCGGTCGTCGCGTGCCAGGTTCTTCGCCTTCTGGCTGTCGAGGCCGCACAGAAAGTACAGTGTCAGGCCTTCGCTCGCATAGCCGACGGTCGTCGCCTGCGGCCAGCCGTCGGGCCGGATGGTGGCGACGGTCATGACGCGGTGCTGGTCGAGCAGCGCGAGGATCTTGACCTTTAGCGGTTCGTCCATCGATCGACTCCCCTGGTGTGCGCCGCTGCACCATAGGGCGCCGACGGCCGCCGCTCGTTGACGGCCGTCAAGGGCGTCGATCGCGCGCCGGCTCTGCTCAGGGCCGCACGTCGAGCACGATGTTGAACGGCGTCTCGGCCGCGCGGCGGCAGCGGCTGAAGCCGCCGTCGGTCACCACCTGGCGCAGGCGTGCCTCGCCGGCCTGTGCGCCGAGGCCGAGCCCCACCTCCTGCGACAGCGAGCACGGCGTGCAGATCATCGTCGAGGCGGCGTAGTAGACGCGTCCCACCGGGTTGAGGTTGTCGCGCAGCCGGTCGTTGGCGTACGGCTCCACGATCATCCAGGTGCCGTCGGGCGCGAGCGCTTCGCGCACGTGCGTGGCCGCCCCCACCGGGTCGCCCATGTCGTGCAGGCAGTCGAAGAACGCCACCAGATCGAAGCGCCCGGGGAAGCTCTTGGCGTGTGCGACCTCGAAGCGCACGTTGGTCAGGCCGGCGTTGCGCGCGGCCTTGGTGGCCGCCTCGACCGACGGCGCGTGGTAGTCGAAGCCGACGAACTGCGAGTTCGGGAACGCCCTGGCCATCACGATGGTGGAGGCGCCGTGGCCGCAGCCCACGTCGGCGACCGTCGCACCGCGGGTGAGCTTGTCGACCACGCCGTCGAGCGCGGGCAGCCACGACGGCAGCAGGTTGGCGTTGTAGCCCGGGCGGAAGAAGCGCTCGGTGCCGCGGAACAGGCACTGGCTGTGCTCGTGCCAGCCCAGGCCGCGGCCGTGGCGGAACGCCTCGGCGACCTTGGGTTCGTCGAGCCACAGGCTCGACAGCACCTCGAAGGCGCCGGCCATCGAGGCCGGGCTGTCGTCGTCGGCGAACACCGCGGCCTGCTCGGGGTTGAGGCAGAAGGTGCCAGCCGCGTCGTCGTAGTCCACGTAGCCGGCGGCGGCCTGCGCCGACAGCCACTCGCGCACGTAGCGCTCGTGGGTGCCGGTGCGTCCAGCCAGTTCGTCGGGCGTCATCGGCTCGCCGCCGCGCATCGCGCGGTACAGGCCGAGCCGGTCGCCCAACAGCACCAGCGCGCCGCTGGCGACGGCGCCCATGTCGCCGACCATCTTGCCGAGGAAGGCGTTCAGCTTGTCCGGGTCGGCGGGGCGCGCGACCGGGGCGGATTCAACGTGCACTGCGCTCATGACGGCTCCTTTCACTGCTGTCGGTTGGCTCCTGACGGGTGCCTCCGGGTGGGCGGCACGCGTAGGTCATTGCAGCAAAGGGAACCTTTCGCGGCGGTTCAATAGTGAACGTGCGATCTGCGGCGCATGGCAGCGCTCGGGCCGGCGCGAGGCATCCGCCTGGCGCCGGCCGGCCAGGTCACGCGTGCCGCGCCGCCTGCTGCACGAACGCGTCGAGGTTGACGAAACCGCGCTTCCAGCCGAACTCGTGCGTGTCACGCGCCGCTTCGTCGTGGAAGTGGCTGTGCACGAAGCGCAGTTCGGTGCCGCCGGCCTGCGACGTGAGATCGATGCTGACGCGTGACACGCGCTCGGGCGTGCTCTTGAACGCCCACGTGAACACCAATCGACGCAGCGGCACCACCTCCTGGTAGACACCGGACACCTCGTTCATCTCGCCGCTGGAGCCGGCGAACGCGATGCGGTAGCGCCCGCCGACGCGCAGGTCGATCTCGGCGGCCGTCGACGCCGTGTTGGCGTGGCCGAACCACTGGCTCAGCGCCTGCGGGTCGGTCCACGCGCGCCAGACTTTCTCGGGGGCGACGCCGTAATTGCGACTGATGCGGACTTCGCCCGCCGCGGCTTGCCGCGCTCTCGTGACTCTTTCCATGGCGAGACTTCCTCTTGGTGATAAAGATAACGTCCGAGGGCATCGAGCTTCTCGGTCCAGAACCGCCGGTAGCGGGCC